>CAYTJA010000200.1:0-55040 GCA_964437835.1 uncultured Spirochaetales bacterium
CGTAAACCGTCGCCGCCGGACCTTCGCCGGCACCTCGGTGTCTCTCGACTCCGTCATGAACGCCATCGTAAGCTCCCAAGACGCCCTCTACAGAAAACTCGGGCTACTCAGGTGTCTCACGCACGTTGGCACGGAGGGGCGGGCCTTCAAGAAAACTGGAGCACGAGACGGGACTCGAACCCGCGACCCCCACGTTGGCAACAACCCCTAACACTGAGGAAGACCCGGAGCTTGCGCCGTAGCGTTCGGCACGGGGCGGAATAGCGCGGAATCCGGCACACACGACGACGGCAGACGGCACCCAGGCGGCACCAGGCGAGCGCCCCCCGGTGAGGGGGGCCCCCGGGGTGAATTTGGACACGGACAGTCACGCGCGCGATGTTTGCGGCGGGAAAGTGCGCTCTCGGACGGCCCCGAGCCAGGGCTGATTGTGGTGTCGAAGTGAGTATCATGATGGCCGAGAGGAGCACGATCATGCGAACGTTACTGATTGGGATGGTGTTGCTCATCGGAAGCGCGGGCGCAGTAAGCGCGGGCTGTATCGGGCCGGTGATCATGGGCAAGTGCGAGGGCACGAGCGTGCCGTGGGACACGCATGCGCCAGCGCAACAGCATCCGAATCCACCGCCAGGATTCTATTACGACTGGCGTGGGACGCAGGAGGAGCCCAAGCATCACGACATCAACCCGTTCACTGGCCGCGATGCGAATGACAGCCACTGGGGCAATCTCGATGAGGACGAGGAGGAGTGAGCCTTCCAGCTCCATGCTGCTCACCGTCAGCCTCCTTGCCCTTGCGGGCGGCCGACGCTGATTGCACTGGCTCAGCTTTCGCGGCGGGTCACCGCACTGACCACGCGCGGAGCAACTTGGCGCGCTGTTGAACTCCTACTCGCAGTGAAAGCGGAGCTGACCGCCTGCGTTTTTCCCGGCGTAGAAACCAGGCCCACTTGCGATCGCACCGCCCTCGACCTGATAGTCTCCGACTACCGCTGATTTCCCCGATTGTGCGCAGAATTCATTCGCGGCAGCGATCATCCTGCTCATCACCCTCGGTGAGCTAGTCCCTCCCTCTCCCAGCACAATGAAGTCGCCCCTGCCGAGCGGTTGAATGTCGATGCTCACGCAAGAGAACGCTGCCAGTGCAACGAGCGATAGCAGTATCCATCTCATATGGGCCCACTGTCCTCCTCATCAATCGTACTCTGACTTCGAGGCCCGGGAGGGTGAAATCGCGGGAAGGAACACCGGGTACGAAACGGTTACGCATCACGATGGGTGGTGGCCCGCATGGCTCCAAGGCGTTTCCATGCAACGCAAAGCTGCGCCGTGCGGATGGGCGCTGTTCTGTTCTTGTTGCTCGCACTCAAACTGTGAGAAGATGGCGCTTAGGGTCTAACTTCGGAGGCACCCATGCGGCTCAACTTGGCGGTGCTCATGGCGACGGTGGTCGGCACTCTCGCAACCCCGGTTAACGCCCAAGCACCGGCCCCATTCCAGTTCGTTGGCTTCAGCTCGAACACCTTCAACGGTGGGCAGGGAGTGCTGACCTACAGGAACGCCTGCCAAGTCGACTTCGGGGCCCAGGCTCGGATGTGCAAGACGAACGAGTTTCTGGACAGCGTCACGCCGCCTTCTCCGGCGCCGGGTCCGCTGGTGGGGTGGATTAGACCGACGAGAGTCGATGTACTCGCCACATACGGATTTGACTCCGAGTCTCTCCTGCGGGGCGACAATGGCAATGAGCCAGCCAGTAACTTCAACTGCAAAGCGTGGTCGGACGGCGGATCGAATTTTGGACTGACAGCGGATCATCTCGGCAAGATCACTCAGGCGACCTGCACCCAAGTCCTCCCGATCGTTTGCTGTAAGCCAATTCCCGTCCCCGAGCCCAGCGCGTCGCTGCTTAACGGGAGCGGGATCGCGGCGTTAGCGTTGATGAAACTGGCAACCAAGTGACTGCACGCAACGGCCCCTAACAGCGAGGAAGACCCTGATCTTGCACCGTAGCATTCGGCACGGTGCGGAATAGCGCGAAATCCGGCACACACGACGGCGGCAGACGGCACCCAGGAGCCACCGGGCAAGCGCCCCCCCCCAGTGAGGGGGGCCCCGGGGGTGAATTCGGACGCGGACAGTCACACGCGCGCTATTTGCGACGGAAAAGAGCGCCAGCGGACGGGACCGGACACACCCGGACACTCAGCGACGGCGCAGCTCGACCCCGAGCACTTCGAGCTCGAGCACGCGGCCTCCTCGGCCGCCCACCCTTCCCGCTCGCTTCGGGCTCCGCCGCCGCGCTGCCGCCCACTCCCGACGGGCTTCCAACCAAGGACGAGAGCCTCCGCCGCCTCCGCCACGCCCAGGCTCGCACTGCCGAGCTCGACCTCGCGATCAAGCAGGGCCGCTTCGTCGACCTGGACGAGAGCGTCGCGATGTGGACCTGGCTCGTGAGCAACGTCCGCACGCGGCTCCTCGGCGTGCCGTCGCGCGTGGCCCCGCTCGTCGCGGCGGAGTCGCAGGCGACGGTGTGCCAGCAGCACGTCGACGAGGCGATCCGCGAGGCGCTCGAGGCCCTGGCCGACCAAGGCGCCGCGCTCGAGGCCGAAAGCGCCGCGCGCGAAGAAGTCGGCCCGCCGGAGGCCGCGTGACCCGGTACGTGCCGCGCGCTGCAGAGCATGCGCGACGTTTAGGTGTAGGATGGGATTCTGGGGGATAGCGAACGGAGGCTCTATGAGGCTGGTATTCATTCTCGCCGTGCTCCTGTCGGCAGCGCACGCTGAGGCGCTGCGCATCGACTTCGCCGGCGATGGATTCTCAGGCGTGGTCGAGTACGACCCTACGCTGGCGTTCATGGAGCCCAGCCGCCAATTGATCTACGAAACTCAAGGGTACTTCACGTCCGTCTGGGATCTGCCGGTCGCGTCGGTCAAGCTCGCGATCGGTGGAGTCGAGCAGGCCGAGCTCGAGACGGTCACGTCGCTCTATCTGTCGGTGCGTCGGAACGGGAACATTGCCGGACCGCTGGTCGAGTCGATCAGGCTCAGCACCGACGCGAACTACATCCGCTTCAACGGCCTCAATTATCCGCCGACCACCGGGCCGCCGTTCGCGGTCGCGTTCGTCCTCACGGCGCCCTACGGGGAGTTTCCTTACCTCTACCGGCCGGGGCCGCTCGAGGATCTCGCGGCGGTGGACATGGCCCACTACTCGGCGAATGCCTACTACCCCGACCTGCTAAACGCCCCGGTCACGGGCTTTCATGCGGGCGTAGTACCGGAGCCAGGCGCCGGGCTGCTGTTCGGAGTCGCGCTCGCCATGATCGGCGCTGACCTGCGCCGGTCCCGTTAGATCCCGGACGCCGCCGCCGGCGCGCCATGCAGACGAGCATGAGCGCGCTCGCGAGGTGCTCGACCACCGCGTCCCCGAGCTGGTCCGCGCGGTCGAGCAGGTGGCAATCCGGGCTCAGTTCGCTCGCGCTCCTTTCCACCAGGACATCGCAGCGAGAAGTCCCATGCTCGCCGGCAGCGAACTCGAGAGCGAAGCCTCGGGCAAGTAGAAAAGCTCGACCGTGGCGGTGCCGTTCCCCGCGTTAGGCATCTGGTCAACTCCGGTGCTCGAATCGTATGCAAGAATAATTCTCAGTTTCGTCGTGAGATGATCGCCAGCAACGTAAGAAAAGAGATCGGAACTTCGCGGCTCGAAGTCATCACCGAGACGGTTGTTGAAATTCGCAAACGCGCCAACGTAATCCGCGGCCAGAATTCCACCTAATGCAGTGCTGTAAAGAAGGTCATTGCCGCTGGGAAAAAAACAAGTTCAACCTGAACTGCGCCGTACCCACCGGAATGGCGGCATCCATCGAGGTAACAAAGACGAGCGCAGTCGTTGGGAGGTAGGTCGGACCCACCACAACTGTCCGAGGTACGTCGATCGTCACGCCGATAGTTCCTGTGAGCTGCGCGCCTCCAGAAATGGTCGAGCCATCAAAGGACATCACCAGCTTCCCGTCAGTGTTGGCGGATAGCATCGTCAGGGAGAAGTCCTGTCCCGAGCAAACCTGATGGAGCGTTACGGGGACCGAGGCTCCTCCGGATCCAAGCGCGCCACCTGCACCGCAAGGGCCGGCGCCGGCCCACTCCTGGCTTGTCACGACCAAGGGTGTCAGCGTGAGCTGCGGCTGTGCTGAAGCCAATTGAGCGAACGCGACGAGAGCGGAAGTCCAACAAAGCGCCGTTTGCACCTGCATATGAGTTCCTCTCAGCCGACGGTCCCATGCCGTTCCGAGGGCAGTCAACGGATATGTGCGAGGAAGGCACATGGCCCCCGAGGACGCCGAAGAGCACGCGGTGTCGAGCGCCCCGCTGTTCCTCACTATCGCGCTGCGCTCGCTGGCTCCGACACGCGCCTCTGAGATGCGACGAGCACCAGCAGACCGAGTGCCACGAGACTCGCGGTGCTGGGCTCCGGAACTAGAACCACCGTCAAGGTTGGGGGGTAGGCACGGCCGTCGTCAAATCCGTTGAAACCGTATTGAGCGCCACCGCGTATGAGGGTCAGCTGCAAGAACGGCGATTCTTCAAGCACTAACGCAACGTCAGCGACGGAGAGCGCTCCGGCCCATCGAGGGAATCCATATGGGGGTGTAAATCCCCCAAGCAACACAGGGTGATCGCCACGCTCGTCTATATTCCATGCTGTAGTGATCGTGGGGCAGGAGATCGAAACTGGGTTACACACCCCACGCTCCGGTGTGAACGGCGCGACTGCGCTCTCTGTATAAATAAACGGATCGAGAGGAGATCCAAGTTCTAGGCCAGCGACTGCCTCGACCACGGAGGGGAACCTCCCGAAATCGCCGGTGAACCCCGGGATATGCGTTAGTTCGAGCGTGATCGATGCTATCTCGGACGGCTGGATTCCCGAAAGATCGAAGAGTACTGCTGCTCGAGAACCCGCGTCGCGTGTATCCAAGTTCGGGCAATGCGCCGCACGATCGTCGATGTTCCCCGGCCGCGGGATCCAGAGGCACACGGTCACCGGATCGAGCGTGATTGAAGCGGCCCGGGATGCTGGTATTGAGGGTAGGAGCAGCACGACGGAGAAGAGCAGGAACCGCAGCATGGGAACCTCGATGGCAGGTTCCCCTTCCAAGCAGCGGGCCGCGGAGCCACCGCAGCTATCGGACAGCATGCACCCCGGCGCGGTAGAAAAGCAACCTAAGCGCCGGGAAGCCGCAGCGCGCTCACGCTCTGACGGCGCAGCTCGGCCACGAACGCCATCACATCCGGGTCATTCTCCGGCGTGACGCCACGGGGCCACGGCGGCGGCCCCCTCGGCCGCCCGCCCTTCCCGCTTGCTTCGGGCTCCGCCGCCGCGCGGAAGCGCTCGAGCCGAGCGTGCCCACGGGCTCCCAGCAGCCGATCGAAGGGAAGCCCAGTCACTTCCACGAGTCGCGCCACGAGCGCGCCCCTGGGCTCAACCTCGCCCGCCTCGACGCGGTGCAGCTCCCACCACGAGACGCCGCACATGCGCGCGAGCGTGTTCTTGGGCATGCCCACCGCCTCCCGCCACTCTCGAAGCGGATTCGGCCGACGCTTCGCCATAGGCGCAGAGCCTATCGCCTCCCGCCGAAGAGACAGCGCGCGGGCGCCTTGACCTCCCTCGACCGCGAAACGCACCAGACGGATGCAGTCCGCGCTCGGGTAGACTGCCGTCGGGGCTAGGTCCTGCAGGCCGAAGAGAGCGCTGTTCCGCGCTCCTGCCCCGACCCCCACGGAGCGCCGCAGGAGCAGCGGCCGATGCCTAAGAAGAGGCGCGGATCCTTCACCGTTTCACGAGAAGAGTTCGAAGCGGGTTTGAGCGAAGCCGAACCGGACGATCCGAGCTACGAGAGCTCACTCTCCCAGTTCCGGCGCCGCGTCTCGAGAAAGGTCACCGGCGAAAAGACTGAGCGGCAGAAGCAGAGCCCGAAGTCGAGGGCGCGTCGTGCCATCGAGAATGATCCGAGTTGCCCGAGAGATCCGGAGAGCACCCGGAACCGCAGCAACCTGAGCGACTTTCTCGCCGGTGAGCTTCCAGTTTCTGCGTCGCACCCCCCCTGGAATAAACGGGAATGGAGAACCCTTCGCGGACGCGTACCTACGAACGCGCGCGGGCGGCGGTCGTGGCTTGAATCGTTCTTCGGATGTGTGGCTGCGGCCCAAAACCAGAGCCGTCGGGACGAATCATCACGAAGGGCGGTCCAAGCCGCGCACGCCGCGGGAGGTCTCAGCAAACAGAGACTCTCGGACATGCGGAAAGCAGCTCGCGTGCTCGAGAGCGCGATTTCGGATCAACTGCGCAAGGAGTTCTACCGAATCCGCATCGCTGAGTACCCGTTTGAAGACGAGGGTCGCGGTTCCGTCTGGTGGCTCACGATCGGCGACCTCCTTCGCAAGACACACCAAGGGCCCCGCTCGGCCTTTGACTCACCTGTTGAGATGTTGATGGACTTCCTCGTGGGTTCGCCGGTGGTCAATCTGCCCGTTTCTACTGCATCGGTGGTCACCGCCGATCTCCTGATCTGGACTCTAGGACGCACGGAATCGCCGAAGCGGATCGCCGAAACCTGGCGGTTCCGAGCGCGCGACCCGAGGAAGGCGCCTATCCAGCCCTGAGTCTTCCTGCTTCCGGACTTTCATTCAAAAACGAGGGTTTTGACCGGGCCGATACTTCGATCGAAATCGAGGAGGCCCGGAATGGAACGGCGGGACAGCAGTCTTTTCGTCACGATTCGGCAAGCATCGCGGTTGACCGGCATCGGCCAGCGCCAGCTACGCCGTGCGATCACCGCCGGAGAGCTCGAAGTCTTCGATGTCGGAGCCTGGCCTCGGCTCTCCTGGTCCACCGTTCTTGATTGGCTCCACAGCAAGAAGCGAGCGCCTCAAGAGCGGGGGCCGTCGTGAGCGCGCCGGGAAGTCGCCCGGACATGCTCCGCGCCGCGCTCTGGTACGCGCGCCGCGGCCATGCCGTATTCCCGCTGCACAGCGTGGACAGAACCGGGCGCTGCACGTGCGGAGAGCCGAGCTGCGGGGGCCGCGCGGCGAAGCATCCTCGCACGCGATCGGGTTTGCTCGAGGCGACGACCGACTCCGCGCAGATCGAGCGCTACTGGCGCCGGTGGCCCGACGCGAACATCGGTCTGCGTACCGGCGCCATTGCCGTGGTCGATATCGACCCGAGGAACGGCGGGGACGACGGGCTCGGCGAACTCGAGCACCAGGCTGGGAAGTTCCCCGAGACCGTAACCGTGAGCACCGGTGGCGGCGGTCTGCACTTCTACTTCACCTCGCCGGGTGGCGTCTCCTCGCGCACAAACCTGGGCGGGTTCGCTGGTGTCGACCTGAAGGCCGAGGGCGGGTACGTCGTGGCGCCGCCCAGCCTGCACGCAAGCGGTCGGCGCTACGGGTTCGACGCGGTCTTTCACCTGGCCCACGTGCCGATGGTGCCGCTCCCCACGGCCGTAGTGGCGCTCGCGCGTAAGGGCCCTGCGTCCGCAGTCGAACGCGTGACCTTCGAGCGCACGAACTGGGACGGCTCGCTGCCGCCGAAGCTGCTTGAGGCGATCGCGTTCTACGACCGGCTGAATTCGCGCTTCTTTCGCGACGCGGCGGGGCTCACCGATCGCTCGCCTAGTGGTATCGACTACTCCCTTGCGTGCGCGCTCGCCGCGCGCCACTTCAGCGGCGCCGAGATCGAGGCTGCGCTGCGGACGAGCCGCGCAGCGGCGGGGCTTCCAGAGAAGCCTCAAAGCTACTTCGCGGCGACCGTATCGAAGGCGCTTGGACTTGCCGCGGACGGGGGCATGCGATGAGCGCTGAGCGTGTCGCCCGCACCGTCGCAGACATTCGCGACCTGCGCACGCAGGCCGAGAAGGAAGTCGATCAGGATCCGCGGCGCTTCTTCGCGGACAGCGGGCTCGTCGTGCCGCGGTTGGCGAACGCGATCGCCGCGGAGGCGCGCGTCGCGCCTGGAATCGACGGCCGACTGTATCGGTACTTCGCGGGCGTGTACCGACCGGATGGAGACGCCTTCATCCGAGCGACCTGCCGGCGGCTGCTCGCCGACCTGTTCAAACGGCGCCACATCGACGAGATCGTGACCTACTTCCGAAGTGACTTCGCGAGCATCAAGGATCGGCAGCCCGAGGACGTGATCAACGTGCGCAACGGGCTGCTGCCGTGGAGTGCCGCGCCGATCGAGCTGCGTCCGCACAACGTCGAGATCGTCTCGACGATTCAGATTCCGCACCACTGGAACCCCGACGCGCGCTGCCCGCTGATCGAGACGTTTCTTGCCGAAGTGCTACCCGAAGACGCGATCGAGTTGGTGCTCGAGGTGATCGGCTACGCGCTGCTGTCCGCGAACCCGCTGCGCGTGGCAGTGCTGCTGCTCGGGCCCGGGCGCAACGGGAAGTCAGTGCTCCTCGCCGTGATCCTGCGGCTGCTTGGGCCCGAGAATGTCTCGACGATCCCGCTACAAATGCTTTCCGAAAACCGTTTCGCAGCGGCAGAGTTGTTCGGGAAGCTGGCGAACATCTGCGGCGACCTCGACGCGCGGGCCGTGCGCCAGAGCGACACGTTTAAGATGTTGACGGGCGGCGATCCAATGCCCGGCGAGCGAAAGTACGGCGCCCACTTCACGTTTCGACCTTTCGCATTGCCGATCTTCAGCGCGAACGAACCGCCGCTATCGAGCGATCAGTCCGAGGCGTGGTTCGATCGCTGGCTGATCGTGCCCATGGAGCGGCGGATCGCTGAGGACCGAGTCGACCCGCACCTGATCGCGAAGCTGACGACCGAGAGCGAACTCGAGGGGCTGCTCGTGCTCGCGGTCGAGGGCCTGCGGCGCGTGATGGCGCGCACGAGGTTCGCGCTGCCCGGTAGCGTCGCAAGCGCGCGGTTGCAGTACCGCGAGCGCCTCGATTCTGTCGCGGGCTTCCTGGCGGAGGAGTGCGAGTTCCACGCCGAGGCATGGACACCGCGACCGCTTCTCTACAAGACCTACCGCGCGTGGGCCCAGGACGGCGGCCGGCTGCCCGTTTCCGTGGCGACCTTCAACGACCACGTCCGGCGCGCTGCCGCCGGCAAGGCCGAGGAGCGCCCGCGGCGCGGCATCCGCGGATGGGCCGGGATCTGGCTCCGGGAGGGCGCTCCGGATGCGTAGAAGGGGTGCAGCGGGTGCTCGGGGTGCAAAGGGTGCAGCGGTTTCTCTTCTCGACCTCACGCGCGCGGGGGGAGAAGTAGTAATTGCTGCACCCGTTGCACCCCGGCACCCCGAACAGCTCGACCTGGCCGCGCCCGCCGCCCTGTGCGCGCCGACAGCCTGTGCGGCTTTCTATACGCCCGCAGGGCGCGCGAATAGCACTGGACCGGACCCGAAGGTTGGGAGCAGTGCGATCACAGCGCCGCGGGCCTGCAGGAGGGCTCAGGCCGCGGGTTACGGCGAGAACGGAGTTCCGCTTGCCTGACCGGAGCTGGCCGGAATTCGTGGTGCTCCAGTGAGCGCCGACCGAGAGGCGGCGAAGGCGCTGGAGCCGCTGCAACTCGCTGACCGCCTGGCCCTCCGGCCAGCCGAAGCCGCGAAGGCGCTTGGGATCTGCGAGCGCACGCTGCGGAGCTGGATGCAGAATGAGGCCCTGCCCTACCTGCGCCTGGGCGGCTCGGTGCTGATTCCCGTCGGGGACTTGCGGACGTGGATGGCGGAGCGCACCGGCGCGACCCGGAACGCCGACGCGATTGCCGAGGAGATCCTCCGGGATCTGGGACGCACGGGCCCTTGATTTTTCAAGTAATCTCGGAGTAGGATGCGACCGCGATGCGGAAAAAACAGAGCAGCGGACACGGCGGCAGGCGGGACGGCGCGGGGCGCAAGCGCATCGTCGAAGACCCCGAGCGCATCGCCGTCGATCTCGAGCGCCCCGACCTCGACGCGCTGCGTGCCCTCGGCATCGAGCGCGAGACTTCGGTTGCGAATCTGATCCGGTTGGCCGTGGCCCGGTTTCTCAAGCGGGCCCGGAGGTAGAGCGGTGGCGGCGAAGCTGCGAGAGCGAGACGGCTTCTACTGGGTGGTCGTCCACGTCAACGGGCGCCGGAAGTGGAAGAAGATCGGCCGCGACCGTCGCCAGGCCCAGGCCGTCGTCAACGCGACCAACCGGGACATTGCCCTCGGCAAGTACCAGATCGCGGCGCCCACGCGCGAGCGGACCGTCGGAGAGGCCCTCAGCGAGTGGCACGCTGACTATCTCCCCACGTTCTCGGCTTCCTTCGCCGAGACGGCGCTGCACAACATCGAGAACCACCTCGAGCCCGCCTTCGGCGCGCTGCGGCTCTCGGAACTCGCGGAGAAGCACCTCCTTCAGTTCATCGCTGCGAAGTCGCCCGAGGGTGCGAAGAAGCGGCTCAAGGCGAGCACCCTGCTCGCGATCCTCTCAGTGCTGCGGCGCGTGATGGCCCTCTGCGTCGAGAATGAGGAGCTGAACCGGAATCCCTGCCGGAACCTCGGGAAGCTGCTCGCGAAGGTGAAGCGGCAGCAGTCCGACGAAGTGCGGCGCATCGACGCTTGGAGCCGCGAGGAAGTGGCGAAGCTGCTCGAGGTCGCGCGCCGCGCGGAGCCCGGCTTCTACCCCTTGCTCGTCTTCCTACTCTCGACGGGCTGCCGGAAGGGCGAGGCGCTCGGCCTGAAGTGGGAGGACGCCGACCTCGACGGCGCGCGACTGCTGATCCGCCGAGCTTTGGTACGCGGGCGGCTCGGCACGCCGAAGAGCGGACAGGCTCGGACGGTCGTGCTGTCGCCGCTGCTCGGGGGCACCCTGCGTGACCTTCTCTCGAGGCGCCGCCGCGAGACTCTGGCGCATGGCTGGCCTGAGATTCCGGAGCTGGTCTTTTGCTCTGAGACGGGTGGGCCGCTCGACGAGCGAAACGTCACGCGGTCGTGGTATCGGGTGCGCCGGCTGGCGAAGGCGAAGGGCGTCCGGCCCCTGCGGCTTCACGATGCTCGTCACACCTTCGCGAGCCACGCCCTCGCCGCGGGGAAGAGCGTGCGCTGGGTGGCCTCACAGCTCGGGCACGCCAGGCCGGAACTCACGCTCCGCGTGTACGCGCACGCAATGCGTGAGGAGGAGGTTGACCTCTCGTTTCTCGACTTCGCGGGCGGCGCGCGACGGCACCGGGACGCTGCTGGACGGCACCCCCGCGGCACCGAGCGAATGGCAGCGACTGGAACGAGAAAGCCCCTCCGCGCAACACCGCGAAAGGGCTATCGAATGCTGGAGCACGAGACGGGACTCGAACCCGCGACCCCCACGTTGGCAACGTGGCGCTCTACCAGCTGAGCTACTCGTGCCTGGAAGAGGCAGATGTACGGCGAAGCCGGGCCGGCGTCAAGGCCGCGGCCGGCGGGGACGGTCCTCACGAGATGCGGTGGTTGCGGATGCTTCTCTGCCCGGGATCAGAACGCCGCACCCCTGGGGAAGTATGTGCAACAACTGCATTTCGTAAGGCCCGTCCCCGTTCGGGGGCTTCTTAGAGCTTGCGGACTTTCTCGCGGCCGTTGCGGAGCACGCGGGTTGCGTTGCGGGTGTCGAAGACGCGCTGGCAGCCGTCGACGATGCGCTGGGCGTCGACAGCGCTGTGGTCGGTGATGATGACAGCGAGGTCCGAGCTGCCCATGCGCTCGGCCGTGAGGTCGACGCTCTTGTACTGGCGCCCCTCGACCTGCAGCTCGGGCACGTGAGGGTCGTGGTAGCAGACGTCCGCGCCCTTCTCGGCCAGCAGCCGGATCACGTCGAGGGCGGGCGACTCGCGCATGTCGGAGACGTCGGCCTTGTAGGCCGCGCCGATGATCAGGATGTGCGAGCCGTTGACGGCCATGCGCTCTTCGTTCAGTAGATCCGTGATGCGCTCGACGACGTACTCGGGCATGCGGCCGTTCACGTCGGTCGCGAGCTCGATGAAGCGCGCCGGGAAGTTCAGCGCCTTCATCTTCCACGCGAGGTAGGACGGATCGACCGGGATGCAGTGGCCGCCGAGGCCCGGGCCGGGCGAGAACTTCATGAAGCCGTAGGGCTTCGTCGCGGCGGCGTCGATCACCTCCCAGACGTCGAGGCCGAGGCGGTGGCACATCAGCGCCCACTCGTTGACGAGGCCGATGTTGATCGCGCGGAAGGTGTTCTCGAGCAGCTTCACCATTTCGGCGCACTGCGTCGACGACACCATCACGACCTGATCGAAGACGGGCCGGAAGATTGCGGCCGCGAGCTCGGTGCAGAGCGGTGTCTCGCCGCCGACGACCTTCGGCACGTCGCGCACCGAGAACTTCTTGTTCGCCGGGTCGATGCGCTCCGGCGCGAACGCGAGCGCGAAGTCGACACCGACGCGCAGGCCGCTGTCTTCGAGGATCGGCACGAAGAGCTCGTGCGTGGTGCCCGGATAGGTCGTGGAGCCGAGGATCACCAGCTGGCCCGCGCGCAGGCGCTTGCGGATGTCTTCGACCGCGCGCGCCATGTGCGAGACGTCTGGATCCTTGGTCTTCGTGAGCGGCGTCGGCACGCAGACGTTGATGACGTCGCAGCGCGAGAGATCGCTGAAGTCCGCGCTCGCGCGCAGCTTGCCGCTCTCGACCATGCGCGCGACTTCGGACGACGGGACGTCCTCGATGTACGAGACGCCCCGGCCGAGCGACTCGATCTTGCGCAGGTCGACGTCGAAGCCGATGACCTCGAAGCCGACCTTCGAGAATTCGAGGGCCAGCGGCAGCCCGACGTATCCGAGGCCGACGACCCCGATGCGCGCCTGGCGGCTGTCGATGCGCTGCTGCAGCTCCTGGAGACGGCTCATGACTCTCGTTTCCTCGTGGCCGCGCCCGCGGCGAGGCCGCGGAAATAGTCTTGGAAGTACAGGTATCCCGACCACAGCGTGAGTGCCGTCGCGGCGCAGAGAAGAGTCATGCCGATGCGGTGCGCGGGCAGCCCGAGCGTCGGGTAGTGGAAGAGCAGCGCTCCGATCGCGACGTTCTGGGTCAGCGTCTTGGCTTTGCCGAGCCAGGACGCAGCCATCACGTGGCCGGCTGCGGACGCGAGGCCGCGCAGGCCCGTCACCGCGAGCTCGCGACCGATGATCACGACGACCATCCAGACGGCCCAGGCCGGCACGCGGCCCATCGAGAGCAGCACGATCAGCGCGGTCGAGACCAGCAGCTTGTCGGCCACGGGATCCAGCAGCTTGCCGATCTGCGTGACCTGCTTGCCGCGGCGCGCGAGCCAGCCATCGAGCAGGTCCGTCACCGCAGCGACGATGAAGATCCAGGCGACCAGGCGACTGCCGGCAGGGTCGCGCAGCGCCGGAAGTGCGAGCAGCACCGGAATCGCGCCGCAGCGCAACACCGTGATCGTGTTCGGCAGGTTCCAAAAGCGCTCGGGCGCGACGCCAGAGGCCGCCGGCATGCCCAACGGCACAGCGTCGAGGGAGGCCCTATCGGCCGAACTCGCCATGGTACCGCTGATAGTAGGTCAGGACGCGGTCGACGTAAGCCCGGGTCTCGCGGTAGGGCGGAACGCCACGGTAGCGGTCGACGGCCCTCGGGCCCGCGTTGTAGGCCGCGACCGCGAGGCGCAGGTCGCCGTAGCGGTCGATCATGCTGCGCAGGTAGCGAGCGCCACCGCGCACGTTGTCCTCGGCGTGCAGGGGGTCGACCACCCCCATCGCGCGGGCGGTGCGGGGCATCAGCTGCATCAGGCCCTTGGCGCCCTTGCGGGACACCGCGCGCTCGTTGAAGTTCGACTCGGCCCGTATCACGGCCTTGACCAGCGCGGGCTGGACCTGGTGCTCGTGGGCCGCGAGGCGAATCAGGCGGTCGATGTCGCCCGGGCGCGCGCTGCCGGGCAGGATTTCGAGGCGGCCGTCCAGCGCGGACGGGCGAAGCTCCTGGTAGCGCGTATCCGCCGGGCGATTCGAAAAGTGCACCACGCCGTCGCCGTCGGTGTAGGAGTAGACGGGCCCTCGGGCCAGCGTTGCTGGGGTCAGCAACAGGGCGGTCAGGATCGCGGTGGCCAGCATGGTTCGTTTCATCGTCGCTCCGACCACCGGCGCGGGATACTCCCGCGGGGGGGATTGCCGCAGTTCGGGCGCCCCCGATAAAATCGGGTTCTACTTCGGGCCAGTATCGGAAGACAGGGCGCTGGCTTGACCCGCAGCGGAGCGGAACGGGCGCCGCTGAGTTGCAGGGCCGGATCGAAGCGACTCCAGGCGCCCGTTGACGGGCTCGAGGGGAGTAGGCGCTGAGCGAACAATTCCGACATGATTTCTTGGTCTTGGGCAGCGGAATTGCCGGTCTGTTCTACGCCCTCCAGGTGGCCGGGCGCGGGACCGTGGCCGTCGTCACCAAGAAGACTGCCGCCGAATCCGCAACGAACTGGGCCCAGGGGGGAATCGCGGCCGTCCAGGCCGAGGACGACTCCTTCGCCGATCACGCGCAGGACACCATGAACGCCGGCGCCGGCCTGTGCCATCCGGCCGTGGTGCAGCGGGTGGTCGAGCGCGGCCCCGCGATGATCGAGGCGCTGCTCAAACTCGGGGCAGACTTCGACCAGAGCCCGGGTCGCTCCCCGGGCGGGCCGCCGGTCTTCGACCTCGGCCGCGAAGGGGGGCACACCCGCCGGCGCATCCTCCACCACCAGGACGCGACCGGCCGCGAGATCGAGCGCGTGCTGCTCGCGCGCGTCCGGGCGCACCCGAACATCGACCTGTTCGAGAACCACTGCGGGGTCGACCTGATCACCACCCAGAAGGCCGGCATCCCCGGGGAGAACCGCGTGCTCGGGGCCTACGTGCTCGACGCGCTGGAGGGCCGCGTCGAAACCTTCCGCGCGCGCATCACGCTGCTCGCCACCGGCGGCGCCGGCAAGGTCTACCTGTACACGAGCAACCCGGACATCGCGTCCGGCGACGGCATGGCGATGGCCTATCGCGCAGGCGCGACGCTCGCGAACATGGAGTTCGTCCAGTTCCATCCGACCTGCCTCTACCACCCGCAGGCCAAGTCCTTCCTGATCACCGAGGCGATGCGCGGCGAAGGGGGCATCCTGCGCTCGGCCGCGACCGGCGAGGCCTTCATGCCGCGCTACCACGCGATGAAGGACCTGGCGCCGCGCGATGTGGTCGCACGCGCGATCGATTCCGAGCTCAAGCGCTCGGGCGAGGATTGGGTCGTGCTCGACATGACGCACCGGAGTGCGGAATTCCTGCGCGAGCGCTTTCCGAACATCTTGGCTCGCTGCCTCGAGTTCGGGATCGACATCACGCGCGAGCCGATCCCGGTGGTGCCGGCCGCGCACTACTGCTGCGGCGGCGCGCGCACGCAGCTCTCGGGCGAGACCGATCTGCGCAATCTCTTCGCGGCCGGAGAGGTCGCCTGCACCGGGCTGCACGGCGCGAACCGCCTCGCCTCGAACTCGCTGCTCGAGGCGCTCGTGTTCGCGGAAGCGGCCGCGCAGGAGGGCCTCGCGCGGCTGCCCGAGATCTCGCCCGAGCTGCCGCTGGCGCCCAGCTGGCAGGAGGGCGATGCGATCGAGATCGAGGAGGCCGTCGTCGTCACGCAGAACTGGGACGAGATCCGGCGCTTCATGTGGAACTACGTCGGCCTCGTGCGCAGCGACCGCCGCCTCGCGCGCGCGCGGCACCGGATCGAAAACCTGCGCGACGAGATCACCGAGTACTACTGGAACTTCAAGCTGACGCCAGATCTGGTCGAGCTGCGCAATCTCTCGACGGTGGCCGAGCTCGTGATCGCCTGCGCCGAACAACGCCGGGAGAGCCGGGGATTGCACTACAACGTGGACCACCCCGAGCGCGACGACGCCCGCTTCCAGCGCGACACGCTGATCCGCCGGCACACCTGAGGGCGACCCTAGCGAGCACGGACGTCAGATTGTAGGGATAGTCAGATTCTCGCGCGCGAACAGGTAGGCCAGGAAGGCTGCCAGTGAGAATCTGACTATCCCTACAATCTGACGTCCGTGCTCGCTATTCGAGGGCGACGCAGCCGCAGTCGAGCAGGTGTGCGACCGCCGCGTAGATCTCCGGATCCGGCTCCGGAATGATGTCGAGCATGCGGCCGAGGTTGAAGCCGGCCGCGGCCAGATCGAGCACCGCGGCTTCGACCTTGCTGGGCGAGCTCGGCGGCTCCCCGACGCTGCGCAGGCGCCGCGACGGCTCGAGCTCACGCGGCTTCAGGTGAGCGAGCTCGTCGCGCTGCTGCAGTGCCACGAGCAGCGCCGCCTCGAAGGGAAGCGGCGGCTCGGTCAGCGCGACGGGGTCCAGGCGCGCGTGAAACTCGAAGCTGCCGCGGGCCCATTCGAGCACGCGCACCAGCGCCTTCACGCCGGTGTTCGGACCGAGGCGCACGAAGCGCAGCAGTCCATTCTCGAAGCCGATCACGGCTTCGTCCTCGCTGCCGGCCCGGCGCATCGCGAGGGTGCCCTGCGGAGCGGCGCGGCCGAACATCGCAATCAGCGTCTCGACGCCGAGCTCCTCGAGCGTCCCCGCGATGCCGCCCAGGCGCCGCGCGTGCGCACCCTGGCGCAGATCCTGGATGAATCCGTCCACCGCGCCGCGCTGCGGATCCTGCGGATCGAACTGGACCGCGACCGCGGCGACCGAGCCGTCGCCGCCCTGCCCCGCGACCGCGCGGGCCACGCAGCCCTCGGCCTGGATCTGCTCCCCCGTGAGGGGGTTCTCGAGCCTCAGCTGGACCTTTTGTCCGACCTCGGGGCCGGCCCCCGCAACCGACACCAGCACGCCGGTCGCGCTCAGGTTCCGTGTGTGTCCGCTGACGCTGCCCTCGCTGCCCTCGATCTGCACCGCAACCCGAGCTGGGAAGCGCCGCGTGTCTCGCCGGTCATCGGGTGTCGCGGGATCCCGGCCGAGCAGCGGTGCGAGGCACTTGCGCAGCTCCGCAACCCCGAGCTCCAGCTGCAGCGCGACGCCCGGCTTCGCGCCCGAAGCCGCCAGCTCCCGCGGGACGCAGTGGACGACCTCCCCGTCGAGCGCGATGGATTGTTGCGAGTACGCGAGCACCAGCTCGACGCGGACGATCTCGCGCAGCTCCGGCTGGTCCTCGGTCGCGACGAAGACGCCCCCATTCGCGAGGTTCGAGTCGTACTCGCTGCGAAATGAGTCCGCGGTCGGGAACACCACGCGGAGCTTGCGAGTCGTCTTGGCCAAGCCGCCTCCCGCCCGGAATCCGAGCGCACGCGCCTGTGGCACTCCTATCGGCCGGACGCAGCCTGCGTCGTACCGGAGCCCCCACTCGGACCCGGCGCTGGCGGCACAGGCTCAGTCCTCGCCGCTCGGCTCCTCGACGTTTCGGAACAGCGAGAGCTGGGGCGCGGGCTCGGCATGCTCGACCGGCACCGGGTATTCATCGGAGAAGCAGGCGTCGCAGATGCCGTGCTTGCGCTCGCCGGCGATCTGGCGAACGGCCTCGAGCGAGAGGTAGCCGAGGCTGTCCGCGCCGATCAGCTCGCGGATCTGCTCCGGCGTGTGACTCGAAGCCACGAGCTCCTCGCGCGTAGGCGTGTCGATCCCGTAGAAGCAGGGGCCGATCGTCGGCGGCGAGGAGATGCGGACGTGCACCTGCGCGGCGTCGGCCGAGCGCAGCAGGCTGACCAGCTTCGTCAGCGTGGTTCCGCGCACGATCGAATCGTCCACCAGCACCACGCGCTTGCCCGCGATCACGCTGCGCACCGCGTTGTGCTTGACCTTGACGCCGAAGTGCCGGATCGACTGCGAGGGCTCGATGAAGGTCCGCCGCACGTAGTGGTTGCGGATCATCGCCGGCTCGTAGGGAATCCCAGCCTGCTCGGCGAAGCCGAGCGCGGCCGTGTTGCCGGAGTCGAGTACGGGCACCACGACGTCCGCTTCGACCGGGTGCTCGAGCGCGAGCGCGCGCCCGAGCTGCTTGCGGAAGTCGTAGACGGTGTAGCGATTCAGGTTCGAATCGGGCCGCGCGAAGTAGATGTACTCGAAGACGCAGAAGCGCTGCTGCTTCGGGGCCGGGAAGGGTTTCAGGCTGCGCAGCCGACCCTTGCGGATCACGACGACCTCGCCCGGCTCGACATCGCGCTCGAAGCTCGCGCCGATCAGATCCAGCGCACAGGTCTCGCTGGCCGCGACCCAGGCGCCGTCGATGCGGCCGAGCGAGAGTGGGCGGAAGCCGTGCGGATCGCGCGCCGCGATCAGCGCGTCGCGCGCGAGCAGCAGCAGGCTGTAGGCGCCCTTCACGCGCGAGAGCGCGTCGATCAGGCGCTCTTCGGGTGTGTGCTCGCGCGAGCGCGCGAGCAGCTGCACGATCACCTCGCTGTCGGCCGTGGTGCTGAAGATCGCGCCGCGCGCTTCGAGCTCGCGCCGGATCGCGAGCGCGTTCACGAGGTTTCCGTTGTGCGCGATCGAGACGGGACCGGCGTCGGTGATCGCGCAGAAGGGCTGCGCATTGCGCAGCAGCGAGCCTCCGGACGTCGAATAACGCACGTGGCCGATCGCGGTGCGACCCGGCAGGCGATCCAGGATCGGCTCGCTGAAACTCTCTGCCACCAGGCCCATTGCGCGGTGCACGCAGTGCTCGTGGCCGTCGAAGCTGACGATCCCCGCGGACTCCTGGCCGCGGTGCTGCAGCGCATACAGGCCGAGATACGCGATGCGCGACGCCTCGGAGTGCCCCTGGATCCCGAACACGCCGCACTCGTCGTGGAAGTGGTCCGCGAGACGCTCGGGGAGCAGCTCCTGTGCGCCGGGCAGCTGCGGGCTCATGCGGCCTCCAGGCGACGCGGGATCGCGCGCTCGTAGCTCTCGCGCAGCGCCCGCAGCTCGCAGTCGATCCAGGCGCGCGCGCCCGGCGCCGCGATGCGCAGCCGTTCTCCGCCGGTCGCGCCGATGCGCTGCGCGGGCACTCCGCACTCCGCCGCGAACGCGAGCAGCGCCGCGGCATCGGCCGTCGCGATCAGCACCCGGCCCGTCGACTCGCCGAAGAGCAGCGCATCGGGGCGCATGCGCTCGGGGAGCTCGACGCTCGCGCCAACCAACGCCGCGCCCGTGAAGCCGCACTCGGCCAGCGCGACCGCGAGGCCGCCGTCCGAGACGTCGTGGCAGGAGCGCGCGAGGCCCTTGGCCACCGCGCCGGCGAGCAGGCCGTGCAGCCGCTTCTCGTGCGCGAGGTCGACCGCGGGCGGCAGCCCGGCTTCGAGGCCGCGGCGCAGCGCGAGCCAGGCGCTTCCGCCCAGCTCCTCGCGCGTGCGGCCTAGCAGCACGATGTCGAGGCCCACCGCCGGAAACGCCGAGCCCGCGTGGCGCTGCCAGGGCTCGAGCAGCCCCACAGCGGCGATCGTCGGCGTCGGGAAGATCGCGCGCCCGGAGGTCTCGTTGTAGAACGAGACGTTGCCCGAGACCACCGGCGTGCCGAGAGCGCGCGCGGCCTCGCCCAGGCCGCGCGTCGCCTCGGCGAACTCCCACATGATCTCGGGCTTCTCGGGATTGCCGAAGTTCAGGCAGTTCGTGAGCGCCAGCGGGCGCGCGCCGGTACAGGCGACGTTGCGCGTGGCCTCGGCGACGGCGGCCAGCGTGCCCGTGTAGGGATCCAGCCAACAGAAACGCGAGTTGCAATCGACCGCGAGCGCGACTGCTTTGTCCGTCGGCCGGCCGTCGCTGCGGCGGATGCGCACCAGCGCGGCGTCGCCACCGGGGCCGATCACGGTGTTGCCCTGCACCAGCTGGTCGTACTGGCGGTAGATCCAGCGTTTCGAGCCGAGATTCGGCGTGTCGAGCAGCGCTGCGAGCGCGGCCTCGGGATCCTCCTCGGGCGCGACTGCCGCGAGGTCGAGCTTCTGCCGCTCGCGCAGCGCGGGCGCCTCGGCGAGCGGCCGATCGAGCTCCGGAGAGCTCTTCGCGACCGGATCGACCGGAATGTCGACGACCGTCTGGCCGCGCCAGCGGACGCGCATGCGGCCGCCCGCCGTCACGCGCCCGACGACCGCGAAGTCGAGATCCCAGCGCTCGAAGATCTCGCGCACCTCGTCTTCGCGGCCGGCCTTCGCCACCAGCAGCATGCGCTCCTGGCTCTCCGAGAGCAGCAGCTCGTAGGGCGTCATCTGCGTCTCGCGCTGCGGGATGCGATCGAGGTCGAGCTCGATGCCGGTGCCGGCGTTGCTCGCCATCTCGAAGCTCGAACAGGTGAGGCCCGCCGCGCCCATGTCCTGGATCCCGACCACGGCGTCGGTCTGCATCAGCTCGAGGCAGGCCTCGATCAGACACTTCTCGGTGAAGGGATCACCGACCTGCACGGTCGGCCGCTTCGCCTCTGCGCCGTCGTCGAATTCGGCCGAGGCCAGCAGGCTCGCGCCGTGAATGCCGTCGCGCCCGGTCTTGCTACCGACGTAGATCACCGGATTGCCGACGCCGGTGGCGCTTGCCTTGAAGATGCGGTCCCCCTCGACGACGCCGAGGTTGAACGCGTTCACGAGGATGTTGCCGCGGTAGCACTCGTGGAAGCTGGCTTCGCCACCGACGGTCGCGACACCGACGGGATTGCCGTAGCCGCCGATGCCCTCGACCACCCCGTGCAGCAGATATTGCTGCTTCGGATCTTCGAGCGGTCCGAAGCGCAGCGAATTCAGCGAGGCGGTCGGGCGCGCGCCCATCGTGAAGATGTCGCGCAAGATGCCGCCGACGCCGGTCGCCGCGCCCTGCACCGGCGCGATGAAGGAGGGGTGGTTGTGGCTCTCGATCTTGAACACGACCGCGAGGCCATCGCCGATGTCGACCGCGCCCGCGTTCTCGCCCGGGCCCTGCAGCACCTGCGGCCCCTCGGTCGGCAGCTGCTTCAGGTACTTCTTGCTCGACTTGTAGGAGCAGTGCTCGGACCACATCACCGAGAAGATCCCGAGCTCGGAGTAGCTGGGCCGGCGCCCGAGGATCTCGAGGATGCGCTGATATTCGGCGTCGGAGAGGCCGTGCTCGCGCGCGAGCTCGAGATCGACCGCCGGCTCCTGCAGCGGCGCCGTCACGAGCGGCCCTCCACGGCGTCGACCAGCGAGCCGAGGATCGTGAGGCCGTCGCGGCCTCCGATCGCGTCCTCGACCGCGTGCTCCGGATGCGGCATCAGCCCCATCACGTTGCCCCGCGCGGAGACGACGCCGGCCGCGTTCCCGACCGAGCCGTTCGGATTCGCAACAGCCGTGACGCGGGCGTCGGCCTCGCAGTAGCGCAGCCAGATCTGGCCGCGCGCCTCGAGCTCTGCCAGCTGCTCCGGCGGCGCGTAATACGAGCCCTCGCCGTGCTTGATCGGGATCCGCAGCACTGCGCCGGCGCGCGCGCGCGAAGTGAACGGGGCAGCCGCGCGCTCGACGCGCACGTGCACGAAGTCGCAGATGAAGTGCAGCGACTCGTTGCGCACCAGCGCACCCGGCAGCAGGCCCGTCTCGCACAGCACCTGGAAGCCGTTGCAGACCCCGAGCACCGGCCCGCCCGTCTCCGCGAAGCGCCGAACCGCGGCCATCACCGGGGAGACGCGCGCCATCGCTCCGCAGCGCAGGTAGTCGCCGTACGAGAAGCCCCCGGGCAGCAGCACCGCGCGCGTCCCGGCCGGCAGCTCGCCCTGCTTGTGCCAGACCAGCGCCGCCTCACAGCCGAGCACCGACTTCATCGCGAACCGCAGATCGCGATCGTCGTTGGATCCGGGAAATTGGACGACGGCGAACACCTTGGGGGGCGCTCCGTGGGGCCGCAAATGCAGTTTCGATCGAACCGCCCGAGGCCCCGGAGTGCTCCCACCCCCCGGGTCCGAGCGCGCCCCATTCTACCGACCGGGGGAAGCCCGAACAACCGCAGGCCTGGCCCGCGGATCTGCGCTCGGCGCCTATGCTCCCGCGCTTGTCGCACACCCTTTCACGCGCCGACGGCGAGCGCGCCCCCGCCCCGCCCAGCGGCCTGTTTCCGCCCGCGGCGGCGCTCGCACTCGCGCTGCACGCCTGGCTCGCGCTCGGCCGCGGCGGACTCGTGGGCGGCGGCGATCTGGTGCCGCACCTCGCGCTGATCCGCGCGACGCAACAGGCGCCCGCGCTCTACAACCCCTACGCCCCGGCCTACCACTTCCTGGGTGCCGCACTGGTGCCGATCCTCGGCGCGCCGCTCTACACCGCCGCCGCTGCGCTCGCAGGAGCGGGGCTGCTGATCTTCGGCTTCCGCCAGCTGCAGCGCGCGGCCGGCCTGCCCGATGCGGCTTCCGCGCTGTTCGCGCTCACTCCGTACCTGCTCTCGCTCTCGTGGTGCACGCCGCGCATCGAGGCCGCGGGAACCGGCCTGCTGCTCTTCGGGCTCGCGGCGCAGCTGCGCGGGCAGCGCCCGCGCCTCGCGCTGCTGCTGGCGGCGTGCTTCTGGGTGCACACGGCGTCTGCACTGCTGTTTGGACTCGCGGCCGGAGCGCTGGCGCTGCTGCGGCGCGACGCGCGTGATCTCGGCGCGCTCGCAGCGGGCAGCCTCGGCGCCGCGCCGCTGCTCGCGGCTCACCTCGGTGCGGGCTGCAGCCTTGCCGAGTCCTTCCTGTTCGCGGCCGGCGGCTACAGCCGCGCGCTGCAAGAGCCCCTGCTGCCCGCGAACGCCGCCTGGCTCGCGCCGCTCGCGAACCCGCTCGCGCTGGTCGCGGCGCTCGCGGGCGCGCGAGTGCTCTGGCGGCGTTCTGCTGTGCTGGCTGCGCTGTGCGCGCTGCTGCTCGTGCTCTACCTGAACAATTTCTGGCTGGCGCCCTTCGGCCTCCGGACCCTGGTGACGCCGCTGCGCGGCCTCACGCTGCTCGCGATCCCGGTCGCGCTCTGTGCGGGTGCGCTGTGCGCAGAGAAACCGCGTTTCACGCGCGCTCTGGTCGGGCTCTCCGCGGCCTGGGCGCTCGCGGCGCCGCTGTGGCTGCTGCCGCAGGCCTGCTTCGTGCGACCGATCTCGGAGCTCGAAGTCGACGGCGTGGAAGTCGCTCGCTGCAGCTTCCGCTGGATTGCGCCCGCACGCGCGGGCGGCTTCAATTCGCACGCGCAGCCCTGATAGACGCAAGCGGTCCGGCCGCGCGCAGGGAGCCGAAGGCGAACGCAGATCATCAGAGTGAGGTGACCATGGGAACCGACCTTTCCTTCCTGCGCGAGCAGTGCGCGCGCACGCTCGATCACACGAACCTGCCCGAGCTCGGCCGGCGCTCCGAGGGCAAGGTCCGCGACAGCTACATCCGCGGCGATCGGCGCACGCTGATCGTGACCGACCGCGTGAGCTGCTTCGACGTCGTGGTCGGGACGCTGCCGTCGAAGGGACAGCTGCTGAACCAGCTCGCGGCGTTCTGGTTCGAGAAGACGCGCGAGATCGCGCCAAACCATCTGCTCTCGCTGCCGGATCCCTGCGTCTCGATCGTGCGCGAGTGCCGGCCGCTGCCGGTCGAGTTCATCTATCGCGCGTATCTGACCGGCTCGACCTCGACATCGATCTGGACCGCCTACGAGCGCGGCGAGCGGATCTACTGCGGCCATCGGCTCCCGGAGGGCCTGCGCCGCCACGAGCGGCTGCCGCAGCCGCTGCTGACGCCGACTACCAAGGCGCCGAAGGGCCAGCACGACGAGCTGATCTCGCGCGCGGAGATCCTCGCGCGCGGTATCGTCTCGGAGTCGCTCTACGGCGAGGTCGAGCGCATGACGGCCGCACTCTTCGCCGCCGGCCAGGGCTGGGCCCGCAGTCGCGGGCTGATCCTGGTCGACACCAAGTACGAGCTCGCGCTCGACGCGCAGGACCGCCTGATCGTGATCGACGAGATCCACACGCCGGACTCCTCCCGCTACTGGTACGCCGACGCCTACGAGCGCAGCCTGTCGCTGGAGAGCGACCCGGAGCAGCTCGACAAGGAATACGTGCGCCGCTGGCTCAAGGACCGCGGCTACCAGGGCGAGGGGCCGATTCCGGAGCTCCCGATCGAAGTGCGCTGCGAGGCGTCGCGCCGCTACATCGAGGCCTTCGAGCAGATCACGGCCCGGCCCTTCGAGCCGAACCTCGAGGCCCCGCTGCCGCGGATCCGCCGCAACCTGGGCCTCGGAGCCTAAGCAGCCTCCCCGGGATCGCCGAACAGGGATCGGGGAGCTGAACATGTGCCCGGCCCAAAACGCCAGTCCGGATGCCCCGGCCGACCTGATCGGGCGGACGCTCGGCGACCGCTACCGGATCGAATCGCCCCTGGGTCAGGGCGGCATGGCGTCGGTCTACCTCGCGAGCGACACGCGCCTCGGCTGCCCCTGCGTACTCAAGATCCCGCACCCGGAGCTGCTCGCGGAGCCCCAGTTCGCCGAGCGCTTCGCGCGCGAGATCCGCAGCCTGACGCGGCTGCGGCACGCGCACGTCGTCGCGATCCACGACGCGGGACAGGACCAGGGCCTGCCCTTCGCGGTGGTCGACTATCTCGCGGGCGGCGATCTGCACCAGCGTCTCCGCGCCGAGGGCGGCCGCATGCAAGCGCGCGCGGTCGCGGGCTGGCTCGGCACGGTCGCGCGCACGCTCGATGCGATCCACGAGAAGCAGTACCTGCACCGGGACATCAAGCCCGCGAATCTGCTCTTCGACGAGCACGGCGACGTCTTCGTCTCGGACTTCGGGATCGCGACCGCGATGCGGAGCAACGAAGCGGAAGCCGGCGCGGAGGTCGACACCACGCTGACCGTCGCGCACAGCTTCGTCGGCTCCGCCGCCTACTCGCCGCCCGAGGCGATCGAGCGCCGCCTGAGCCCCGCCTACGACCAGTACAGCCTCGCGGTGGTCGTCTACGAAGCGCTGTCGGGCTCGCTGCCCTTCAAGAAGAGCGGCGCGCAGACGCAGCTGCTGGCGAAGCTCACGCTCGACCCGACGCCGCTCGACGAGCAGGTCTCCGGGCTCCCGGAGGGACTCTCGGCGGTCGTGATGCGCGCGCTCGCGCGAGATCCCGCGCAGCGCTTCCCCTCCTGCGCGAGCTTCGCGACGGCCTTCGAGGCGTGTCTCGCGCCGCGCGTTCCGGCCTGGCGCCGCTTCGCAGTCGCCGGCGCAGGCGCGCTCGGGGCCGTCGCCGTCGCCGCAGCCCTCTGGACGCTGCGGCCGCGGCGCGAGGAAGCCGTAGTGGGGGTTCCGCCGCCCGCCGCGGGCCCGGCTCGGATCCACGCGACGCTGGGTACCACGCCGGACGAGTTCCGCTATGCGATGGAGCTCTGTAGCCAGGCACTGGGCTCGGCCTGTGATCGCTCCTGGTACGACTCGGAGATCCCGCGCGAGGTCGAACTCGAGCCCTACGAACTCGACCCGCACGAGGTCACGCGCGCGGAGTTCAGCCGCTTCGTCGCGGATACCGGCTACGTCACGACGGCCGAGCGCCGCGGCTTCAGCTACGTCGCGGGCCTGCAGCGCGACGGCGCGAGCTGGCGCGCTCCGCTCGGTCCCGAGGCCTCGAGCGACGCGCAGCCCGAGCATCCGGCCGTACACCTGAGCTTCGAGGATGCGGAGCGCTATTGCGCCCACGCGGGCGGTCGTCTGCCGACCAACGCGGAGTGGGAATACGCCGCGCGCGGCGGGGAGCGGCGCGTGTTTCCGTGGGGCAACGAATGGGACCCGGCGCGTGCGCACTGGATCGAATCGGAGGCCCAGGGCCCGAGACCCGTGGGCGCCTTCCCGAGTGGAGCGACGCCGGAGGGTCTGCTCGACCTCGCGGGCAACGTCTGGGAATGGACCTCGACCGAGCGCGCCGAGGGGCGCGTCGCCAAGGGCGGCTCCTGGCTCGCCTCGAATCCCGCGCACCTGCGCGCCGCCGCCGAGATGGTCGAAGAGCCCGGCGAGAGCGCCTCCGACCTCGGCGTCCGCTGCGCGCGAAATCCCTGATGCGCGCGCTTGACGCGCGCGCGCAGAGACGCCAGCCTGCGGCGGGGGGATCGATGCGGGGCATCGGAGTCGAACGTGGCATCGCGCGTGGGATCGCAGCTGGACGTGGCCTCGCAGTCGCGCTGGTCTGTGGGTTAGGCGCGATCTCGGCAGCGGCGGATCGCGAGCAGACCCTCGCCGCGATGCAGCCGATCCTGCGCCAGACAGACGCGCAGCTCGAGGCCTGGATCAACGACCGCAGCGGGCGCGCGGTCGAGCTCGGCGCCCCGATCACCCTGCACTTCCGCTCGGCGCGCCCGATCTACCTGACCGCGCTCTACCTCGACGCCCACGGCGCGCTGCGGCTGCTGTCTCCCGGCCGCGATCCGAGCTCCGGCCGCCTCGAGGCCGGCACCGAGAAGAGCCTCGAATTCGTCGCCAGCGAGCCGACCGGAGTCGAGACGCTGGTCGCGGTCGCGACCGCGCAGCCCCTCGATGTGGGCCCGCTGCTCGGGCGCGCGTTCGATCAGGATTTCCCGCTCGTGGATCCGGACGACGCCCCGGACTTCGCGCGCCGCCTGACGACCCTGCTCGGCAGTGGCACGCGCGGCTCGCTGGCCTCCGCCCGTGCCGACCAGCGCATCGCGCGGCCCGCGAGCGACGGCCCCGAGTACAGCGCGCGCGGCATCGTCGAATACTTCGGCGCGCGGCAGCGCTCGATCCGGCGCCCGAAGCTCGATCTCCACATCCAGTTCCCGACCGGCTCCGCCGAGCTCAGCGACGGCGCGCGGCGCGATCTCGACGAGGTCGGCAAGGCGCTGCGCTCCTCGGAGCTCGCGAGCGCGCAATTCACGCTCGCTGGCCATACCGACGACGTCGGCGACGAGGTCGCGAACCAGCAGCTCTCGGAGCAGCGAGCGGCGCGCGCCCACGACTATTTGATCCAGAAATACAAGATCGCTCCGGCTCGACTCGGCGCCGAGGGTCACGGCGAGCAGCAGCCACTCATCCGCGGCGAGAGCGACGAAGCGCGCGCAGACAACCGCCGCGTGGTGCTGATGCTGGGAAATCGCCTCGGGACGCAGGCACCTTGAGTGCTCCGCACCGATGTTCCGAGCTGCAGGGGTTCTCGACGCGCGAACACTCGAATCACCGAAGGGGATCCTTTCATGCTTGCACGCTTGATCGCCGGGCTCGCCGCGTTCGTGTGTCTCTATCTCGCTGCCGAGCCAGCCCGAGCCCAGGACGCGGCGTATCAGGCCTTCTTCGCGAACGTCTGTTTCTTGTCGGGAAACCTCCCGAATCAACTCGGAGACCGCTGCAGAGACAGCAGCATGAGCGGACCGCCCGGAGATCTGTCGGGCGCGAGCGAGAGCTCACTGGATCCGAACCAGGGCATCAGCAACCCGAACGAAGCGATCGAGCGCGTGCGCCAGCAGATGCAGCTCGGCGCGCAGCGCCTGGAGGCGCACCGTGCGGGCCGCGCCGTCGCCTCCGCGATCGACCCGCAGCGATCGAGCACTCAGCGTGCGGTCGTGGCGAACGCGCAGTCGCCCTTCCCGCCCGATTTCGGGGCTTCCGAAGTCGCGGGGTCGCTGTTCTCGGCGCCGGTCGACGGCATCCCCGGCCTGAGTCTGCTCGTCGGCGCGCGCGGCAGCCTCTTCGACCGGGATCGCAGCGGCAGCGAGCGCGGCTACGACGGCTACTTTGCCGGCGCTCAGCTCGGTGCCGACTATCGCGTCTCGGATCGCGTCGTGGTCGGCGGCTTCTTCGGCTACGACCGGTTGGAATCCGATTTCGACCAGGAGGACATCAGCACGAGCTTTCTTCCGCCCGGAAACGCCGGCAGTCGCGACGGCAATACCTATTTCTTCACGGTCTTCGGCTCCTACAATTTCACGGAGAATCTGTACGCGGACCTGAACCTCGGGGGCGGCGTCAGCGACTACGAGCTCCGGCGCGACGTCGTGTTCCAGCCCTCCGGCGGCACCGTGGCGGACCAGATCCTGGTGCACACGAGTGCCGACACCGACAGCTACGAGATCTCGAGCGAAGCGGGCCTCGGCTACGACGTCTCGCTCGGCAGCGTGCAGCTCGGTCCCTACGGCCGTCTGCGCTACGTCCGGACGGCGCTCGACGGCTACACCGAGACCGGCGGGAGCGGCCTCGCGATGAACTTCGGCTCCGAGTCCAGCGACTCGCTGGCCCTGGTGCTCGGCGTGCGCGAGAGCTTCACGCTCAGCACGCCGATCGGTGTGCTGGTGCCCGAAGTTCGCGCCGAGTGGGAGCACGAGTTCCTGCGCGACGCCGTCAGCACCAGTGCCCGTTTCAACGAGGATCCCGCCGGCGCCGCCTTCGCGATGCGCGGCGACGGCGTCGACCGCAACTACGCGAACATCGGCGCCGGCGCGGTGCTGCTGCTCGCGGGCGGCTGGATGCCCTACTTCGACTACGAAGCGCTGCTCGGCTTCGAGCACTTCGCCCGCCACCGCCTCTCCGCGGGCCTGCGCCTCGAGTTCTAGCTAGCGGGGACGCTGCGCTGGCACGAAGAAGAAGTCGCCGGACTCGTGCCCGGCGAATTTGATCGGCGCGTATTGCGGGAGCTGATGGGTCTGGCTGCCCTCGGCGGCCCAGGTCACGCGCGCCGAGACCTCCTGGTACAGGCGCTGGCCTTCGAGCACGTCCTGGTTGGCCTCGAGCACCTCGAGCAGCACGCGCGCGAAGATCGAGTGTCCGCCGCCTCCCGCGTCGAGCACCGGCTCGAGCCCTCCCGAGGTCAGCGCGGTGCGAGAGCGCTTGGCCAGCATCGCGTCGATCCAGACCCGGCGCGCTTCGGGCGTCATGCCGGCTTCGAGCCGCGCGAGTGCGGAGCGCGTCAGTGCGCCAGAATAGCACGAGTCGGCGATCACCAGCACGTGCCGGGCACTCATCGCGTTCAGGACGTCGGTGATCTGGATGTTGGAGATCCAGTTCGCGCTGCTGCTCGGCTCCGCATCGACCGGCAGCCAGTGCCCGCGCATGTTGGCCTCGTCGAGCTCGCCGTGGCCCGCGTAGTAGACCAGCAGGTTGTCCTTGTCGGTCAGCGCCTCGCGCATCGCGTTCAGCGCGGAGAGCGTCTGGTAGCGGTCTGCGTCGAGCAGCAGGCGCACCTTGAAGCCGTAGCGATGCTCGAGCAGCGCGGCGACGGACTTCGCGTCCTGTCCGGCCGTCGCGAGGCGCGGGAGCTGCCGGTAGGCGTCGTTTCCGATCACGAGGGCGTGGTAGGTCCCCCAGTCGGCGCGCGGCAGCGCCGTCTCCTCGACGCGCAGCTCCTCTGCGGCGCCGCGCTGCAGCGCGAAGCGGCGCTCGGCGCGCTTTCCCTGCCGATCGATTGCGACGATATGGATCTCGACCCCCGCCGCCGGGACCTCGACCTCGCTGCGAAACAGCCCCTGGGCGTCGACGGGCGTCTCGACGTCGTTCACCGAGAGCATCAGCAGGCCCGCGGGCGCCTCGACTTCGCCCACGACGACGCGCTTCGCGGCGGGTGTCTTCGCAATCGGCAGCGCGAGCCCGCGCGAGATCGGGAGCGGAGGATCGATCAGCTGGATGCCCGGCCCCGCCAGCACCACGCCGGCGTCGTCGCTGCGCTGGCGCTTTTCGCTCTCGCGCTGCAGCTTCGCGACCTCGGATTGCAGCGCGGTGAGCTTCGCCTCGCGCTCGCGCAGCGCCTGCTCGCGCGACTCGAGTTCGGCCTGCTTTTCGCCCTGCGCCGCCGCCCTGCGCAGCTCGGCCTGCAGGCGTTCCGCCTCGCGCACCTTGTCCGCGAGCTGTCGCTGCAGCGCATCGATCTCGGGCGCGCCCGGCGGCGCGGCCGCGGCGCTGAACGCGAGGCCGCGCTCGGGCAGCCCCGACGCTCGCCGGTACCACTTCTGGGCTTCGGCGGGATCGAGCGCGACTCCCACGCCGCGCTCGTAGAGCTCGCCGAGGTTCAGCTGCGCCGGGCCGAAGCCCTGCTCGGCGGCCTTGCGGTACCAGCCGGCCGCAGCAGTGGCATCCGGCGCGCTGCCGAGCCCCTTCTCGAGAATCTCTCCGACGTAGTTCTGCGCCTTTGGATCGCCCTGCTCTGCGAGCGGGCGCCAGGCCGCGAGCGCAGTCTGATAATCGGCGCGGTCGTATTCCGTGAACTCGCCGCCGCGGATCCCGCAGTCGAGCCCGGAGGTCTTGACCGGCTTGCGGGCCTCGGCGTAGGTCACGCGCGTCCCGAGGCGCTTCAGCTTCGGCGGCAGCAGGCAGTCGACGATCAGCAGCTCGTCCGAGTCGCCCGGCCGCAGCGGCTCCGCCGCGCGCGCCGGCCCGCCGAGGTCGAGGGCAAAACACAGCACGACGAGCAGAACCGACGCGAATCGGCCTACCGGCTTCGGGCGCGTCATCGGCTCGGCCTCGATCGGGTCGGCGACACTGGCGGGGGAGCTTCGGTTCGGGTCACGCGCGTGTCAACGACGGACACTAGTCTTCGCCAACGCGTTCCTGCGGGCGCTGCGCGACAACCGCGGGATCCTGGATGGCACCGCGCTGTTCTCTCGCAGATCCGGCGCCCGGTGATCTTGCGGCCGATCAGACCCCCGAGTATGGGGGACATCCGGCTCGCCGGACACGAGGGCGACACCTTCTTAATTCTGCCGCGTCGCTGACCCTCGCCTGCTGCGAGCCGCTCTCCTCCGCTCGCCTGAGGCTCGCTGCGCGCGGTATGCCCCCTTGCGGCTCGTGAGCTTCGTGATGGCTCTGCATGGATTCGTGTGAGTAGAGAAAGTCGCTGGAAGGCCGAGAAAGAGCGCCTGGAGGGCTGAAGAGGGCTTTTCTTCCGGTGCGGAAACCGAGCCTGCTTGCACGCTGCGAAATCACAGACCTCGTCGGCTCTCCGATTCGATGCGCCTCCTGGATTCCGTCTCCTCCAGACCGCGGCTTGGACCTTCGGCGAGCCGCGCGCGCGACTCGCGTGAGACCTGCGCGCGCGCTGAACACATCGGAGTCCGCGTGCCGAACCGCAGTCGAGGGCGAATGCCTAGCGCTTGCCCGGTAGCTCCGCAGGATCGATGCGACCGTGTCGCAGCCAACCCGACGTCAGTAACCAGGTTTGAGGCTCGGCCACGGGCGAGGCTTCGAAATTCGCAGCGCCCGGCGGCGCGCGGTGCCAGTCGCGGAACCAAGCGGCCGACGAGGCTGCGTCGGCCCAGACCGGGGGCGCGGATCGAGTTCGCTGGAAGAAGTAGTGGCGCGCGTTGAGAAGCACATACGCAAGAGCATTGCGGACCTGGCGCGGACTGCGAAGCAGACTGAGGTGGTAGCGCTCCGCGAGCACGGGGCCGCAGCGGTGGAAGATACGGTGGGCGGCTCGCGCAAGGCGCGAGCCGATCGACTTCAACCCGCGGCCGAGTGCTACGCGATCGCGTGCTTCGACGATCAGGTGGACGTGATCTCGCTGGAGCGAGAAGTGGACGACGCGGAAATCTCCGCGCTCGCACGCGGCCGCGAAGGAGCTGCGGACCTCTCGCACCAGCGCGGGGTTTCGCAGGGACGGAAGACCCGAGCGCAGTCGCCAGGTGACGAGGCAGGGGAAGCGACCTGGGAACGATTCCCGCCTGCGGTGGCGCACGGCCGGCCGGGGGCCGGCCGTGCGGCCGGCGCCCGACCGCAGGCCACCCCAGTGCGCCAGCGGGCGGAGATCCATGTCGAGTTGACGGCTTCGCTTTCTCATGACCGAGAACATAAACTAACGTTGTGACAGATGCGGTCACACGCTCGAGGACTCCACTTGATTCGGGCGATCTTTTTTTGGCTGCGAACGGCTCGACTCGTCGACGCGGCGGAACGTCTCCCGCGCATCGCTATTCGCCGGAATTCGACTGGAGCCGAGGGACCGCTGGAAGACCTCTCGCAATTCGACGGGGCAATTCTGCGAGAATGACCCACACAAATCGCTCCGAAGATCCGGTTGATCTTCAAGGATGCGAGGTCACTCGAATACTAGTCGGACACGGTGGGCTTGCGGTGGTGGGCGCGCTGTTTAGTCCGGGAAACGCGGTGCTGAAAACAGGCGACCGGAGAGCACGTCCACCCGGGGCCGCGTCAGAACGCGCTGCCGTCCTTGCGCGTGAAGAGCACCTTGCCGCCCGGCCCCTTGCGGAAGAAGAGGTCCACGTCCGGATACGCGGCCGCGTCCTCGGCGTCACGGTTGCTGATCTCGAGGTAGCGCGCGGGGCGGTCGCTCCGGTTCACGAACTGATGACCATCGCGGACACCAGCCGCGAAGCCCGCACACATGCCGGCGGTCAGCACCTGCTCGCCGCCATCGGTGCGCAGGACCACCTCGCCGTCCAGGACGAACACGAGCTCGTCCTCGCGCGTGTGAAAGTGGCGCATCGAGGACTCCTTGCCCGGCATCAGCGTCGTGAGATTGACGCCGATCTTCGTGAGTCCGAGCGCATCCCCGAGCGCACGCTTCTCCCGCGGCAGGACTCGCGTGCGGAACGACTCCGGGTAACCGGAAGTCGAGCGAGCGGGTATCTCGGAGGGATCGATCGCGGGGCGTTGCAGCGCCATGGCGTCCTCCTCGGCAATCTGCCGCCGCAGACCGCGCTCAAAACGGCTGAAAGAAAAAGCCCTCTTTCGAGGGCGTCCGGGCCTGTGGGGCCAGTCGGTTGCGGGGGGATTTGTCCGAGCGATACCGTGCCCGCCGTACCCGTCATAGCCCGATTCCCGGTCGCGGCGTGAGGCAGTCGCAGCGTCCCGCTCCGCCGCTACTCGGGCCGAAGCGCCACGATACCGGGGATGTTCGCGAAGCGCGTGTCATAGGTGTAGATCCGGCGCACGCCCGCTGCGAGCATGGTGGCAGCGAGTTGTACGTCGAACACATGGCGACCCGAGAAACCAGTCTCCCGGAGTAACGCGATCACCCGGTCGGCCAGATCCACCGGCGCTGGCAAGACCTCGAAGGCGACGCCCAAGGCTTCCATGTCTGCGAGCGCCTCCGTCGGGCTGAGAATTCTCGTCAGCTGTCCCGCGTAGGTCACGGCGGCGAAGTACTCGAACAAGATCTGCAAAGTGATGCAGGTCGGAATCTCGCCTGCCACGGCGAGATCGTGCAGATGGCGGCAGGCGGCGTGATGCTCCGCCGCCGCGTTCATCGCGTAGACGAGGACGTTCGTATCGAGGACGACCCTCTCGTCAGGCGGGCTCGCCATAGATCTCGTCGCGATTCACGGACCCCTTCATCGGACCGAGATCGCGCACCGGAAGCCCGACACGACACCGCGCCACTTCGGACGGCTCGGGCAGATCGAGCGTGACCTGGATCACCGTTCCCGACGGCAACTCGACGTGGTCGAGAAGCTTCAGGTGCCCGTCTTCGTGACGAACGGCGCGGACACTGCGGATCATTCAAATGCTTCCTCGCGCGAATGGGGCAAGCACTCATAGCGTACGGACGCCGCACGCGTCGGTCAACGCGGGATCGTCTGACCGCCGTTGGCGCGCCAGATCTGGCCGGTGCAGTAGCGCGAGGCGTCGCTCGCGAGGAACCAGATCAGCCAGGCCTGGTCGACGGCTTCGCCGACGCGGCCGATCGGGGACATCCCGCGCATGCGCGCGAGGAAGCCGTCGTACTTGGACTGGTCGATCTTGCCCTCGGCGTCGTAGAGATGGCGGCTGGTGAACTTCGTGATCGTGACGCCCGGCGCGAGCACGTTCACGCGGATGCCGAGCGGGCCGACCTCGGCGGCCAGCGTCTGCGAGAGCTGCGTGACGGCCGCCTTCGTCATTGCGTAGAGGCCGTAGCCGGGGGTCGGTACGTCGATCGCAGCCGAGGCGACGTTGATGATGCTGCCGCCGCCGCGCCGCTGCATCGCGCGAACCGCCGCCTGACAGCCGAAGAGCACGCCCTTCAGATTGATCGCGAAGACGCGGTCGACTTCGCTCTCCGCGAGTTCCGCCAGCGGGCCGTCGGCCGGAATGCCCGCGATGTTGCACATCACGTCGAGGCCGCCGAACTCGCGTTCCGCGCGTTCCACCAGGGCGTCGACTTGCGCGCGCTGCGAGACGTCGCAGCGCTGGGCAACGGCTCGACCGCCGGCCGCCTGGATCTGCTTGGCGGCGGCCTCTGCGCCCGCGGCGTCGAGATCGCCCAGCACGACCGCAGCTCCGGCGGCGGCCAGCACCTCGGCGCTGGCAAGGCCGATGCCGGAGGCTGCGCCGGTCAGCGCGGCCACGCGGCCGTTCAGGCGGAAGGGTTCGAAGGGATCCGGCATGCTGCTCTCCTGACGGGGACGTTGTTGCCTTTTGCCTTTTGGCGGCCAAAAGGCAAAAGGCAACAACGTCCCCGCTAGTAACCCGCCAATGACGCGTAGCGATCGCGGTGGAACGCGGCGTCTCCGAAGCTGCGCTGGGCGACCCGCGCGCGCTTCAGATACAGCCCGATGTCCTCTTCATCCGTGACGCCGATGCCGCCGTGCATCTGCACGCCCTCGTTGCCGGCGCGGTACGCGGTGTCGCTCGCCAGGGCCTTCGCGGCGCTCGCGAGCTCCGGCGCGCGGGGGGAGCCCGCGTCGAGAGCCTGGAGCGCTTCGAGGACCGCCGAGCGCGTCAGCTCCAGCGCGACGTAGAGCTGTGCCGCGCGGTGCTTGAGCGCCTGGAAGGAGCCGATCGGGACGCCGAACTGCACGCGCGTCTTGAGAAACGCGAGAGTGCGCTCGAAGGCCGCCTGCGAGAGCCCGAGCAGCTCCGCAGCTTGCCCCGCGGCCGCGCGGTCGAGCAGCGGATCCAGGATCTCGGCCCCTCTGCCGATTTCGCCCAGCGCGGCGCTCGCGGGAACCCGGACGCCGTCGAAGTGCAGCTGTGCGGCGTTGCGCGCGTCGACGAGCTGCGTGCGCTGCGCGCGCAGGCCCGGCGCGCGCGCATCGACGAGGAACAGGCTGAGGCCGTCGCGCTCGCCAGGAGCTCCCGCCGTGCGCGCCGCGACCACGACGCGATCCGCGACGTGGCCGTCCTGCACGAAGCCCTTCTCACCGCGCAGCGCGAAGCCGTCCGGCTGCCGCTCCGCGCGCAGCGCAATCTGATAGGGAGCGTGCCGCACGCCCTCCTGCAGCGCGAGCGCGAACAGGCGCTCGCCACGCGCAATCGCTGGGAGCTCTGCGTTCTTCTGGACCTCGCTTCCGCCTAGCAGAAGCGCGTTCGCGCCGAGCAGCAGAGTCGAGATCAGCGGCGTCGCCGCGAGCGTGCGACCGCACTCCTCGAGCAGGATCCCGAGCTCGAGCTGACCGAGCCCGGCCCCGCCGAGCGGCTCGGGGATCGTGATCCCGCACCAGCCGAGCTCCGCGACCTCGCGCCAGAGCGCGCGCGAGAAGCCGTCGGGATCCCGATGGTCCCGGAGCCGGCGCAGCTCTGCGACGGGCGCCTTGGCCCCGAGGAACTCCCGCGCGGTCTGGCGCAGCAGCTCCTGCTCTTCGCTGAGGATCAGTGCCATGTCAGTTTCCTTCGCAGCATCGAGCAGTCATGCCGCGCGCAGCCAACCAATGGCGAGCGAATTTCCGTTTGCTTCCAGATCGCAAGCGGTCTTCCCGCGCGCAGCGAGCCAACGGTGAGCGAAGTCCATGAGGACCTCAGTCCGGCAACCCGAGCACGCGCTTCGCGATGATGTTGAGCTGCACTTCCGAGCTGCCGCCCTCGATCGTGTTCGCCTTCGAGCGCAGCCAGGCGCGCGTCGTCGCGAGCTCTTCTGCGTCGAAACCGGGGCCTTCCCAGCCGAGGCCCTGAGAGCCCAGGATCTCGACCAGCAGCTCGAACTTCTCCTGGTTGAGCTCGCTGCCGCAGAGCTTGAAGATCGACGACGCCGTGCCGACGCCCTGCCCGGCACGCGCCTCGTCCTGGCTGCGCCGAAGCGTCGACTCGAGTGCGTGCTGGCGGATCTGCCAGCCCGCGAGCCGATCGCGGATCAGCGGCAGGGCGACGCGCCCCTCGCTCTCGCCGCAATAGCGCTTCGCGAGCTCGGGCAGCGGCGTCTCGCGCCGCACGCTGCGCGAGATGCCCGCGCCGATCGACTGCCGCTCGAACTGCAGCAGCCGTTTGGCGATCCCCCAGCCGCCGTTCCAGGGGCCGATCAGGTTGCGCTTCTCGGCGCGCGCGTCGTCGAAGAAGGTCTGGCAGAAGGGCGACGAGCCGCTGATCAACTGGATCGGAGAGGTGCGCACGCCCGGCTGATCCATGTCGATCAGGACGAAGCTGATGCCCTCGTGCTTGGACGCCTTCGGGTCCGTGCGCACCAGGCAGAAGATCATGTCCGCGTCGTTCGCGTAGGAGGTCCAGATCTTCTGGCCCGTCACGACGAAGTGGTCGCCGCGGTCCTCGCAGCGCGTCTGCAGGTTCGCGAGGTCCGAGCCCGCGCCGGGCTCGCTGTAGCCCTGGCACCAGCGGATCTCGCCGCGCAGCATCGCCGGAATGTGCTCGCGCTTCTGTGCTTCGCTCCCGACCTCGAGAATCAGCGGGCCCAGCATCTGGATCCCGATCGAGGCGAGCGCCGGGCGCGCGTGGATGCGCCGCAGCTCCGAATCGAGCACGCGCGCCTCTTCGCGCGAGAGCCCTCCGCCGCCATACTCGCGGGGCCAGCTCGGCGCCGTGAAGCCGCGCGACGACATCGCGCGGCACCACTCGCGCGCTTCGGGATTCGGGTGCGCGTCCCTGCGGCCGCCCCAGTAGGCGTCCTTCTCGAGGTCCGCGGGCAGCCGCATCGACGCGGGACAGTTTTTTTCGAGCCACTCGCGCAGCTCGGCGCGAAACGCTTCCAGATCTCCCAAGGGGGCTCCTCTCGCTACTCGAGCGCCACGATCTCCCAGTCTTCGATCACCGGATTCGAGAGCAGCTTCTCGGCGATCTCGGAGGCGACGTTCCGCGCCTGATCGCGGCTCGCGGCGCTGATTTCGAGCTCGAAGAGCTTGTCCTGACGTACGGACTGCACGCCGGCGTGACCGAGCGACCCGCAGGCGCGCTGGATCGCCTTGCCCTGGGGATCGAGCACTTCGCGCTTGCGGCGCACTGCGACGATGGCCTTCATACCCGGGTGTCCCTCATGCGTGTTCGAGCGTGCGCTCGAAGATTGCGTCGACGTGGCGCAGCGCGTGCTCGAGGCTGAACGCGCGCCGGATCTCGGCCTCCGAGAGCTGCTGCGCGATCACCGGATCGGCGAGCACGCGCTCGCGAAAATCGCCGCCCTGCTCCCAGCTCTGCATCGCGTGCTGCTGAACGCGCGCGTAGGCCTCCTCGCGCGAGCTGCCCTTCTCCGAGAGTGCTAGCAGCAGCGCCCCGCTGAAGCAGAGACCCTGGGTGAGATCGAGGTTCGCGCGCATGCGCGCCGGATCGACGCGCAGCGACTCGACCAGGCCCGCGATCCGCTGCAGCGCGAAATCGAGCGTGGCCGTCGCGTCCGGGAAGATCATGCGCTCGACCGAAGAATTGCTGATGTCGCGCTCGTGCCAGAGCAGCTGGTTCTCGAGCGCCGAGACCGCATAGCCGCGCAGCACGCGCGCGAGGCCGGAGACGTTCTCGAGCCGCCACGGGTTGCGCTTGTGCGGCATCGCCGAGGAGCCCTTCTGGCCCGCGCCGAATTCTTCCTCGACTTCGCGCACTTCGGTCCGCGCGAGGTGGCGAAGCTCGGTCGCGAGCCTGTCGCAGGAGGTCGCGATCTGCGCGCAGGTCGCGATGAAGACCGAGTGGCGGTCGCGCGGGACGACTTGCGTCGCAACCGGCTCGAAGCCGAGGCCGAGGCGCCGGCACAGCTCTTCCTCGACCGAGGGCGGCAGGTGAGCAAAGGTGCCGACCGCGCCCGAGATCTTCCCGACCGCGGCCTCCTGCGTCGCGCGCTCGAGGCGGCGCGCGTTGCGCCGAGCCTCGGCGAAGAAGCCCAGCAGCTTGAGCCCGAAGGTCGTGGGCTCTGCGTGCACGCCGTGGGTGCGGCCGATGCAGGGCGTGTGGCGGAACTCCTCCGCGCGCCGCAGCAGCACCTCGCCGAGGCGCGCGACGCCCGCGGCGAGCAGGCGACCGGCGTCGCGGATCTGCAGCGCGAGCGCGGTGTCGAGCACGTCCGACGAGGTCAGGCCGTAGTGCAGCCAGCGCGCGGCGGGGCCCACGTTCTCGGCGACGTTCGTCGTGAAGGCGATCACGTCGTGGCGGACCCGGGCCTCGATTTCGGCGATGCGAGCGACGTCGAAGCGCGCCTTCGCGCGAAGCTCGAGGTAGGCCGCGCGCGGCACCACGCCGCGCTCGGAGAGCAGCTCGGATGCCGCCAGCTCGACCTCGAGCCAGCGCTGATAGCGGCCCTCGTCGCTCCAGATCGCCGCCATCTCGGGCCGCGAATAACGCTCGATCACCGCGGGCCCACCTGCAGGAAGAAGTAGAAAGTCAGCATGTAGTACATCACCGGGATCGCGAGCAGCGGCGAGTCGATGCGGTCGAGCACGCCCCCCATCCCGGGCAGCAGCCAGCCTGCGTCCTTGCGTTCGGCATCGCGCTTGAGCAGCGACTCGATCAGGTCGCCCAGGATCCCGACGATCGACAGGACGATGCCGAAGAGCACGACCGCGGTCCAGTCGAGGGAGCGCGAGAGCGCCGGCCAGGCGAGCTGGAACACCAGCTTGCAGAGCAGGCCTGCGACCACGCCGGTCAGGATGCCGCCGATCGCGCCCTCGACGGTCTTGCCGGGCGAGACCGTCGGCGCGAGCTTGCGTCGCCCGAAGGCGCGGCCGGCGAAGTAGGCCCCCGCGTCGCAGAAGACGACGACGCTGAGCGTGAAGACCATGAAGAAGCTGCCGGCATCCGGCACCAGGCCGGTGGCCGCGGCGAGGGTTTCGGCCGAATAGCCGAAGCGCGTCGCGGTCGCCTCGCTGAAGAAACGCAGCACGACCGCGTGCGAGAGCAGCCAGCCGACGTAGAAGACGCCGAAAAAGGTCCCGGAGACGGAGGCCAGGGCCTGGTGGATGCGCGCCTTGCGCAGCTGCAGCACGAGCGTTGCGAGCAGCGTCGCCGTCATCAGCAGCGTGGTGTGGTACTCGTTGCCGATGTACGCGATCACCGGCAGCGCCGCGCCCGCGGCGAGACCGAATCTGACCTCCGGCCTCGCGCCCTTGTGCTCGATCAGTCCGTAGAACTCGCGCTGCCCGAGCACTACGATCGCCATCACCGTGAACAGGTACAAGAGGCCGCCCTGCGCGATCACGTAGAGCACGGCCGGCACCAGGATCGCCGCCGTCAGCAGGCGCGCTTGGAGATCGCTGTGCTGCTCGGGACGGGGCGCGAGGGGTGTCGGCGGGAGCGGGTGCAGCGGCTCCTCGGGGGCCGCACTCGAGCCAGGAGCTGAGGTCTGCTGGATCGGTTCGCTCACGGTCCCCCACCCGCGCTGGCTGCACTGTAGCGCGGTGCGGCAGGCGCCCGGCGGCGCTCAGTCCACCCCGCTCGAGCCGAAGCCACCCGAGCCGCGCGATGTGGCATCGAGATCCGGCACGAGCTCGAGCTCCGCCACCGCCACGGGCGCGATCACGAGCTGGGCGATGCGGTCGCCGCGGCGGATGCAGTAGGGCGTATCGGAGAAATTCGCGAGGATCACCTGCAGCTCGCCGCGGTAGTCCGCGTCGATCGTGCCGGGCGCATTCGGGAGCAGGATCCCGTGGTGCAGCGCGAGGCCGCTGCGCGGGCGAACCTGCCCCTCGAAGCCCTCGGGAATCGAGACCGCGATGCCCGTCGGCACGCGCACGCGCGCGCCCGGCGCGAGCCACAGCTCCACCGCGACCGCGGCGCGCAGATCGAAGCCCGCGCTGCCCGGGGTCGCGCGCGCCGGAAGCGGGAGATCCTCGCCTCCGGGCACGCGTGCGACGCGGACCCTGGCCTTCACCTCACCGCTAGGCGGGAGCGCCTTCGCGCTCGCGCGCCTCCGCCAGCGCCTCCTTGCGCGAGAGGCGCACGCGGCCCGAGGGATCGATGTCGATGCACTTGCAGAGCACTTCGTCTCCCTCGGAGACGACGTCCTCGACGCGCTCGACGCGGCCCTCGGCCAGGTGGCTGATGTGGATCAGCCCGTCGGTGCCCGGGAAGATCTCGACGAAGGCGCCGAAATCGGCGATGCGCTTGACCTTCCCGAGGTAGACGCGGTCGAGCTCGGCCTCCTGCGTGAGCTCCTGCACCATCGCTTCGGCCCGCTGCAGCGCCTGCATGTCGGGCGAGAAGATCGTGACGATGCCGGAGTCGTCGATGTCGATCTTGGTGTTGGTCGTCTCCTGGATCGCGCGGATCACCTTGCCGCCGGGGCCGATCACGTCGCGGATGCGGTCGGGCTTGATCTGGATCTGCCGCACGCGCGGTGCGAACTCCGAGAGCTCCGCGCGCGGCGCGAAGTTCGCGAACTCGGAGGCCGTCTCGCGCGCCATGCAGTCGAGGATGTGCAGCCGCCCGCGACGCGCCTGCTCGAGCGCGCGCTGCATCACGTTCCAGTCGACGCTCGTGATCTTGATGTCCATCTGGACGGCTGTCACGCCTTCGCGCGTGCCGGCCACCTTGAAGTCCATGTCTCCGAGGTGATCCTCGTCGCCGAGGATGTCCGACAGCACCGCGACGCGGCTGCCCTCCTGGATCAGTCCCATCGCGATGCCCGCGACCGGCGCCGTGAGCGGCACACCCGCGTCCATCAGCGAGAGCGTCCCGCCGCAGACCGTCGCCATCGACGAAGAGCCGTTCGACTCGAGCGTCTCGGAGACGATGCGGATCGTGTACGGGAAGGCTTCCACCGTCGGCAAGACTGCGCTGATCGCGCGCTCGGCGAGGTTGCCGTGGCCGACCTCGCGACGGCCCGGACCGCGCAGCGGCCGCGCCTCGCCGACCGAGAAGGGCGGGAAGTTGTAGTGCAGGTAGAAGCGCTTGCGGCTGCGCTCGGTCAGCGCATCGATCGTCTGCTCGTCGGAGCTGCCGCCGAGCGTGGTGTAGACGATCGCCTGGGTCTCGCCGCGCGTGAACAGCGCGACGCCGTGCGGCCGACGCAGCGCCCGCACCTCGCAGGCGATCGGGCGGATGTCTTCGAGACCGCGGCCGTCGATGCGCTCGCCCTTCGACAGGATCCGCTCGCGCATCAGCTCGGAGCGCAGGTCGTGGAGCAGGTGCTTCACGCTGCCGTCGAGCTTCGTGAGGCCGGCACGCCGCTCCTCGACGGCCGCGAGGCTGTCGAGCGGGGCCTTCGCTTCGCGGTAGGGGCGCACGAAGGAGTCGACCACTTCGCTGTCGACTGCGGCCAGCGCCTTGTAGCGCTCGGCCTTGGTCTTGATCTCGAGCGCTGTCGCGAGCCGCGATTCCGCGCGCGCGCGCACGGCGCGCTCGAGGTCGGCGTCGTCCTCGACCTCGACGAGCACGCGCTTCTGTTTGGCCGCTTTGCGCCCGAGCTCCTCCTGCAGGTCGATCGCACGCACCAGCTCGCTGTGCCCACGCTGCAGCGCTTCGAGCAACGCGGCTTCGCCGATCTGCTTGGCCCCGCCCTCGACCATCACGAGCGCGCCACGGCTGCCCGCGACGACGAGATCGAGGTCGCTCTCTGCCTGCTGCTCGGTGGTCGGATTCACGACGAGCTGGCCGCCGATGCGCGCCATGCGCACCGCGCCGATCGGGCCGAGGAAAGGCACATCGGAGAGCGTCAGCGCCGCGGACGCGCCGATGAAGGCCGGCAGGTCCGGGTGCGTCACGCCGTCCGCGGCGAGCACGGTGCAGGTGACCTGCGTCTCGTCGCGATAGGCCTCGGGAAACAGCGGGCGGATCGAGCGGTCGATGAAGCGTGAGACCAGCACCTCACGGTCCGAGAGGCGACCTTCGCGCTTGAAGAAGCCGCCCGGGATCTTGCCGGCGGCCGACGTCTTCTCGACGAAGTCGACCGTCAGCGGGAAGAAATCGATTCCGGGCCGTGGCGACGCGGTGGTGCAGGTCACGAGCACGACGGTCTCGCCGTAGGTCACGACGACGGCGCCCGCGGCCTGTTTGGCGAGCCTGCCGGTCTCGAGCGTGAGCTTGCGCCCCGCGATCTCCATCGACACGGTCTGAGGTTGGAACCAGTAGGAAGGCATGGTCTTGCGTCTCCCTCCGTCGGCCCGCCGGCGGCATGCCGCGGCAGACGGAGCTGTGAATGGACGGTGCCAGGGGTCTTGCGAGGAGGAGACGCGAGGGGGAATGCGGAATCAGCGATGGGCGAAGCCGGCTTCGCCAATGGCGGATTTCCGCATTCCTCGATCGTGCGCTCCGCACCGTCCGGGTTGTGAACCGGGCCCGCTCCACGGGTCCGCCGGACTGATCAAATTCGGACCCGGCAGATCCAAATCCGGGATCTGCATCGGACCTTGCGCTCTAGCTCGCCCGCTCTGGGGCGGGCGCGGATCGTCGGCGATCCGCCGCAGTGCGGTCTGCGCGGCCGCTCAGCGGCGCAGGCCCAGGCGCTCGATCAGCGCCCGGTACCGCTCGGGGTGGGTCCTCCGTAGGTATTCCAGCTGGCGCCGGCGCTGACTGACGAGTGCGAGCAGGCCGCGGCGCGAGTGATGGTCTTTCTTGTGTGTATCGAAGTGTCCGGAGAGGGCATTGATACGGGCCGTACACAGCGCGACCTGCACTTCCGGAGAGCCGGTGTCCTTCTCGTGGGTCCGATGGCTCTCGATCGTGCTTCGCTTCTCGGCTGCGCTGGTCAAGCTCACTCTCCGCTGAATAGAGGGTCCACTGAATAGGGATCGGCCACACCCGGGATCGAGCGCGCGTGGAGTCTTGCAGAGCGCTCGGAGCTGGGCAACTACCCGCTCGCCCGAAAGCGCTCCCGCCCCGGATCCAGAGGCGTCACTGCGGGCCCGCCCCCGTACTCCGAAGCACCCGCAGGGGCCGCAGCCGGCGCCCGGGCGCCATCTCGACTACGGCGACGAGCTGGCCCTGCGGATCCAGCGCCGAGAGCCGCTCGCCGACTCGCTCGGCACGGCGCCCGGCCTCGACCTCTCCGCCGTGCAGCAGGCGCTTCACGTCGAGGGCCGTGAGTGGGACGAGCGGGAAGCCGAGCACCAGGGCCGGCGCGATCAGCGCCGCCTCCGGGTCGGATTCGCAGAGCGGCGCGAGCGGGTGGGCCTGATCGATCTGAAACGGCCCGCTGCGCGTGCGCCGCAGGCTCGCGAGATGCGCGCCGCAGCCGAGTGCGCTGCCGAGGTCGGCCGCGAGCGCGCGCACGTAGGTGCCGGCCGAGCAGTCGACCTCGATCTCGAGCTGCGGAGGCAGGTACTTGAGGAGCTCGAAGCGTTCGATGCGGACGCGTTTGGGCGGCCGCTCGACGGATCGCCCCTCGCGCGCAATGCGGTGCAGCGGCACGCCGTCGCGCTTGACCGCGCTGAACATCGGGGGCACCTGCTCGATGTCGCCGAGGAATCCGCGCATCGCGCGCAGCACCTCGGCCTCCTCCGGGAAGGGGCCCTCGCTGCGGCGCAGCACCTGACCGTCGGCGTCGAGCGTGTCCGTCTCGACGCCGAGTCGGATCGCGCCGACGTAGCTCTTGGCCCCGCCCTCGACGAAGGGCACGAGCTTGGTCGCCTCGCGCACCGCGAGCGGGAGGACTCCCGTGGCGGCCGGATCGAGTGTGCCGAGGTGCCCGACCTGACGCGTGCCGAGCCAGCGCCGCACGGCGTCGACGACGTCGTGGGAGGTCATGCCCGGCGGCTTATCGACCACCAGGAAACCCGCCGGCCCGGGGGCCTCGTTGCGATCGCGCCTACGCCCGCTTCGACCCATCGATCTCTCCCAACAAACGCCTGGTCCGATCCGCGAGCTCGAGCGAAGGGTCGTGGCGGAAACGCAGCTCGGGCGTGCGCCGCAGCGGCAGCTCCCGCGCGAGCGCTCGCCGCACGAAGGGCGCGGCGCTCGCCAGGCCCTCGGCGATCTCCTCGCCGCGCTCCGCGGGCTCGACGCTGCTCCAGTAGACCGCCGCGTGCGAGAGGTCCGGCGCGACGTCGACGCGCGTGAGCGTCACGAAGCCGATGCGCGGATCGGACACCTCTTGTCGCAACACGCGCGCGATCTCGGCCAGCAGCTGCGCGGCGATGCGTTCGGTGCGGCGCGACATCAGTCCGGTTCCTCGTCGACGTCCTCGGGATCGGGTCCCTCCTGGTAGGGAAGGTCCGCGATCTCGAAATCGGCCGAGAGCCGCTCGGCCAGGTGCTGCTCGTCGATGAACTCCACCGCGCGCTCGAGCTGTTTGCGCACGAACGCGCGATCCGCGCCCGCCGCCGCGAGGCCGAGCACCGCGCGCTGCCAGGTGTCCTGCCCACCCACCTCTGCCACCGAGAGGTTGAAACGGTTCCGCAGCCGCGCAATCAGCGCCCGGACCACGCCGCGCTTGGCCTTCAGGGATTGCGAACCCCGCACGTGGAGCTCCACTACCGCCGCCCCAATGATCATGCGGAGCGCTCCAGTCCCCCTACTCGTCAGAGAGTCGCGGGCTTCTCCTCGATTGCGAAGGTCTCGATGATGTCGCCGACCTTGAGGTCGTTGTAGCCATCGATGCCGACGCCGCACTCGAAGCCGGCCAGCACCTCGCGCGCGTCGTCCTTGAAGCGCTTGAGCGAGCTGACCTTGCCCTCGTAGATCTGGACTCCGTCGCGCAGCAGGCGGCACTGCCCGCCGCGCCGGACCAGGCCCTCCGAGACGTAGGAGCCCGCGATCATCCCGATGCGCGGCACGGTGAAGGTCTTGCGCACCTCGACGCGCCCGAGGAACTGCTCGGTCAGGCGGGGCGGCAGCAGGCCCGCCATCGCCTTGCGCACTTCGTCCGTCAGCTCGTAGATGATCTGGTAGACGCGCACATCGACGCCGTGGCCATCCGCGGCCCGGCGCGCGGCCGGATCCGGCCGCACGTGGAAGCCGACGACGATCGCCTCGCTCGCGCGCGCGAGCATCACGTCGCTCTCGGTCACGCCGCCCACGCCCGAGTGGATCACCTGCACCTCGACCTCGTCGGTCGAGAGCTTCGTGAGCGCATCCCGGACCGCCTCGGCGGTTCCCTGCACGTCTGCCTTGAGCACGACGCGCAGCTGCTTCGGGCCGCCCCCATCGGCCCCGGCGAAGAGTTCCTCGAGCGAGCGCGAGCGCGCGGGAGTGCTCAGCTTCGAGCGCAGCTCGCCCTGACGGTGATCGACGATCTGCTTGGCGACGCGCTCGCTCTCGACTGCGGAGAAGACTCCGCCCGCGTCGGGAACGCCGGAGAGCCCGAAGACCTGCACCGGCATCGAGGGGCCGGCCTCGGCCACGCGCGCGCCGCTTTCGTTCTCCAGCGCGCGCACACGGCCCAGCACCGTACCCGCGACGACGGAATCGCCCGGCCGCAGCGTGCCCTGCTGTACCAGTACCGTCGCCACCGGCCCGCGGCCGCGATCGAGGTGCGCCTCGAGCACGACGCCCGCCGCGCGCCGCTTCGGATCGGCGCGCAGCTCGAGCACCTCGGCCTGTAGCACCAGGGTCTCGAGCAGCTTGTCGAGATTCGTGCCCTTGAGCGCGGAGACCTCGACGCAGAGCACCTCGCCGCCGAATTCCTCGGGCACCAGGTTGTGGTTCATGAGCCGCTGGCGCACCTGCTGCGGGTTCGCCCCCGGCAGATCGCACTTGTTGATCGCCACGACGATCGGGACCTCGGCCGCGCGCGCGTGATCGATCGCCTCGACCGTCTGCGGCATGATGCCCTCGCTGGCCGCGACGACCAGCACGACGATGTCGGTCACTTGCGCGCCGCGCGCTCGCATCGCCGTGAAGGCCTCGTGGCCCGGCGTATCGATGAAGGTGAGGACGTGGCCGTTGCGCTCCACCTGATAGGCACCGGTGTGCTGCGTGATGCCGCCGGCCTCGCCGGCGACGACGTCCGTGCGCCGGATCGCGTCGAGCAGCGAAGTCTTGCCGTGGTCGACGTGACCCATCACGGTGATCACGGGCGGGCGCAGCTCGAGGTTGCCGCCCTGTTCCGACTCCGGGCCGAGGAAGACCGCTTCCTTGAAGCCGACGTCCTGGACCTCGAAGCCGAACTCGCTGGCGACGTTGCGCGCGGTCGCGAGATCGATCGCCTGGTGGATCGACACCATCATGCCGAGCGCCATCAGCCGGCGCTGCACCTCGGGCGCCTTGGCGCCGAGCTGCCGCGCGAGCTCGCCGACGCTGATCTGGCCCTCGACCCTCACGACCTGGCGCTTCTCCTCGCGCGGCCGCAGGGCTGCCGGCGCCGCCGCGGGCGCCACACCGTCACGCCGCTTGCGGCGCGGGGAAACCATCGAGCGAGGCTCGATCGAAACCGGTCGCCGGGCCGCCGTGCGGCCGACGGCCTGCTGCGCGAGACGCTCCTGCTCGCGCAGGTTTACGACTTCGCGCACGAGCTTGCGCTGGCGGCTGTTGCGGTCGGCGCCGTCGGCTCCGGCTGCGGCGCCGGTGCGCCGCGGCCTTTCGCCCTCCTGATCTTTGGCAGGCCGCTCGGCTTCGCCAGTGCGAGCCGCGGGTGCGGCCGCCGGGCGCTCAGCGGCCTTCGCGACGACCGGCTCCGCAGTCGGCAGCTCTGCGATGACGGCCGGCGGCGGCGCCAGCTCGGCCATCGGCTCGGGCGGCGGCGGCAGCTCGATCGAGGCCGCAGGCCTGCGCTCGAGCTCTGCAGCGACGCTTGCGACCGGCGCCGGCGGCTGCGGGGCCGGGGCCTCGACCTTGCGCCGGCGCCGGATCACGGCGCCGCCCTCGGCCTGGACTCGCTGCTCGACCACGCGGTGGGCCTTGGACGCCGGCGCGCCGAGCCGTTCTCGCAGCAGCTGCGCCTGCTCGTCGTCGACCGACGCCATCGGACTCGCGAGCGAGATGCCGACGGCCGTGGCCTTCTCGACGATCTCGGAGCGGTCGATTCCGAGCTCTTCAGCCAGCTTGTATGCCCTGATTGCCATGCCCTTCCAGTCCGTGGCTGCGTGCCGTGGCTGCTTGCCGTATGTGCAGTCCCGAGCCTGCAGTCCTGTGATCGCGCGTTCGGGCTCCGGAGCGGTTGCGCGGCCGCCCCGCGCTCCCGCCTGAAGCCCGGGCGCTGCTATTCCGCCGTGGGCGCGGAGGCTTCCTTCGCCGCGGCGGCGCGGGCCTCGGCCTCCGCAGCGACGCGGGCCTCGGCCTCCGCGGCGATGCGGGCCGCGACCTCCGCGGCCTCGCGAACCGCGGCCTCGGCATCCTCGCGCCGCTTCGTCTCGGCGAGCTCGGCCGCGCGCGCCTTGATGCGCAACGCACCCGCGGTGTCGATTCCGGGCAGCGAGGTCAACAGCTCCGTCGCGCAGCGCGCGAGGTCGTCGAGGGACGTGAGCCCCTGCTGCAGCAGGAGCTCGGCGTCGGCCGCGCCGCAGCCCTCGACGACCGACACGGCGTCGGCCAGCAGCAGCGCGAGCTCGCGCATCTTCGACTCGCTCTTGATGTCGATCTTCCAGCCCGTCAGCTGGACCGCGAGGCGCACGTTCTGGCCCTTGCGGCCGATCGCCAGCGAGAGCTGATCGTCGGGCACGATCACGTCCATCGAGTGATCGCTCTCGTCGATGATCACCTTCGAGACCTGCGCGGGAGACAGCGCCGAGCAGACATAGCGCGCGGGATCCGGACTGAAGGGCACGATGTCGATCCGCTCGCCGCGCAGCTCCTGCACGACGGCCTGGACCCGGCTGCCCTTCATGCCGACGCAGGCGCCGACCGGATCGACGTCGCTGTCGCGCGACGCGACGGCGATCTTCGAGCGCCCGCCGGGCTCGCGCGCCGAGGCCTGGATCGTGACGATGCCTTCGTACATCTCCGGCACTTCCTGCTCGAAGAGCTTCGTGAGCATCTCCATGCAGGCACGCGACAGCACGATCTGCGAGCCCTTGGACTCCTTGTTCACGTCGATCACGTAGGCGCGCACGCGGTCGTTCGGCCGGTAGGTCTCGCGCGGCACCTGCTCCTTGAGCGGCAGCACCGCCTCGGCCCGCCCGAGGTCGACGATGATCGCGCCCTTCTCGAAGCGCCGGACGATGCCGTTCACGATCTCGCCCTTGCGATCCCGATACTCCTCGAAGACGTTTTGCCGCTCGGCCTCGCGGATGCGCTGGATGATCACCTGTTTGGCGGTCTGGGCCAGGATGCGGCCGAAGTGGGTGGCGTCGATCTTGACGCCGATTTCGTCGCCGAGTTCGGCCTCGGGATCGAGGTTGCGCGCCTCGATCAGCGAGATCTGGGTGCGCGGGTCGCCGATCGAATCGACCACCTCGCGGAACTCGAAGAGCTCGATCTCGCCGAGCTCCTCGTTGTAGCGCGCATCGATCTCGCGGTCGCCGCCATCGTCGCGCTTCGCCGCCTGCTTCATGGCCTCTTCGAGCGCGGACACGATCTCCTTGCGGTTGACGCCTTTGTCCTTCGCTACCTGATCGATCTCGCGCTTCAGCGTGAACATGCCGATTTCCTCCGCGCGCTCAGCGCGACCCTGCGCCGCGACCGAAGTCCAGAGGCCCGACGCTGTAGACCTGATTCGCCCGCACCACCTCTGCGAAGGGAATCGAGACCAGGCGCCCCTCGGCCGACAGCCGGGCCTCGCTGCCGTCGAAGGCCAGCAACACGCCGCGGAAGCGGCGCTGGCCCGCGAGCGGCCGGCGCGTCTCGATCCTCACCTCGCTGCCACATGCCCGTTCAAAATCCTTTTCGCGCGCGAGCATCCGATCCAGGCCCGGCGACGACAGCTCGAGCCGGTACGACGCCGGAATCGCGTCGACCGAGTCGAGATTGCTTCCGATCTCGCGCGACAGCTTCGCCAGCTGATCGACCGGAACGCGCCCATCTCCCTGCGCGGTGTCCACCGTGATGCGCACGACCCACGGCGGGCGGCCGCGCGCGACCCACAGGTCGACGAGTTCGCAACCGACGCTCTGCACGACCGGCTCGACCAGAAGTCGCAACTCCTCCGGGATGTCCCGATACACGGCACCCGCCGAAAAAAAAGAAGCGGACGAACCCGCCCACTTCTTCCCAACTTCTTCCCAACCGCTTTCCAACGGCTTTCCAACCAGGCCTTCCCCAGCGCAGTTCCCCGCGCTGGGATCTCGGCCTAGCGCCGCCGACGCGACCCGATCAGATCGGGCTGCGCGGCAAGCGACACTGCGGCTCCGGCGGGCTCGCGAACGCCGAACGCCAGCTGCGACTGGATCTCTAAGCCCTTGAAACCTATCCGAATTCGGGAATAGTCGCAAACGACGCGCGGCGCGGGCTCGGGCATTGCAGCTTTGCCACGCGCCGGCGCTCTCGGACCGGGCTCCCCTCGCGCTCGAGATCGACGTAGGCCCGCTGCAGATCTACGGATTCGACGCGGGCTTCCGGATGGGCCCGGTTCCAGTGCCGGCACAGGCGACGCAAGTAGGGGCGCGCCAGCAGCCTGGGGTGCTGCGCCACCGCGTGCAGCAGCAGCGTTCCGCGGAAATCCTGGCCCGACCAGGGAAGCTCCGCAGGGGGATCCAGCGAGAACGGGGCGCCGCCGCGCAGCAGGTCGATCTCTCCCGCCCCGGTCACGCGCGCCCGCGCATTCGTCCAGGCGTCCCAGCGGTCGACACCGGGGGCGTACATCGTCCAGGGCTGGGTCAGGGCCAGCGCCTCGCCAGCGCGGCGCAGTGGCCCGGGCACGAGATCGCTGCGCAGCGTCAGCGTCTCGATCGCAAAGCCGGCCGAGAGCAGCAGCAGCGCCGCGATGCCGAGAGCTGCGATCCGGCCGCTGCCGAGCGGAGCCGGCTGCGTCTGCTCGCGCAGTGCTCGGCCGCGCAGCCTCGCGATCCGATCCCAGAACGCGGATGGCAGCAGGGCGGTCGCGAGCCCCATACACGCGAATGGGAACACGCCGAGGTGCAGGAACAGCGAGAGCGAAGCGTGGAAGCCCCAGATGCCGGCAACCGCGAGCAGCCGGGCCTGGGTCTGGAACACGGGCGTGAGCAGGAAGAGCGGCATGCACAGCTCGAGCAGCGGCACCGAGCGCGAGATCCAGGCCGTGATCTCGCGCTGCGACCGGAGCCAATCGGCGAGTGGAGTCGCCATCGACTTGTGACCCAGCACGAAGTGGACGGCGCTGGCCTCGGAACCCCATTCGACGCCCGTCTTCACGGCACCGGCGACCGCGTAGATCGCGCAGAGCTGGAGCAGCAGCGCGGCGCTGCCCCACGAGGCGGCGCTGCGCGCCGGGCACGCAGCCGCGCGGCGCGCATCCAGCGAGAAGCGCGCACCGATCGGGAGCGCGCAGGACCAGAACAGGATCCGCAGCAGGATCTCGTCGCCGAAATTCAGCAGCACCGGCGCGCGCGCGTGCAGCGCCGCGAGCAGCAGCCAGCACGCGAAGCAGCTCGCCCGGCTCCAATAGCCCACGGCGAGCGCGAGGCTCGCCGCGCCGAGCGTGGACAGCAGCAAGAGCGCCGCGGCACGCGGTGCGAGCTCGAAGGGAATCAGCAACACGCGCGCGCCGACCGGCGTGAGCTCGCGCATCGCGCCGACCGAGACGACGCTGTGGGTCGGCACGAAATCGCGAACCACGCCGGCGTAGCTCGCGAGCGTCGCGAGCACCGAGAGCCCGAGCGCGATGCGCAGCGAGGCCAGCGAGCGGAGGTCGAGCTCTACCGCGCGGCGCAGCCACGCGGCCGCTCGCGCGCGCCACGCCGCGCCGAGCGCCGAAGCGCTCATTTCGGCCTGCCGGGCGGATCCTCTAGCGCACCGCAGAGATCGGCCACGCGCCGGAAGCCGTGGCGCGCGGCGTAGGCCGCGATGCCATCGGCGACGGCGCCGGCGCGAGCCGGGTCGAGATAGTTGATCGTTCCGACCTGCACCGCAATCGCCCCGCAGAGCAGGAATTTCACCGCGTCCTCGGCGTTCGTAATCCCGCCGATCCCGCAGATCGGGAGCTTCACGGCCTGCGCCGCCTGCCAAACCATGCGCAGCGCGATCGGGCGGATCGCGGGCCCCGAGAGCCCGCCGAGCCGGTTCGAGAGCAGCGGCCGGCGCGTCTCGACGTCCACCTCGAGCGCCTGCACCGCGTTGATCAGCGAGATGCCGTCGGCGCCCTCGCCCTCGCAGACGCGCGCCATCTCGGCGATCGAAGTGACGTTCGGGGTGAGCTTCACGAGCAGCGGTCCTGGCGTCGCCGCGCGCACGGCGCGCACCAGCTCGGCCAGCACGCGCGGGTCCTGTCCGAACTCGATGCCGCCGCTCTTCACGTGCGGGCACGACGCGTTCACCTCGATGCCTGCAATTCGCGGGACGCCCGCGAGGCGCCTGCAGACCTCCGCATAGCGCTCGATCTCGGTCTCGAAAGCGCTCGCGATCACGACCACCTCGGGCGGCAGCGCCGGCAGCTTCTCGCGCACGAAGGCGTCGACGCCGACGTTCTCGAGGCTGATCGCGTTCAGCATGCCGGATGGCGTCTCGGCGATGCGCGGCGGCGGATTCCCGAGGCGCGGCTCGAGCGTGAGGCTCTTCGCGACGAAGCCGCCGATGCGGCGAAGGTCGAGGAAGGGCGCGAACTCGCTGCCGTAGGCGAAGGTCCCCGACGCCGTCAGCACCGGGTTGCGCAGCTCGATCCCCGCGAGCCGCACGCGGGTATCGACCGAGCCCACCTCCAGCGCGACGGCGTCTTTCACGGCAGGCCCGCCCAGTCGACGCGGGCGGCGTCGAAGACCGGGCCGTCGCGGCACACGAGTGCAAAGCCGCCGCCGGCGAGCGGCGCCGCGCAGCCGAGACACACTCCGAAGCCGCAGGCCATCGGATTCTCGAGCGAGACGCTGCAGGCGACGCCGCGCTCCGCGCAGAGCTCGGCGCAGCGCCGCATCATCGGCGTGGGTCCGCAGGCGTAGACGTGCAGCGGCGCCGGATCGCCCGCGCGCGACGCGAGCTCCCGCTCGAGCAGCGCAGTCACGAGTCCCCGCGCCCCGAGGCTGCCGTCCTCGGTCGCGATCCCGATCTCGACCGGCAGCGCCTCGAAGTCCGCGACGCCCATCAGGTCGCGCGCGCTGCGCGCGCCGAACAGCACCTGCACGCGGCCCGCCCGCGCGAGCTCGGCCGCGAGCATGTACAGCGACGCGATCCCGGTGCCTCCGCCGACGAGGATCGCCGTCTCGCCCGGCAGCGCCGGCGCAAAGCCACGGCCGAGCGGCCCCACCAGCGCGAGCGTGTCTCCCTCGCCGGCCTCGGCCAGCAGCTGCGTGCCGCGGCCGTGGACCTTGAACAGGATCTCGATCTCGGCCGCCGCGCCGCTCGAGCGCTCGCGGTAGATCGCCATCGGCCGCGCCAACAGCGGATCGCTGCGCCACACGAGGCTGAGCGCGCCAGGAGACAGCATCGCGAACTGCCCCGGGCGGGAGCCCGGCCACGCCGCCACGGACAGCGCGAGGCGCTGGCTCGCATAACCCTCGCGGCGATTCCACAGCAGCTGCGCCCCGCTGCGCAGCGGCAGCGCGGAATCTCCCGAGCGCATTGGATCTCGCGGCGGCTGCAAGCGATTTCCTCTCGTGCGCGGCCACTCGCAGCGCAGCCGCGCTGAAGGCGGCCACCAGCTGCCGGGCTGCCGGAACGCGAAACCGCGTCTTCGGCGCTAAACGCGCGAAAACCCTAATCAAAGCGCGAAGAGCCTGCAAACGCAGCAGATTCAAGATCGTGCGCCGGCAACCGATAGGAAGGCCAGTCGCAAGAGCACCGGAACGGGGAGTGGATGTCCAGTCTGGATGCACAGCGGGCGCGCTTCGCGGCGGATCCCGGAGACGATCGATCCTTCACCGCGCTAGAGGAGAATCTGTACCTCTCGGGAAGCTGGGAGGAGCTGATCGCGCTCTACGAGACCCGCCTGCGCACGCCGCAGGTCGCAGCGTCGCCGCGCATGCGGGCCGAACTCCAGTTCCGGCTCGGGCAGGTCTGGGAAGAGCGCATCGGGCAGCTCGATCGCGCGCTCGACTGCTACCGCATCACGCTCCAGTCCGACCCGAGCTATCGCCCGGCGCTGCGGCGCGTCCGCGCCATTCACGTCGCACGTGGGCAGTGGGAAGTCGCGCTCCAGGTCGCCGAGCTCGAGGCCGCGCTGCCGCAGCGGAGCGACGAGCGAGCCGAGCTGCTCGCCGAGATCGGGGTCTTGTGGCTGGACCGCATCCGCGACGCGAGCCAGGCGCTCCAATATTTCAAGCAAGCTCTCACGGAATCAGATGGATGTATCCGTGCACTGGAAGGAACCTGGCGCGCATTCGAGCTCGCGGGTCAGCCCGGGAAGGCCGAGCGTGCGCTCGAATATCTGGCTGGCGTTCAGCGCGGGGTCGAGCGCGCCGCGGCGCGGGTCGAGCAGGCGCGGCTGCTGGCCGGGCCGCTCGCAGCGCCAGAACGGGCCACCGAGCTCTACCGGCAAGCGCTCGCCGACGATCCGGCGCACCCGATCGCGCTAGAAGCCGTCGCGGCCGACGCCCTTGCGCGCGGCCAGTGGGAGCGGCTCGCAGAGCTCGCCGAGCGTCGCTTCGACCGCGCCGAGAGTCCGGAGCGCAAGCTCGCGATCGCGCGCGAGGCGGCCCAGATCCAGCTCCAGCAGCTCTCGAACCCGGCGGCGGGACAGCTCTGGCTGCGGCGCGCGCTCGAATTCGATCCCGCAGACGCCGCGGCCCACGAGCAGCTCGCGGAGCTCGCGGGACGCTCGGGGGACGCGGACGAGCGACTGCAACACCTGCAGCATTCGATCGAGCTGCGCGGAGTCGAAACCCGCACCGAGACGCTGCTCGATGTCGGCTCGCAGCTGTGTGCGCGCGGCGACTTCGAGCGTGCGTTGCCCCTGCTCGAGCACGCGCTGGCGCGCGGCCCCGACGCTGCGCAGACCCTCGAGCAGCTCTCGCTCGCGCTGCGAGGGCTCGAGCGCTTCGACGCGCTCGCCGAGGTGCTCGAGCGGCGAGCGGGTCTCGCGGCGCTCGAGGCCGGCGCTCGCGCAGCACTCTTCGACGAGCTCGCAGAGCTGCTGCAGAGCCGGCTGGGCGACGCCGACGCCGCGCTCCACGCGTGGCAGCAGGCCTTTGCGCTCGCCCCGAACCGGCCCGGCGTCGCCGATCGCGTCGAGGAGCTGTTGCAGAAGCGCGGCGATCGCGCGGCGCTGCAGAGCTTCTACGAGACAACCGTTCGCAGCGGCCCGATCCCCGCACGCGCGCGCTTCCTCGCGGCGCTCGGCGCACTGCTCGCGGCCGATGCGGTGCAGACCGATCAGGCCGTGCGCTGCTTCGAGTCGGCCCTCTCCCTGGCCCCGGACCTCGCCCCCGCGCATGCCGGGCTGCAGCAGCTCGCACTGGATCGCGGCGACGCCGACGCGCTGATCCGCGCCTACGAGCGCGAGGCGAGCGCGACCAGCGAGCGCGGGCGGCTGCGCTTCCTGACGCGCGAGCTCGCGAACCTGCTCGAGGCGCGCGGCGATCGCGAGTCTGCGCTGCAGTGGACCGCGCGCTGGATCGCAGCCGAGCCGGAGGACGCGGAAGCGCTGCGCGAGGCTGCGCGCCTCCGGGAGGAGCTGGGTCAGCACACGGCGCTGCTCGAGACCCTCGAGCGCCTCGATCCGCTGCTGCTGGGAGTCGAGCAGGCGGCCAACCGCCGGCGCATCGCGCGCTGCCAGCTCGGCGCCGGCCGGGAGGGCCTCGCGGCCGAGAGTTTGGAAGCCGCGCTGCGCTCGCATCCGCGCGACGCAGAAGCGCTGCGCACGCTCGTCGCACTGCACGAGCGCGGCGGCCGCGCAGCGGAGCACGCACGCGCGCTCGAGCGCCTCGCCGAGCTGCTGCCGCCGCCCGAGCGCGCGGCCTGCCTGGCCACCCTCGCCGAGCTCTACGAGGAATCACTCGGCGATCCGGCCTCGGCGCTCGAGACCTGGCGACGCCTCGAAGCAGCGGAACACGCGCCGCCCGACCTCGCCCTCCGGATCGCGGCGCTGCTCGAGCACAGTGGCCGCAGCGAGGAGCTCGCGCTGCACCTCGCGCGCTGGGCCGAGTCACTCGCGCCGCAGGACCACGCACGGGCCGAGCTCGGGCTGCGACGCGCGGCGCT
>CAYTJA010000201.1:0-10678 GCA_964437835.1 uncultured Spirochaetales bacterium
CCGTTCCCGGACCGGGACCCGCAAGGCTTTCAGAGGGCTTCGAGGGTCTCGAAGCTCGGGCGGGTGCCGAGCTGGGCCAGCAGCTGGTCGCGCGTGCCGTAGAAATTGCCGCGCAGCCGCGCCGGAATCGGATTCGCGGTCGGGCGCGAGACCCGCGCCGGGTCCACGTAGCGGCCGTCCTTGGTGATCCGGAAACACACGTGCGGGCCGGTCGCGAGGCCGGTCGCGCCGACGAGGCCGATCACCTGCTTCTGCGAAACTCTCTGCCCGACCCGCAGGCCTCTCGCGAAGCGCGACAGGTGGGCGTAATAGGACACGTAACCGCCCTCGTGGCGGACCTTGACGAGGTTCCCGTAGCCGCCGGCCCAGCCGCGGTAGGTCACCTCGCCATTGCCGACCGCCCAGACCGGCGTTCCCTTCGGCGCCGCGTAGTCGATTCCCTGGTGGGGGCGCGTGACTTTGAGAATGGGATGGCGCCGGGATCCCGTGAAGCTCGAGCTGATGCGCGAGTAGCGCAGCGGCGCCTGGAGCAGGCTGCGTTGCACTGCGCTGCCGTCCGGCGAGTAATAGGCGCCCTTGCCCGGCTCGCGCTCGAAGTAGACCGCCGTGTGGTCGCCGACCGCCGCGCGGAAGTGCGCCGCCAGAATGCGTCCGGGGCCCAGATACTGCTCGCGGCCGTCCGCATCGACCTGGAAGCGGCGCTCGTACAGGATCCGGAGCTCGTCGCCGGGCTGGACCGCGCGCGCGAAGTCGATGTCCCACGCGAAGATTTCCGTGAAGTCGACTGCGAGCTGCGGCGACTCGCCGAGCTCGACGACCGTCTTGTAGACGCTCTGCGTGATCGTGCCCGCAAGCTTCGAGACGCGGACCTGGGTCGCGCTCTGCTCGCGCCGCACCTCGAATCCGAGCGAGGTCGGAACGACGTGCAGCATCTCGCTGCCCGAGGTGCGCAGACGGAAGTCGAAGATCTGGCCGTGGTCGTCGCCGTCCAACCGGAAGCTCTGCCCGGGCTGAGCCTTGCGGAAGTCGAACTCGCGCGAGAGCGCGCGCGTCACGATCTCGATCGCGCCGCTCTTCGCACCCATTCGGCGCAGCGCGCCGTAGAGAGATTCTCCCCGCCGGATCTCGCCTTCGACTACGATGCGCTGGGGGACGCGAACCTGCTCGAAGGTCGAGATCGCAGGCGCCGATGCGACGAGCAGCAGCAGCCAGAGCAGGGCTCCGCTGCAGACGCGCACTAGCGCGCCGGGCCGCATCCAACCGGCGCGCGGAAGCGAGCCGTGTCTCGATCTGCACTGCTGCATAGAGGTCGCGCTGAATCTCCGGTGGTTGCGTGCACTCGGGGCCGAAATGATCCGCCTCGATCGTGAGTGGCCAGCCCGCGCGGACGCGTATTGTTACTCCATCGGATTGCAGCTGTGAACTCTGAAACACCGGCCCTGCTCACTATTTTGAGGTATATTCACCACGTTTTAGCGTTAATTTCGACGCGGGTGCATCTCCGAAGTCTTGCGTTCGCAGTCGCATTTCTGTTGCCCTTCGGTTGCGCGACGCGGCCTTCCGAAGTGCGGCCGCATACGAGCCCCGCGCAACTCGCGCCGCTCGCGGAGCGGATGGGCTGGGCACTTTCGGAAGCGATCCGCATCCGTACGGTCAACCCTCCCGGCAGCGAGGCCGCGCTCGCGGAGTACTACGCTCGGCTGCTCGCGGCCGCCGGTGTCGAGACTCAGGTCGTGCCGACGCCGGCCTCCGACGGTCGAGGGCGACGCGCTGCGGCCTGGGCGCGTCTGCCCGGGCGCGGGTTGCGCCCGCCGCTCGTGCTCCTGTCCCATCTCGATGTCGTCTCCGCGCGTTCAGAAGAGTGGCAGCGAGATCCCTTCGGCGGCGAGTTGTACGATGGATTCATCCACGGACGCGGCGCACTGGATGCGAAGGGCGTCTCGATCGTGCACCTCTTCGCGCTTTCCGAGCTCGCGCGGCGCGGGCTCACGCTGGACCGCGACCTGATCTTCCTCGCGACGCCGGACGAGGAGAACGGCGGCCAGCTCGGCGCGGGCTACCTCTCCGAGCGGCGTACGGAGCTGCTGCGCGGCGCTCGCGACCTCCTGACGGAAGGCGGCAGCGTGCTGCTCGGCACCGCGGAGCAGCCCTCGAGCTGGCGCATCTCGGTGTCGGAGAAATCGCCCTGCTGGGTGCGCGTGACCGCGCACGGTGAATCGGGCCACAGCTCGGTGCCGCAGCGCGGAGACGCCGTCGAGCGCCTGCTGCGCGCACTCGTGCGGATCCGCGAGCGCGAGGTCCCCGAGCGTGTCACGCCCGAGGTGGCCGCGATGTTCCGTGCGCTGGCACCGCTCGCTTCAGAGGAGGATCGCGAGGCCTTTCTGGACCTCGAGCGCGCGCTCGCGGAGGACCCCGCTTTCCGCACGCGCTTCCTCGCGAACGCTGCGCAGCGCGCGCTGGTGCAGAACACGCTCGCGATCACGGTGCTGCGCGGCAGCCCGCGCACCAACGTGCTCGCCTCGGAAGCCGTCGCGCATCTCGATCTGCGGCTGCTGGCGGGCGAGAGCTGCGACGACCAGATCGACGCCCTCAGGCGTTGCGTCTCGGACGCCGCAGTCGCACTCGAGCCGCTGCTCGCGTTCCCGAGCCGCAGCTCCCCGATCGACACCCCGCTCTACCGCGCGATCGCGCGCGTGGCCGCGATCCAGGATCCGGGAGCGCTGCTGGTCCCGCAGGTGGGCCCCGGCTTCACCGACGCCCACTACTTCCGCTCGCTCGGACTCGTCGCCTACGGATTCACACCGCGCTGGCACTACCAGGGCGAACACCTCGGGGTGCACGGCCCGGACGAGCGCATCTCGGTCGAAAACCTCGAGCGCGGCGTCGAGACGCTGATCCAGATCCTGCTCGAGCTGGACGCGCTCGAGAAGTAGGCCTCGTCCACCGCTCTGCTACGTCCGCCTCCGGCTCACTGCGCGGTGCGTGACCCCGTGTCTCTACCCGAGCGAACGCTGTGTCCCGCGGGTCGGGGCGGGCTGTGCCGGCGACCGACACGGCTCGACGAGAGAGGGTGTCAGGGGAGAGAACACAAGGGCCGGCCCGAGACGGGCATGTCATACTTGGCTAAAGTATGTTACTCCTGCTACGCAGGGGTCAGGCCATGAAGGAGCCAATCATGAACGTGTCATTGACCCCGGAACTCGAGCAGTTCGTCCAAGGCAAGGTCGAGAGCGGCCTGTACAACAATGCGAGCGAGGTGATTCGCGAGAGCCTCAGGCTACTCAAGGAGCACGACGAGATCCGCCTGAAATGGCGCGAGCAGATCGAGCGAGGCTGGCTCCAGGCTCAGGCGGGGAAGGTTGTCGACGGCGACGAAGTGTTCCGCAAAGTCGACGAACGCATCAAGCAGCGCGGCCGCAAGCGCGCCGGATGAGCGCTGCGTTCGTCTTCACTGAGGAGGCCGAGAACCAGTTCTTCGACATCATCGACCACATCTCGGCCGAGAGCGAGGATGCTGCGGTCCGCGTCCGACATGCGATTCACGATGCTGCGAGCCGACTTGCGCGATGCCGGAGATGGGCCACACCCGCGAAGATCTCACCCGGCGGCAGCTGAAATTCTGGAGCGTGTTCTCGTATCTCCTCGTCTACGATCCGGAGAGCAAACCCCTCACCGTCATCGCGGTGCTGCACGGCGCGCGGGACGTCGAGCACCTCCTGAAGAACGATTGACAAGAGGGCGGCCGTCTCCTCTACCGCCTGAAGCACGGCTGGCGCGACGGCACCACCCGCGTGATCTACGAGCCGGAAGAACTCGTGGAACAGCTCGCCGCGATCGCCCTTCCACATCGGCAGCGAGATCAGCACGGCCTCGGACCAGCGCGGCGGAACCGGATCGGTGCGGCTCTTCATGCTGCGTGCAGTGCTGCAAGCAGCCTCGAGCGGCAGTAGCGGCGATGGGTCCACCCTTCGGCACCTTCGGTTCTGTGGACTGGCGCGAGCGGATTGCGATCGAGCCCGGCAAGTGCGGGGCTGCCCGTGCATTCGCGGCCTCCGGATCATCGTGCATGACGTCCTCGAATACCTGGCGTCGGAGATGACCGAGGAGGAGACCCTTGCCGACTTCCCGGACCTCGAGTGCGAGGACATCCGCGCCGCCTTGGCCCTCGCAGCCGAACGCGAGCGAAAATCCGCCGCCAGCTCGGCTGCGTGAAGCTCCTCTTCGACGAAAACCTCTCGCGCGACTTGCCAGTAGCCGAGTCCGTCTCCGGCGACCGCGTAGGTGATGTGGTTCGCGGTTGGCGCGAAGCGGTCCACGCGGAACAGCACCTGCCCGGGTGCAAGTGCAGGGATCGGCCCCTCGACGAAGCGAGCCTGCTTCCAGTCGGATCGCCCGACCTCGAAGGTGAGTGCAGCCTCTGCCATGGGATTCTGCTCCGCGGCCGTCGATGGCGCCCGATCGACCGCATGCAGCACGCGGATGGGTCTTCTCGCATCCCGAGCAGCGAGCCGATGTACAGTCGCGTCACGTCCGGATGCTGGCGGCGTTCGACCGCTGGGAGAAGTACTGCGCAACTCTCGCGGTCTGAGCCGCGCACGAGGAGAAGTCCGTGAAGATCGGCCTGATTCCGGTGAACGTCGGCGTGAAGAACGCCGATGCGATGCTCGAGATCGCGCGCACCGCGGAGACCCATGGATTCGAGTCGCTTTGGACCTTCGAGCACGTGATCGTGCCGATCGACTACGCGTCGAAGTATCCCTACAGCGGCGACGGCAAGATGGGCGTCACGCCCGAGACGAACTTCGTCGATCCGCTGATCGCGCTCGCTGCGATCGCAGCGAACACCGATCGGGTGCGGCTCGCGACGGGTGTCAACATCCTGTCGCAGACGAACCCGCTGCTGTTCGCGAAGCAGGTTGCGAGCCTCGATTTCGTGTCGAAGGGGCGCTTCATGCTCGGCGTCGGGATCGGCTGGCTCGCGGAAGAGTTCGCCGCGCTCGGCGTTCCGTTCGAGCGCCGCGGCGCGCGCTTCGACGACGCGATCCAGGCGATGCGCAAGGTGTGGTCCGGCGACGTCGTCGAGCACAAGAGTACCTTCCTGAAGTGGCAGGGCTTCAAGAGCCATCCGACGCCCGTCCAGAAACCGTTCCCGGTGATCATCGGCGGATCGAAGGGAAAGGCATTCGAGCGCATCGCTCGCTACGGCGACGGCTGGTATGCGCCGACCAACAACCTGAAGCAACTCGAGGCCCTGCTCCCGTCGCTCGATGCGGCCTGCGCCGCCGCCGGGCGCGATCGTTCGAGCGTCGAGATCACTGCGATGTGGCTTCCACCGGTCGAGGGTGTCGACGCCGTGCCGCGCTACGAAGCACTCGGCGTCGGCCGGCTGGTGATTCCGCTGCCGGCGCTCGCGGCCGGTGGCGGCGCAGTTGCCGGCATCCGCCGCTGCGCGGACGAGGTGCTCTCGAAGCTGGGCTGACGCATGCATCGGCCGACTGGACCCGCCCGGACCGGGACCCGCAAGGCCCGGCGCGCAGCGAGGCGCAGCCGAGCGAAGCGGGGTGGTCCGGGCTGCGCCCGGACCGGGACCACAAGGCTAGCGCTGCTGCAGCTCGCGGATCGCCTTCGCGACGTCTTCGAACATCGGCTCGATCTGCGACAGCTCGAGGCAAGAGAACGCGATCCGCAGGTCGGGGCCGCCGGTCGCGATCAGGCCGATGCCGTAGTGGTCGAGCAGCCGCAAGCGCACCGCCTCGCCGTCCACGCCCTTCGCAGCGATGCACATGAAATAGCCGCTGTTGAAGGGATAGGGCTCGAAGACGTCCCGGAAGCGCTCCTGCTTCACGACCTCGAAGACCTTCGCGGCGCGCGCGCGCAGGGTCTCGTGTTTCTGCTTGCGCTCGGCGTCGATCGTCGAGGAAGCGAGAGCGCGCTCCACGAGCGTCTGCGAGAGCTGGGAGCCGTTCGAAACGCCGCCGCGGATCGCGCCGCGGAGCTTCGCGTCGAGGATCTGACACACTTCTTCGGCCGTGTCCGCGCGGCCCGGGCCGATGCTGATGAAGCCGCAGCGCAGACCCCAGGCGAAGAGCTCCTTGGTCGCACCGTCGAGGCGCAGCGCGAGCAGATTCGGGTGCCGGCCGACGGCCTGGCCGAAGAGCGATTCGCTCTGCGAGCGCCCCCCGAGGTGGTAGAAGAGCCCCGTGTACGCGTCGTCGAAAATCGCGACGACACGCGTGCCGCGCTCGGCCTGCAGCACCAGCGCCGAAACGATCTCTGCTGCCTCGGCTGCGGTCGGCATGTAGCCGGTCGGATTGTTCGGGAAGTTCAGCAGCACCAGCAGCTTCTGGCGCTCGGCGCCGTGCTGCAGCAGCGCGCGCGCGAAGCCGGCGGTGTCGAAGCCACTGCCCGCATAGAACGGGAAGGTCGCGATGCGCGCGCCGAGGCGGATCTCGAAGGTCAGGCGATAGTTCCCCCACAGCTTGTCGGGGAGCAGGATCAGATCGCCCGGCTCGACGAAGAGATCGCCCGCGAGGGCCAGCCCGTGCGTGATCGCGGAGGTCACGATCGGCAGCCCGAAGCGCTTCCCGGCGAGAGACGGATTCTCGGCGAACAGCTTCTCGCGCCAGCGCTCGCGCAGGCTCTGCCGGCCGGCGGGCGGCGCGTAGTTCACGGCATCGGCCGCCTCGATCCCCTGCAGGTGGCGCATCACCGAAGGCAGCACCATCGGCGCGCCGCCCTCGGTCGCGATGCCGATCGTCGCGTTGAAGCGCTTGGCCTTCTCGCGCGCTTCCGCGGTCTGGGTCAGGATCCCCTTTGGGAAATACAAGCGCTTTCCGAGCGGCGAGAGCATCTGCCAGACCTCGGGCGCGGCGGCCAGCAGCCGCGCGCCGAGCTCGCGTGCGAGCGGGTTCAGACCCTCGAGCTCGACATTGGAGGTCTTGGAATCCGGGCGTTCAGAGGACATCGGCAGAACCCTTCGATCGCAATTTGAGAGCGGTTGCAGGGGCGATATGCGGCGGAGGAAATCTACACAGCGCGTTCCAGGACGTCCACGAAGCTCCCGAAGCCATGCGCGCGCCAGAAGCGCTGCCCGACGGCGTTGCGCGTCAGCACGCGCACCTCCACGCGGCGGATCCCACGAGCCCGCAGCCAGGCCAATGCGGCCTCGAGCAGCGCGGCGCCAAGACCTGCGCGCCTGCGCGCGGGGCGCACGAAGAGATCCAGGATCTCGGCGCGCAGCGGGTCGTCGAGGATCGGGGCCGCACGATCGACGCGGACCGTGCAGAAGCCGGCGAGACCGCCCTCGGGCGCGTCGGCCACGAAGCAGGCCTGGTCGGGGTCCCCGAGCTGATCGGCGAGCTGCCGGCGCAGCTCCTGCGCAGCTTCGGGCCCGAGCCGGAACTGCGGCGAGAGCTCGGCGTGGTGCTCGCACAGCGCGAGCCACAGCGCGACGAGCGCGTCGAGGTCGTCGCGACGCGCGCGCCGCTGTGGCGCAGCTCCGCTCCGCGAGTGGCGACCCACCGCTTCAGCTCGAGAGCTCACGGCAGCGGCGCTCCGACCCGCTTGCGGATCTCCTGCTGCGAGCGCTCGCCGACCGACTGGACGGGGCCCGCGCGCCGCATCTGGAAGCGGCCATTGCGGGCGCCGTCGCGCGTGAAGCTGCCGCGCAATTCGTCGCGGCCCGCGCGGATTTCTTCGGTCGCATAGCGGGTCACGCCCTCGAGCGAATCCAGATCGCTCGATCCCATCAGGTCGGTCTGCGTGAACACCGGCGCCGCGGGAAGGCCCCCGATGCTCCAATCCTCGACGTAGGAAATCAGCCGGGACGCGGTCGGCCGCAGCTGGTCCCCGCTGCGCCAGCCGCTCGCCTGCGAGCCGCGCAGCTCCTTGACGTTGCGCCCCCGCGGGTTGACCTCGAGACCCGAGCGAATCTGCGCGCGCTGGCTCTCGTCGGGCTCCCAGGCGTCGAGCACGCGAGCCTGCCGCTGCGTGCCCAGCGATTCGAAGCGGCCGCGGTCGTCGTGGAACAGCACGATCGGGTACTCGGTCCAGCGCAGCGCATCCGCGCCGATCTCGAAAATCCAGACGCGCTCGTCCCAGTGCCAGGCCTCGGGGTTCGGCCCGGAGGCGTCGCGATAGTGGATCAGCACGTGCCAGGTGCCCGCGAGCTGCAGCTCCGCCGCCGCGGGCGGCGCGTCCGGCGCGCTGGCGTCGGTCGCGATCGCGCCCGGCGCGGGAGCGATCCACGCAAGCGCTGCGCACGCGCACGCACAGATCTCACGGCCCGGAAGGTTCCGACGCCGACCCCTTCGCAGCATGACGCGGAGGGTAATCTGTTTCCCAACTTGGGTGGCACGGCTCCCTTCGAGCCGCGCCTCGCCCGCGCGAAAGCGTTCGGGACGCCCGCGTCCACGCGAACCCGGCACGGGACTTGAAGCTCGGCCGTGCACCCGAAGCGCCGGGGCCCTGCACATGGCACGAGGCTTGCCCAGGGAGAACCCGGGGAAGTCCGTTCGACCTCCTCTCGCAGCGGGTGAGAAGACACATGCAGGCGCTCTGGATCGTCGATCGCGAAGCCGAGCAGCGCGCGCTACTTGCGCGTCTGTGCGGCGCCGGGGACGACTGCGTGCTGGGCGGCGCCGAGGCAAAGCTCTTCGAAGCCGCGCCGCGGCCGCAGGTCGTGCTGCTCAGCCTCTCGGGAGATTTCGAGCAGGAGCTCGTCTTCGCGCATCGCTTTGCGCAGCGCCTCGGCGATGCGGCCTGGATCCTCGTCGCGCCGGCCGGCCGCGAGCGCGACGCTCGACGCCTCTTCGACACCCTCGACGCGGAGCTGTGTTCGTGGCCGGTCGATGCGCGTTCGCTGCGCTGGCGCGTCGAGACTGCGACCTCGCGGCGGCGCAGCGGCCCACTCCCGCTCTCACAGCGCCCGGCCCTCGACGCGCTGACCGCGCGCATGAGTCGCTGGTTCTCGGATCTGGCACTCCCGGAGCTCATGCGCGCGACCGAGCCGGATCTGCGCGACGTGCGCCTGCTGATCGAGGGCGAAGCCGGCACCGGAAAGTCGCTGCTCGTGCGTTATTTGCACAGCTTCGGCGGCATGCGCGCGGGCGCGCTGATCCATCTGCCCTGCCGAAGCGGCATGCAGGTCGAGGAGCTCGACCGCATCCTGCGCGCACGCGCGCGTGGCGAGCGCGCGGTGCGTGCGTCGACGCTGTGGTTCGAGGACGTCGACCGCTTGCCTGCGGCCTCGCAGCGCGAGCTGCTCGACTGGCTGGAGCTCGGGCCGCCGGCCCCGAAGCTGCGCGGCGCGCGCCTGCGCTGGATCGCCACGGCGCAGAACCGGCCAGGTGGGATCGGCCTCGAGCTCGCGCTCGAGGAGGCATTCTCGGGGCTCGTGATGCGGATTCCGCCGCTGCGCGAACGGCGCCACGCGATCACCGCGGTCGCCTCGGATTGCGCGGCGGTCTGGTGCGCCGAACGCGAGCTCCCGGCTCGCCATTTCCACGAAAGCGCGATCTCGGCGCTGGTGCTGCACGACTGGCCCGGCAACCTGCGCGAGCTGGAGGCCGTCGTCGTGCACAGTCTCGCTGCGAGCCGCTGTGAGCCGCTGCACGCCGGCGACCTCGTCTACGCGGGCGCGCCCTTCGCGCCGCGCGGCGCGCACGCGCCGGAAACGCTGCTCGCGCTCGAAGCGCGGCCCGCGCAGGTGCAGCGCAGCCCCGCGACCCCACGCTGGAATGCCCCGCCGCCCGCAGCGACGGCGGGTGCCGCCACGGCAGCGCCGCCCCGAGTGGAGTCGCAGCCGGCGCCGGCTGCAGCCGCCGACCTGCCGATCGCCCTCGCCGATCTGGATTCCGAAGCGGTGCTCGAGCAGCTCGAAGTGATGCCCGAGGCCTCGCCGGAGCTCGCAACCTCCGAGCCGAGCAGCGAGCCCGGGTGGGAGTCCGCGCACGCAGTCGAAGTCGAGAGCGAGGCAGATGCGGCTTCGGAACGAAAGCACACTCCTGCGGAGGAGCGCCGATCGGCTGCACAGCTGGCTGCTGCAGCCGAACACAGCGCCGCCACCGAGTCGACGGAGATCCGGCGACTCGCACAGGCCCTCGCGCACGAGCTGCGCAATCCGCTGTCGTCGATCCTCACCTTCGCGCAGCTGCTGCCGCAGCGCTTCGCCGATCCCGAATTTCGAGACGCGTTCAGCCAGGACGTGCAGCGCGATGCGCGGCGCTTGAGTGAAGTGCTCGATCGGCTCGCGCGCTGGAGCGAGCTCAGCGAACCGCGCGCCGGGCGCGCGAATTCGACCCAGCTGCTCGAGGAGATCCTCGACGCGCGCCAGGCCTCGATCCGCAGCCGGCGGCTGCTGGTGCTGAAGGAGCTCGAATCCGAGCACCCGGAGATCTTCGGAGATGCCGAGCAGCTGAGGCTCGCACTCGAGGGCCTGATCGATGCGGCGCTCGCGAGCGTTCCGGATCGCGGCGACCTCTACGTCGCCTCGCACTATCACTCGAAGAACGGCCACTCGACGCTGCGCGTGCTGTGCCGCTGCGGTTCCGGTGGCTCCTCGCTGGAAGCCGATCCGGGCCTGCCCTCGCTCGGGCTCTCGATCGCCGAATCGCTGGTGAAGGCGCACGGCGGCAGCCTGACCCTCGCCCGCGGCGGCAACGACCGCGTCTTCGTCGTC
>CAYTJA010000202.1:0-33517 GCA_964437835.1 uncultured Spirochaetales bacterium
CGCGCGTTGGTGTCGATGCGGACGCGCGGCCCCGGCAGCGGCGCGCCGAAGGCGCTCAGCGCCATGTTCAGGATCGGGTACCCGAGGAATGCCGTGGTCGCGAGCAGCGCGGAGGCGATCATGCCGCGGTGCCCGACGATCCAGCGGGCCATGTTCAGGGTCCAGGATTCGCGATGACGGGGGTGCGTCGAGTCCGGCGGAGACGGAGGCGCGGCTTCGGACATGAAGGCCGCCACCTTATTTCTGCAGCGGGCTTCGGGTCAACCGCGTCGCGATTTTTCGGCGCGAACTCAATGGCTTTCAGAGCAAGCGGCGCGAGCCTAGGATGGGGTGAAATAGACCCTATTAGGTCCGAGGAGGCAGGCAGCGCCGCAGGAACACGGCCGGCTTCTCGACGTGGGCGCCTTTCGAGCGCGCACGCGCCGCGAGCCGGCGGTCTGCGGTGACGACGCCGACAGCCGCGGGATCCGCGCACGCGCGCAGCTCGCGCACGACCCAGTCATCTGCCGAGGGCGCAAAGTGGATCGCGGGAACGCGCGCTCGGCCCGCTGTCCCCTGATCCGGCTCCTGCTGTGCCTCCGGGGGCTCGCTTCCATCGAATACGACGACCAACTCGGCCGCGGGATCTTCGTAGCTCGCGACCGCCGTGAGCACCTGGCTTCGGTGCGCGGCATTCCACCACTGCGCTGCCCGCGGCTTGCCGCCGAGCAGCGCGACGTGCAGGAGGTTGTAGCCGTCGATCAGCCAGCGGCGCGGGAGTACAGATTCGGGCTCGGGAGCCTCCTCGGGGGGAGTGGCGTCGTCCTGCTCCGGGTCGCTCATCGCCGGAGAAGGGTACGCGGCGGCCGGCGGCCACACCTCGGTGCCCATGAGTGGGAGCGCCGCGCTGCCTGGCCGAGAGGCGCCGGCCGCCACGCAGAGTCCGCCGATCGCGAACAGCGCGATCACGAGCAGGGCCTGGCCGGCCTCCGCCGCGGCGCGGGGGAGGCGCCACGCGGCGGAGGCCTCGCTGGGGGTGAACTGCGCATCGGCATCGCAACGGCTCAAGGAATCGGGAAGGGTCGGCGCCACATCGGCGAGCTTGGCGCCGCGAAGTGACAGATCCGGTCGCGCGCAGAAACGCTTCCGACCGATTCCGTCCGCGCGCGCCCGCCACGGCCGCGGTGCCGCGATCTCGGGCCAGCCGCGCTCGCACTAGACTCGCGCGCGATGGCGAGTCGCTTCGCGCAAAAGCTGGCCCCGCCGCCCGGGAGCTGGGAGCCCGCGCAGCGCGTGGCGCGTGAGCTGACGCGCTCGGTCGAGCGATTCCTCGCAATCGAAGCCGCGAGCGGCCTGCTGCTGCTCGCCGCGGCGGCTGTTGCGCTCGTGTGGGCGAACTCCCCGTGGAGCGCGAGCTATGCGGGCCTCTGGCACACCCCGATCGGCTTGCGTCTCGGCGCATTCCACTTCGAGCGCGATCTGCATTTCTGGATCAACGACGGGCTGATGGCGATTTTCTTCTTCGCGGTCGGCCTCGAGATCCGGCGCGAGATGCACGACGGAGCGCTCTCGGACGCCCGGCGCGCCGCGCTGCCGCTGCTCGCGGCGCTCGGCGGGATGCTCGCCCCGGCGGCGATCTACCTCGGCTTCAATGGCGCCGGTCCCGCGCAGCGCGGCTGGGGCATTCCGATGGCGACCGACATCGCCTTCGCGGTCGGCGTGCTGACGCTGCTCGGCCCCCGCGTCGCGCCCGCGCTCCGGATCCTGCTGCTGGCGATCGCGGTGATCGACGACATCGGGGCGATCCTCGTGATCGCGCTCTTCTACTCCTCCGGAATCCAGGCGGCCGGCATGGCCGTGATGGCTGCGGGCATCGCCGCGGTCTTCGCGCTGCGCGCGATCGGCGTGCGACCTCCGGCGGCCTATCTCGCTCCCGCGCTCGTGGTCTGGGGCGGCGCTTACGCGGGCGGCATCCACCCCACGCTCGCCGGTGTCGCGTTGGGCCTGATGACTCCCGTCCAGGCCTGGCTCGGGCGCCGCGACTTCGCCGCCGAGGCGCTGCAGCGCGTCGCGGCGGCGCGCGACGCGGGCGCTTCCCACGAGCTGCTGCAGCATCTCGATGCACTCGAGCGCGCGCGCCAGGAGGCCGCCGCGCCGGCGGAGCGCCTCTTGCACGCGCTGCACCCCTGGGTGGCCTTCGGAATCATGCCCCTCTTCGCGCTCGCGAACGCGGGCGTGCCGCTGGGCGGGGCGAGCTTCCAGGGCAGCGGTCTCGCGGTCTTCTCGGGTGTCGCGGTTGGACTCGTGCTCGGGAAGCTGCTCGGGATCCTGGCGCTCAGTTGGCTCGCGGTTCGCCTCGGCGTCGCGGTGCTGCCGAGCGGCGTGGGCTGGACGGGCGTCGCGGTCGTCGGCCTCGTGGGGGGGATCGGCTTCACGATGGCGCTCTTCGTGGCCGGGCTCGCGCTGCCGCCCGGCGAGCTGCTCGAAACCGCGAAGCTCGCGGTCCTCGGCGCCTCCGGTGCGGCCGCGCTGCTGGCGGGGGTCGCGGGTCGCCTGCTGCTTCCGGCCGCGTCGGCTGCGCCCTCACCGGCGGTGCACGCGTGAGCGGCGCAGGCCCTCCCCGCGGCGCCCGGGAGCGGGTGCCTGCCCCGTCGCCCGATCTCTGCTAGCGTTCCAGCGCGAGAAGAATTCGATCGGCCAGCAGGCGTCCGCCTTACCGCTCGTCTCTGTTTTCCCCTCGAATCCGTTTCTCGACCCGGCAGCCCAAGAGCGATGAGCTCCCGCTGCGGGTTTTCCATTCGTCGGAGCTTCCGCGCCCGGACGTGCCGGGCCGGGTACCGAGGCGTGTCGCAGGCAGCTTTGACCGAGCGACGAGGATCTGTCTAGATGAGCAAGAAACTGTATGTCGGCAATCTCCCCTTCTCTTCGACGGAGGGCGACCTGCGCGAGCTGTTCGCTCGCCATGGCACGGTGGACTCCGTGAACGTGATCATGGATCGCGAAACGGGTCGCCCGCGCGGCTTCGCGTTCGTGGAGATGGCGGATGCAACTGCGGCAGCCGACGCGATTCGCGCGCTCGACGGCACGCAGCTCGGCGGCCGCGCGCTGCGGGTCAATGAGGCCCAGGATAAGCAGCGCTCGGGCGGCGGTGGTGGTGGTGGTGGTGGTGGTGGCGGCGGCGGCTTCCAGCGCCGCGACCGCTACTAGTCCCTTCGAGCGGCGTGGGAGGGGGCTCTGCCCTCTCCCGCGCCGCGCTCTCCGGCCCGCGCCGGGTGCGTTCGCCCGGAGGCGGTCCTGGAGAAAGGTGCGATGTCGAAGGTCCGGATCTTCATGAGCTTCGACCTCGACCACGATCGGGATCTGCACGATCGCCTGCTCGAGCAATCTCGTGGGCGATCGACCTTCGCGGTCGCGAACCGCTCGGAGGGCGGTGAAATCACCGAGCAGTGGTCCGAGCGCACGCGCGATCGCATCTCGGGCTCGAGCGAGGTCATCGTGATCTGCGGCGAGCACACCGACGAGTCCTCACGCGTCAGCGCCGAGCTCAAGATCGCCCAGGAACAGCGCAAGCCCTATCTCCTGCTATGGGGTCGCCGGGATCGCAGCTGTCGCAAGCCCAAGGGCGCCAAGGCCGACGACGGCATGTACAGCTGGACCCTCGAGATCCTCGAACACCAGATGCTCTCGCTGATGCGCCGGAGCCAGAAGTCCGAAGTGCCCGAGGGCATGAAGCGGCGGGGCGCGGTCACGGCGCTCTGAGCGCTCCGCGCGGCTCTGCAGCGGCGGGGCTGTTGGCGCGGAGCGGTGGTAGCTTCCAACGCGATGTCGAAACCCGACGCGAGAGCGGGCGCTCCGGTCCTGCGCGTGGGCCTCGTGCAGCTCTGTTGCGGCAGCGACCCGGGGGAGAATCTGCGCCGCAGCGCCGCTGCGGCGGAGGACGCCGCGCGCCGTGGGGCACAGGTGATCTGCCTGCAGGAGCTGTTCCGCTCCGAATACTTCTGCCAGAGCGAGGACGCCGCTCGCTTCGACCTCGCGGAGCCGATTCCCGGGCCCAGCACAGAGCTGCTAGGTAAGCTCGCCGCTCGCCACGGCGTCGCGATCCTGGCTTCGCTCTTCGAGCGGCGCGCGGAAGGCCTCTACCACAACACGGTGGCGCTGCTCGACGAATCCGGGGCGATCGCGGGCCTCTACCGCAAGATGCACATCCCGGACGACCCGCTCTACTACGAGAAGTTCTACTTCACGCCGGGCGATCTGGGCTTCCGCGCGTTCTCACTGAAGCGTGCGCGCGTCGGAGCGCTGGTGTGCTGGGACCAGTGGTATCCGGAGGCCGCGCGCCTGACTGCGCTCGCGGGCGCCCAATTGCTCTTCTACCCGACCGCCATCGGCTGGCAGTTCGATGAGAGCGCGGACGTGGATACCGCGCAGCACGACGCCTGGGAGACGATCCAGCGCTCGCACGCGATCGCGAACGGCGTCTTCGTGGTCGCGGTGAACCGCGTCGGCCGCGAGGGCGGGATCCGCTTCTGGGGCCAGTCCTTCGTCGCGGATCCCTTCGGCCGCGTGCTCGCGCGCGCGTCGGCCGAGCGCGAAGAGACGCTGATCGTCGACTGTGATCTCTCTCTGGTCGAGCAGACACGCCGCCACTGGCCCTTCCTGCGCGACCGCCGCATCGACGCCTACGCGGACCTGACGCGCCGCTTCCGCGACTGACCTCGAGCGAGCGATGCAGGAACCCGCGCTGCGCTGGCCGGCCCTCCGCTGGCCCGCCCTCCGGTGGCCCGCGGAATGGGAGCCTCACACCGCCACCTGGCTGGTGTGGCCGCAGAATCCCGACACCTGGCCGGGCCAGCTCGAGGCCGCCCGGCGCGAGTACGCCGTCTTCGTGCGCGAGCTCGCGGCGCGCGAGCCGGTCGAGCTGCTGGTCGGAACGGCGGAGGTCGAGCGCGCGGCCGAGTCGCAGCTGCGCGCCGCGGGAGCCGATCGCGATCGCCTGCGCTTCCACCGCATCCCGACCAACGACGCCTGGATCCGCGACTCCGGCCCGACCTTCGTGCATGCCGCCGACGGCAGCGTGCAGCCGATCGGCTTCGGCTTCGATTCGTGGGGCCAGAAGTATCCGCCCTTCGATCTCGACGACGCCGTTCCCGATCGGATCGCCGAGGTTCTCGGCTCGAAGGCGCTGCGGCCGGGCTTCGTGCTCGAAGGCGGCAGCGTCGACGGCAACGGTCGGGGTTGCGTGCTCACGACCGAGAGCTGCCTGCTGAATTCGAACCGCGAGATCGGGCGCAGCCGCGAGCAGATGGAGCAGCGCCTCGCGCGCTGGCTCGGCGCGCGCCAGGTGCTGTGGCTCGCCGACGGAATCGCAGGGGACGACACGGACGGGCACATCGACGATTTCGCGCGTTTCGTCGCGGCCGATCTGATCGTCACTGCTTGCGAAGCGAATCCGCGCGACGCGAACCACGCGCCGCTCGCGGCCGCGCGGGCGCAGCTGCGCGCGCTGCGCGACCTGCAGGGAAAGCCATTCCGGATCGCGGAGCTCCCGATGCCCCCGCCGCAGCTCGCGGGCGCCGCGCGCTGCCCGGCGAGCTACGCGAACTTCTACCTGGCAAACGGCGTTGCGCTGGTGCCGGTCTTCGGCGCCTCGAGCGACGCTCGCGCGCTGGCGATCCTGCGCGAGCTGCTGCCGGGGCGCGACGTCGTGGGGGTTCCCGCCGGATCCCTCGTCCTGGGCCTCGGAACCCTGCACTGCCTCTCCCAGCAGCAGCCGGCCCCGCGCGCGGCGCGCTGAAGCCGATCGTTTCGCTGCCCCGCCGGATTCGTTACAAACTGCCGCGGCGCCAGGCGGGCTCCGCGGCAAGGTCCCGCCGGCCGCGCCACTGAGGAATCCGAACGGATGGAAGTCCTACGCCACGATCTGGTCATCGTCGGGGGAGGCGCGGCCGGGCTGCGCGCGGCGATCGCCGCCTGCGAGGCCGATCCGCGCGTCTCGGTGGCACTGGTCTCGAAGGTCTACCCGATGCGCAGCCATACGGTCTCGGCCGAGGGCGGCGCCGCGGCCGTCGCGCGCGAGGACGACAGCTTCGAGATGCACGGCTTCGACACCGTGAAGGGCTCGGACTTCCTCGGCGACCAGGACGTGATCCAGTATTTCGTGCAGCAGGCGCCGAAGGAGCTGATCCGCCTCGAGCACTGGGGCTGCCCCTGGAGCCGCAATCCGGACGGCACGGTGGCCACGCGCGCCTTCGGCGGCATGACCACCAAGCGCACCTGGTACGCGACCGACAAGGTCGGCTTCCACCTGCTGCACACGCTGTTCCAGCAGTCTCTCCGCTATGCGCAGATCGTCCGCTACGACGAGCAATTCGTGACGAAGCTTGCGATCGAGAACGGCGTGGTGCGCGGCGTGGTCGCGCTCGACATGCGCGAGGGCGTCGTGCGCGTGATCCAGGGCCGCGCGGTGATCCTCGCGACCGGTGGCGCCGGCAAGTGCTTCCCCTTCACGACGAACGGCAACATCAAGACCGGCGACGGCATGGCGCTCGCCTATCAGGCCGGCGTCGCGCTGAAGGACATGGAGTTCGTCCAGTACCACCCGACGGGCTTGCCCGGCACCGGCATCCTGATCACCGAGGCCGCGCGCGGCGAGGGCGGGCACCTGAAGAACAAGGACGGCGAGCGCTTCCTCGTCACGCGCGATTACGGCGTTGGGCAGAAGGCCGAGCTCGGCCCGCGCGACATGATCTCGCGCGCGATCATCCAGGAGATCGAAGCCGGCCGCGGGATCGAGGGCCCCGACGGCCAGCACGCGGATCTCGATCTCAGGCACCTCGGCGCGGACCTGATCCTGAAGAACCTGCCGATGGTGCGCGAGCTCTCGATGCTCTACATCGGCGTGGACCCGATCGAGAAGCCGATCCCGGTGCGGCCGGTCCTCCACTACATGATGGGCGGCGTCGACACGAACATCGACGGCGCGACGTCGATCCCGGGCCTCTACGCGGCCGGGGAAGTGGCCTGCGCCTCGCTGAACGGCGCGAATCGGCTCGGCTCGAACTCGCTGACCGAGTGCCTGGTGTTCGGCGCGCGAGCCGCGCTGCACGCGGTGCAGTACAGCAAGGGCATCAGCGACCTCCCCGAGGCGCCGCTGCGGCACCACGGCGAGCAGGAGAACGCGCGCATCGAAGGGCTCCGCGGCAAGCGCGGCGGCGAGCGCATCTCGGCGCTGCGGCGGGAGATGAACGTCGCGCTGGAGGACGGCTGCGGCGTGTATCGCCGCGAGGATTCGATGGCGCGCTGCGTGGGCCTGATCGCGCAGCTGCGGCAGCGCTATGCGGATCTGCGCGTCGACGACAAGAGTCGGGTCTTCAACACCGAGATCCTCGCGGCGATCGAGCTCGAAAACATGCTCGAGGTCGCCGAGACGATTGCCGTCTCGGCGCTCGCGCGCAAGGAATCGCGCGGTGCGCACACGCGGCGCGACTTCCCGAAGCGCGACGACGCGAATTTCTTGTACCACACGCTCTGCCTGCGGCAGGGCACGGCTGCGCCGCGCCTCGAGCAGAAGAGCGTGACGCTCGGCAAGTGGGTCCCTGAGGAGCGGAAATACTGAGATGAGCGACAACAAGGTGAAGAAGTTCGTGGTGCAGCGCTTCGACCCGGACGTCGATCCGGCGCCGCGCGAGCAGGTATACGAAGTGCCCTGCGAGCGCAACTGGAAGGTCCTCGACGCGATCAACTACATCAAAGACGAGCTCGATGGCACGCTCTCGCACCGTTGGTCCTGCCGCATGGCGGTCTGCGGCAGCTGCGGGATGAACGTGAACGGCGTGCCGACGCTCAGCTGCAAGAAGCCGGTCGACGAGCTGCCGGACACGGTCACGATCGAGCCGCTCTCGAACTTCCCGGTGGTCCGGGATCTCGTGATCGAGCTCGAGGGCTTCATGGAGAAGCTCACCAAGGTGAAGCCCTTCATCCTGCGCGCGAAAGAGCGCGCTGTCGAAGAGGGCACGCACCGGCAGTCACCCGAGCAGCTCGAGGAATTCAAGCAATTCAGCCTGTGCATCAACTGCATGCTCTGCTATGCGGTGTGCCCGGTCGTCGCGAACGACCCGGAATTCCTCGGCCCGGCAGCGATCGCGCTCGGCCACCGCTACAACCTCGATTCGCGCGACGAAGGCGCGGCGCTGCGCAACGAAATCTTCCGCGGCGAAGGCACGGTCTTCTCCTGCTCGTATGCGAACGAGTGCAGCGAGGTCTGCCCGAAGCACGTGGATCCGGCGGCCGCGATCAACCAGGCCAAGTTCGGCGCGGTGATCGACTGGGCGAAGGGCCTGGTCCTCTCGCGCGGAGGGAAATAGCGCCATGGCGCGAAACGCCCACCCGCATGCGATGCAGCCCCACCAGCCGGGCCGCACGCGCACGGCGCCGCCGAAGATGCCGGCGGCCTACCCCTTCGCGGGCAACTACCGGGCCTACACACTCTTCGACGCGACGGGCCTCTTGTACCTGCTGGTCGGCTTCGTCGCGCTGCGGGTGGTGTGGGCACTGGGCGATGGCGCAGAAGCCTGGGCGCGGATCCAGCAGCAGCTCTCGCACCCGCTCTACGTGCTCTTCCACCTGCTGACGCTCGCAGCCGTCTGCTTCGTCGCAGTGCGCTTCTTCAGCCTGTTCCCGAAGGCCCAGCCGCCGCGCATCGGCCCCGCGAAGCCGCCGCCGGGGCCGGTGATCCTGGCCGGCCTCTACGCGGCGTGGCTCGGAATCACGCTGCTCGTGGTCGCGATCCTCTCCGGAGGTCTCTTCTGATGAAGCACCTGCTGCTCAAGCTCGAGCCGATCATCTGGCTGCTCTTCGGCCAGGGCATCCTGATCGGGACGATGCTGCTGACCGGCTGGATCCTGGTCGTCGGCCTCGCGGTTCCGATCGGGATCGTCGATCCGGCCGCGCTCGCGTACGAGCGCGCCCATGCGCTGGCCTCGCATCCGATCGGGCGTCTCTTCCTGGTGGCGCTATGCGCGCTGCCGCTCTGGAAGGGCGCGCACCACCTGCGCGCGCTCGCGATCGACTTCGGCGGCGTTGAGCGCGACGCCGCAGTCGGGAGCCTGCTCTACCTGATCGCAGCCGCGGGCAGCGTCGCCGCGATCCTCGCGGTCGCGCGGCTGTAGCCGCTGATCACGGTTCGCACGCGCCTCACTGCGCGGGTCATGGTAGGCGCCCCTCCTCGATGCCGGCGATCAGTAGAGCTCCCGTGCGTAGGAAAAATTGGCGGCCGAATCGACGGCCGATCAAGGTCAAACTGGGAATCCGCGGGGAACTGACCGGCGCGACCGCTCGATCGCCTGGACTGCCTCGACCTCCGCTACACGCGCCTCGAGCGCGCGCAGGCGCGCTTCGAGCGCCGCTGTGTCCGCCATGGATACCCTGCACTCCCGAGCGTAGTCCGCAGCGCCGCGCGGCGCTCTGCAAGATTTCGATTGACTGCGGCTGCGCGCGCTCGCTAGGCTCGAAGTGCTCGGCCGACGGTCGATTTCTACGGGGCGTGCATGCGCACTCGCAAGCGATCTCCTGCGCGGCTGTCGGATTCTCCTCACTGGGGGAGCTCGACCGGCCTCTCGCAGATCTGCGGTCGAGCGCTCTATTTCAAGGGCCGCAGCGTATTTCGCGGCTCGCGCCAGGAGCTCCGCCACGCGATCCAGCGCTTCCTGCGCCGCCACCGGCGCGACCCCGGCGCGCTGCAGCTCGCGCTGCGAATCGCCGCGAGTGGGTCGCTGCTCGCGCTGCTCGGCCTCGCCGGACCCGCAGCACCCGCGCGCGCAGAGTTTCCCGCACAGCGGGTCTTCGTCGAACGCGACGCGTCGAATCCGCTGCTCGAATACAGCGATCTCGTGAATCCGCACCCGGCGTTCGTCGATCTCGATGGGGACGGCGATCTCGACCTCGCAGTCGACGCGCGTGCTTCCTTCGGCTTCGCGATCTTCGACAACACGGGAACCGCTTCGGCGCCCGCCTTCGTGGGGCGAACGGACGGCAGTCCCTTCTCGCCTGCGGCGCCCTGCTGCGCCATGGCCTTCGCCGATCTCGACGCCGACGGCGATCTGGATGCCGCGGTCGCAGGGGCGCTGCGTTATTTCGAAAACACGGGAAACGCGCTGGAGCCCGCGTTCGTCGAGCGGAGCGGAGCGCAGAATCCGCTTGCGGCAGCAAGCGGCAACGCGATCGTGTTTGCGGATTTCGACGCCGACGGCGATCTCGATCTCGTCCTCGGAGAGAGCGACGGAACCCTTCCCTACTTCGAGAACACGGGATCCCCGCAACAACCCGCCTTTCTCGCGCGCACGGGAACGAGCAACCCGCTCGACGCTGAAGACCTCGGCTCGAGCGCGGTGCCGGCCGCCGGCGACATCGACGCCGACGGCGATGTCGACCTCGTCGCAGGACACGACAACGGCCGCCTGGCGCTGCTCTTGAACACCGGAACGCCGAGCGCGCCGGCCTTCGTGCGCATCAACACCGGCCCCGCGAGCCCCTTCAGCTCCTTCGATCTCGGCGGGTACTCCGCACCGGCGCTCGGCGACATCGACGCCGACGGCGATCTCGACGTCCTGGCCGGGGACGCGAGCAACGGGCTTCGCTACCTCGAGAACATCGGCAGCGCGTCGGCCATGGCGCTCGTCGAGCGCAGCGGCGCAGAGCACCCACTCGCGGATGCCGCGCGCGGCGCCAATCCGATCACGAGCTTCGCCGACGTCGACGGCGACGGCGACCTCGACGCGGCGCTCGGTTCCGGCGGACATCTGACCTATCTCGAGAACACGGGGCTTCCGACGCATCCGCACTTCGTCCAGCGCGTCGGCAGCGGCCACGCGCTCGCCGGCGCGAGCAGCGCGGAGTTCCCCGCCTTCTTCGACCTCGATGCCGACGGAGACCCCGATCTCGTCTCCGGCAATCGCTATTTCGAGAACACGGGCTCGCCGTCTTTTCCGGCCTATCTCGAGCGCAGCGGAGCGCAGAATCCGGCCGCGTCGCTTCCGAATCACGCGTTCGTGATCGCCGACCTCGACGCTGACGGCGATGCCGACGCCTTTGGCGCGCCGGACCCTGGACCGAGCCAGGCCCGCTATTTCGAAAACACCGGAACTCCGTCGAACGCTGCCTTCAGCGAGCGAACGGGAGCCGCAATGCCCTTCGCGGCGAGCGCCTACGCCTTCGCGGCCGCGGATCTGAACGGCGATGGCCGGCCGGACGTCAGCGCGGGCTACCGCTGGCTCGAAAACGTGGGCGGGCCGGGCTCGCCTGCCTTCGTCACGCGCAGCGCGGAGGGCAATCCGATGCCGGTGAAGCTCGACTGGACCCGGCTCGCCTTCGCGGATCTCGATGGCGACGGGCGGCCCGAACTCCTCGCGCGCGCACCGGCGCCGCCCGGCGCCCCAGGGCCGCTGAATCCGCTTCGCTTTCACCATTTCGCGCTCGAGCCGGTCGCTGCGCGCCTGTCGCTGCGACCCAATCTTCCGGCCGCGATCTCCGGGCTCGGGGTGGCCGCGAATGCGGTCCCTACGCTCGCCTCCGTCGGATTCGAAGACCAGACGCTCATCGTCGGCGATGCAGACGGCCGGTTTCGGGGCTTCTGGCGCAGCGCTTTCCCACCCGCTTTCCCCCAATTCTCTGCGCTGACGGGAATAGACGATCCCTTTGCGGGCTTCGACGCGGGCGATCGCAGCGCGCCGCTCGTCGCGAATCTCACGGGTGAAGCGGGCGCAGTCGATCTCCTCGCGGGCAACGCCGTGGGCAACCTTCGCCTCTGGCACAAGGCGCCGAGCGACGCGTTCTTCAGCGAGCAGACCGGAATCGACAACCCCTTCGAGACGCTGAACCTCGGGGGCAACGCCGCGCTCGCGATCGGGCCGATCGGAATTGGCGACCTCGTGCTCGGTCACGCCGATGGTGGAATCTCGCTGCTGCTCCTCGGCGAAAGCTCGCCCTTCTTCTGGTTCGACTATTCGCATCTCGTCGGCGAGGGCAATCCGCTCGCGGGCTTCGACGTCGGCGCGAACTCGGTTCCCGCCCTCGGCGACCTCGACCAGGACGGAGACCTCGACGTCGTCGTCGGAGCCGAAGACGGAACCCTGACGCAGCTCGAGAACGTCGCTACGAACGCATCCCCCGACTTCCGGCTGCGCGGCGGCAGTGCCTCTCGCTTCGCGGGAATCGACGTGGGCAGCGATTCCGCGCCGGCCTTCGTCCAACTCGACTCCGACGCCGATCTCGATCTGATCGTCGGAAATCGCGCGGGAGCGATCGCGGTCCTCGAAAATCTCGGAGACCGCTTCGCGTCGCCCGCGGAGGCCCGCAATCCCCTGGCTCCCCTGGCGACCGGCTGGCTCGCCTTCGGCGACCTCGACGCGGACGGCGATCTCGATGCGATCGGCGGTTCCGGCGTCCGGCCCAGCACCTTCTTCAAGAATACGGGAACGCCGCAAGCGCCGGCCTACGTAGAGCGCACGGGCCCGAGCAACCCCGCTGCCGGATTGCCGGAGAGCAGCCTCCCGCCGGCGCTCGCCGACCTCGACGGGGACGGCGACCTCGACGCGGTGTACAAGAGCGGCTTCGGAACCACCCCCTACTACGAGAACACCGGCTCGCCGACGCAGGCCCACTTCGCGCTTCGGGTCGGAAGCGGCAATCCGACGCAGGGCCTGGGGCTGAGCGGCGCCGCGGCCTTCGGCGATCTCGACGGCGATGCGGATCTCGATCTGATCTGCGGCGTCGGAGTCGACGGCCGCTTTCGCTATTTCGAAAACACCGGGAGCGCGGCGAGCGCGGTCTTCGTCGAGCGCGCGGGCGAACTCAGCCCGCTGCCTCCGCTCGATTTCGCAAACTCGCTGATCGGTGGGCCACCCGCAGTCTCGATGCTCGCCGACGTCGATCGCGATGGAGATCTCGATCTGCTCGCGCTCGTCGGTACGACCTACGTCTATCTCGAGAACAGCGGGGCGCCAACGGCGCCCGCGTTCCGACCGGGTGCGAATCCGCTCCACGGTTTCGCCACCGCGGGCACGCTCGCGGACGTCGACGTCGACGGCGACCTCGACTTCTTCGGCATCGGACGCTTCGCTGAGAACGTCTCGCCTCACTCGATGCCGCTGCCGCACTGGGCAGCGCTCGCATCGCTGGCCGCCCTCGCGGCGTCGGGGTGGAGGACCTTGCGGACCCGAGTCGAGCGCTGGGCGCGGTCAGACTGAGCCGGCGCATTCGATCGATTCGGCGAGCGCGCTGCGCGGATCTCGCGGCAGCTCGTGCCGAGCCCACGCGATCAGCAGCCCTTGCGTGTCGGCAGGGTGCGTGACGAGCTCGCCTCGCTCGCGATCCTCGCGCAGCGTGCGCGCCCCTTCTCTTGCGAGCAGCTCTCGCGCGCGACCGAGGTCGCGCACGCGCAGCGCCATCAGGTGGACGCGCGGGACGCACGGCAGTGGGCCCCCGCTGCGCACCTGTGCGTCCGCGTCGGCCGGCAGTCGGTAGAGCGCGAGCGCGGTGTCGCCTAGCCAGATCGCCGCTTCGGGCTGCGAGGCCGGAGCGCGCGATTGGCCCCTGATTCTTCCTGGGCGTAGGACCTGCCGCGCTGCTTCGACGAGCTCGAGCACAACGTGCAGACGGGCATCCCGATCGTGCAGGTCGCGCGCGGGCTGCCGGCCTCGGTGCGCGATCTCGTTTGGAGCCGACCCGCGCCCGCGCGTCCCCGCTCAGGTTCAGCGAGCGGCCTTCCGAGCGGCGGCGCGCTTCTTCTTTCGACGCGTGGCTGCAGCTTTCGAAACGCCGCTGCGAGAGCTGCGTCCGCGGAATGCACTCGCCCTGTTCTCCGCCACGTGCTTCGCCGCCGAGTCGGACCGGTGGGGCGTCGCCGCGGCCGCGAGCGCGTCTGCGATCCAGCTGTTGACGCTCTTCGCCTCCGCGTCCGCGGCGATCGCGACGCTCCGGTGAAGCGCGCTGTCGATCCGGAGCGGGATTCGGCCCGAGTACTCCCGGTCGGGCGAGCGCCCCAGCTTTTCGCAGAGCGCCAGGTAGTCGTCGACGGCCTCGTGGAAGGCCTTCTCGAGCTTCTCGACGTCGTCGCCCTCGAAGTTCACCACGTCCTCGATGCCGAGGATCCGGCCGTGCAGGAGGCGGTCCTCCGCCGAGTAGCGGATGGCTCCGCGGTACCCCTTGTACTCGATGGCGTCCATCTCAGTTCTCCTCCGGTACGATCCCGCGCGCCGCCAGGAAATTCCGCACGTCCTCGACGGCGTACTTCCGCAGCTCGGGTTTGGGATGCGGGCGATGCAAGCTCAGGATCGATCCAGCGAGGACGAAGCGAACCCGCGAGCCCGCGCCCTCGTGCTCTTCCGCACCGAGCGCCCGCAGCAGCGACGCGAGCTCGTCCCAGCGGACATCCGAGCGGGTCGGGCGCTCGAAGATCCGGGCCCACGCGCGCCGCTGCCGCTTGTTCATTCAGATATCAAATTATGATATCGAACTGATGATGTCAAACCTTGATATCGAAATCGGCCCGCCGGTCGGTTCCCCGCTGGATTCGTCAGTTTGCCCTTGATCGGGAGTGGGCCAGTGCTCCACCCGGCACATCTGAGCATCGAAATCGCGCTCGAGCCGGTCTTCGAGGTACTCAGGCGCTCGCAATGCGTCCGCGACAATTGTCTCCGCAGCGCGGAGACAATCTTTTCGCTGGAAAAGTAGGGGAGTAGTCCCGCGCGCTCGCCGCTCACGCGGTTCCAGCTGACCGTGAACCGCCGGATTCTGCCGGCGCGATGCACCTATACCCTTCGCTTCCGGCTCACTGCGCTGGCATGCCCACTAGCCCCTCGGGTCTTCCCCAGAGGGACGCCCAGAGCGTCGCGGCGGCTGCACCGCGTCTTGACAACCGAAATCGCGTGAAGATCGTTTTGGCTCGTGAACGGGAGCTGAAGCAGATCCGCGGCGCTTTGCGGCGCACGGAAGCGGTTCCCGAAAGAAGGAGATGCAAGCAATGACGAATTTGATTCCCCTCTGGTCTCTCGGTCCCGTTTGCGGGCGCAGCGGGCTGGATCGGCTGATCGATGAAGTCTGGAACGGTGTTGGCCCGCCGCGAGCGCGCGCCGCGCGCGTCGCGGAGTTCGTGCCGCGGATGGATGTCGAGGAGAGCGCGGACGCGATCCGCGTGACAGCGGAGCTCCCGGGACTCGAGCAGAAGGACTTCGAGGTCTCGCTCGAGGGCGACGTGCTCGTGATCAAAGGCGAGCGGCGCGACGAGCGCAAGGATGAAGGCAAGAGCTTTCATCACCTCGAGCGCCGCAGTGGTGCTTTCCGGCGCGCGTTGCGGCTGCCCTTCGAGCCCGCGGCCGAGGCGCTCAGCGCCAGCTACAAGAGCGGCGTGCTGACGATCGAGGTGCCGAAGCCCGAGGAGCAGTCCCGGGTGCGCACGATCCCGGTGACGTCCGCGTAGTCGCTCGGGCTGCGCAGGCGACGCGGAGCTGGAGAGCTTGGGTCCATTGGATCAGCCGAGGCGGTGAGCTGCAGCGCTCGCCGCCTCGCGCTGCTTCAGGACTTCGCGTCGTGGAAGATCACGCCGAGGGTGAGGCGCAATCCGCGCCGCACGCTCGAAATGCCGTGGCGCAGCTGTGCGCGCGCGATGCCTCGCGCTCCGGCGATCGGCCGCTCGCGCGTCGGAAACAGCACTCCCTCGCCCTGCGCGAGCGCAATCGCTTCGCAGCGCGACTGCAGGCGCGGGCGCTGCTCGAGCAGCAGGAATTCTCCGCCCTCGAAGTCGCTGCCCGGCCGCGAGAGCAGCACCGCGAGCTGCAGCGGAAAAGCGAGCTCCCCGTACAGATCCTGGTGCAGGCGGTTGTAGCCGCCGGCCTCGTAGCGCAATAGCAGCGGCGTCGGCTGCAGCTGTCCCGCGGCGGCGCACTCTCGCTCGAAGCGCGCGAGGGTGGGCGGGAAGCGGCGCGGGTTGCGCAGGGCTCGCTGCCAGCGGTTCGCGATCGGCGCGAGCTCCGGGTAGAACGCGCGCCGCAGCGCGGCGACCGGCGCGGGCAGCGGCGCCGCGAAGTACTGATACTCGCCCGCGCCGAAGCGGTGGCGCTGCATCTCGACGCGTTTGCGAAAATGCCGCGGCTCGGCGTAGAGGCCCGCCAGCGCCTCGCATTCCCGCGCGCCGAGCAGCTCGGGAATGCGCGCGAAGCCGGCGGCGTCGAGCTCGCGCGCGAGTGACTCGAAGTCGAGCGCGGCGACGCGCGCGGCGATCGCGGTGGCCGGGGATCTCGTCACAGGGCCAGGGTAGCGGCAGCGGCTACAATGCTCGCCCACGCGGTTCCCACGGAGTTTCCGATGAATTTCGGCTTCAGCGAAGAGCAGGAGCTGCTGCGAGCAGAGCTGCGCAAGTTCCTCGACCAGAACGCGCCGCTCGAGGCGGTTCGCAAGCAGGTGGAGCTGCCCGACGGCTTCGACCGCGGCCTCTACCAGCGCATGGCGGAGCTCGGCTGGGTGGGCCTGGCAGTGGCCGAGGAGCAGGGCGGCATCGGCCTCGGCTGGGTCGATCTCGTGGTGGTGCTCGAGGAGACGGGTCGCAGCCTGTTCCCATCGCCCTTCGTCGCGTCGCAGCTCGCGATCGCCGCGATCCAGCGCTTCGGGAGCGCAGAGCAGCGCGCGCGCTGGCTCCCCGGGCTGGCGTCGGGCGAGCGCCTCGGATGCGTCGCGCTGCAAGAGAGCAGCGACGAACTCGGCCCCGCCGGCGTGGAGCTCACGGCGCTCTCTCCGGGCGGCGCGCTCGTGCTCTCGGGCGAGAAGCACTTCGCGCTCGATGCGGGCGCTGCGGAGCTCTTCGTCGTGGCCTTCCGCCAGGGCAAGCGCGACGGCGATCTGCGTCTCGCCGTGCTCGAGCGGGGCGAACCCGGTGTCTCCGCGCGCCGCCTGCAGAGCATCGATGCGACGCAGCGCCCGGGTCTGCTCGCGCTCGAAGGCGTGCGCCTGGCGCCGGATCGCATCCTCGCGCAGGGCGCAGGCGCCGCGCCGCTCGCCTGGTTGCAGGACGCAGGCGCGCTCGCCGTGACTGCGGAGTCGCTCGGCGCGGCCGATGCGGCGCTCGCGCTGACGGTCGGCTATGCGAAGCAGCGCGTGCAGTTCGGCGAGCTGATCGGGCGCTTCCAGGGCGTCAAGCACCCGCTCGCGGAGATGTACGTCGACATCGAATCCTGCCGCTCGCTGCTCTACTACGCGGCCTGGGCGCTCGACGAGAGCCCGGCCGAGGCTCCGCTCGCGGTCTCGCGCGCGAAGGCCTACACCAGCGAGTTCTTTCCGAAGATGGGCATCGACGTGATCCAGCTGCACGGCGCGATCGGCTACACCGCCGAGTACGCCGCGCAGCTCTTCCTGAAGCGGGCGAAATGGATGCGGCCCGCCTTCGGCGACGCCGCCTGGCACTACGAGCGCGTCGCCTCACTGCTGGGAGCTGCCTGATGGACTTCCGACTCGAGCCCGAAGAAGAGGCCTTCCGCAACGAGGTGTGTCGCTTCCTCGACGAAAATCTGCCGCCGCCGGAGCGGCGCGACGGCCGCTTCTACGCCGAGTGGAATCGCAAGGTCCGGGAGCGCCGCTGGGTCGGCTTCTCGTGGCCGGCCGAAGTGACTGGCGGCGGCGGCAGCGTGATGCAGCAGGTGATCCTGAAGGACGAGATGGCGAAGCGGCATGCGCCGCCGCTCGGCACCTGCATGATGGGCCTGGCCTGGGTCGGCCCGGCGATCATCCAGTACGGCACGCCCGAGCAGAAGCAGCGCTTCATCCCGGACATCCTCGATTCCAAGGTGCAGTGGTGCACCGGTTATTCGGAGCCGGGCTCGGGCAGCGATCTCGCGTCGCTGCAATGCCGCGCCGTGCGCGACGGCGACGACTACGTCGTGAACGGCCAGAAGATCTGGACCTCGATCGCGATGTGGTCGCAGTGGATGATCCTGCTGGTGCGCACGGACCCGGAATCGCGCGTCAAGCACGAGGGCATCAGCTGCCTGCTGGTCCCGATGGATGCGCCCGGACTCAGCGTGCGCCCGATCCAGAACATGGCGGGCAGCGCGGTCTTCGCGGAGGTCTTTTTCGACGACGTGCGCGTTCCGGCGGCGAACCGACTCGGCGCGGAGGGGCAGGGCTGGCAGGTGACGGTCTCGGCGCTCGCGAACGAGCGCTCCGGGATCGCCGAGGTGCACGCGCTCGTGCGCACGCTGGCCGAGCTGCGCGAGCTCGCGGCCGGCTGCCGCAGGGGGGGGCGGCCCGCGCTCGAGGATCCCGAGCTGCGCCGCCGGCTCGCGCGTGCAGACGCGCGGATCGAGGCGATGCGGCTGAACGGCATGCGCTTCCTGACGAAGCAGCTGCGCGGCGAGCCGCTCGGCAGCGAGACCTCGATCAACAAGCTGCACCGCGCCGCGCTCGAGATCGAGCTCGGCGAGCTCGCGCTCGAGCTCGAGGGCAGCCGCAGTGCACTCGCCGGCGACGACGCTCCGGCCAGGGGGCGCTGGCAGCGCATGTCGCTGTCGTGGCCCGAGGTCGTAATCGGCGGCGGCACGCCGAATATCCAGAAGAACATCATCGCCGAGCGGATCCTCGGGCTGCCCAAGGACTAGCGAGCGTGACGAGCCGCCCGCGCCCCGCAGAGCCGACGGTCGCGGTCGTGGTACCGGTGCTCGACGAAGCCGACTGCGTTGCGGAGCTGGCGAGGCGCGTGCGCGCAGCGCTCGACTCTGCTGGCTGTCGCGGCGGGATCCTCTTCGTCGACGACGGCAGTCGCGATGCGACCGCCGAGCGGATCGCGGAGCTGCGCGCGGCCGATGCGTCGATCCAGTCGATCCACTTCACGCGCTCCTTCGGGCATCAGGCCGCGCTGACCGCGGGGCTGCGCTTCGCGCGCGCGGATGCGGTCGTCACGATGGACGGCGATCTGCAGCACCCGCCGGAGCTGCTGCCGCGGCTGCTCGAGAGCTGGCGCGGCGGGGCCGACGTCGTCCACACGGTTCGGCTTTCTCCCGAAGGCCGGCCCGCGGCGTGGCAAGAGCGTGCCGGCTGGCTCTTCTACGCGTTCCTCGCGCGCATCAGCGCGACCCCGATCGTGCCGGCTGGCGCCGATTTCCGGCTGCTCGATGCGCGCGTGGTCGCCGCGCTGAACGCGCTCGAAGAGCACTTCGTCTTCGTGCGCGGGCTGGTGCCGTGGCTCGGCTTCTCCGAGGCGCGCGTCGAGTACCGCCCCGAGCCGCGTTTCGCGGGTCACAGCAAGTACCGGCTGCGCCCGATGCTGCGCTTGGCGCTCGACGGGATGCTGTCTTTCTCGGTCTTGCCGCTGCGCGTGATCGGCCTGCTAGGCGCGGCGACCGCGTGCTTCGGCGTGCTGTTCGGGATCTTCGCGCTGGTCGCGCACCTGACTGGACAGGTGCGCGCGAGCGGCTGGACCTCGATCGTCGTGCTGATCCTGATCTTCGGCGGCGTGCAGCTGCTGTCGCTCGGCGTCGTGAGTGAGTACGTCGGCCGCACCTACGAAGAGGTCAAGCGCCGCCCACGCTACGTGATCGACCGGCTGCAAGGCATCGAGTGGCCCTGAGCTGCCGCATCTGCGGCGGACGCGAGATCGCAAAGCGCCTGCGCGTATCCGGGGCGCTGATCCATTTCTGCTCCGACTGCGGAACCGGGAGCTGGGAGCCGGGCGCGGAATTCGACGCGCGCTCGCTCTACGGGGCCGCGTATTTCGAGAGCCCGGTCGAGCCCGCAGGCTATGACGACTACGCGGCGCTGGAGGCCGCGCTGCGCCACAACTTCGCGCGTCGAATTCGCTCGTTAGGTCCTCCGCGATACAAGGCGCGGCTGCTCGATCTCGGGCCGGCCTTCGGCTACGCGGTGGACGAGGCGCGGCGCCAGGGCTGGCAGGCCGTCGGTCTCGAGCTCTCGCGCGAGGCCGTCGCACGCGCGGGCCTGGCACGGCGCGCGCTCGCCGTCGGCGACGCGCAGCGGATCCCCTTCGCCGACGCGAGCTTCGACGCGGTGACGCTCTGGGACGTGCTCGAACATCTGCCCGATCCGCACGCGGCGTTCTCGGAGATCGCGCGCTGCCTGCGCCCGGGCGGAAGCGTCGCGCTCGCGACCGGCGACGCGCAGAGCGCCGTCGCGCGAATCTCGGGCGCGCGCTGGCACCTCTACTCGATTCCCGAGCACCTGTACTTCTACAGCCGCGAGGGGCTGCGCCGGCTGTGTGCCGCGCACGGGCTCCGCGTCGTGCGCCTGCGCGCGGAGGCGGCGCGCTATCCGCTGGGCTATCTGGTCGAGCGGCTGCGCAAGACGCTGCTGGGGCGGCTGGGGCGGCCGGGGAGCGGCCGCGCGGGCTGGCCGGGTGCGCGCGTCGCAGTCCCGGTGAACCTCTTCGACGTCGTCACGCTGCATGCGGTGCGCAGCGAGGAGTCGGGCTGATGGCCACCCCGAGCAGAGATCGGCGCGCGCGGATCGAGGCGTTGCTGCGCGAGCGGCTCGCCGCGACCCACCTCGAGCTCGTCGACGAGAGTCATCTCCACGCCGGACACGCGGGGGCGGCCTCGGGCGGCGCCCACTACCGCGCGATCGTCGTTTCGCCGCGCTTCGAGGGGCAGGGGCGCGTCGCGCGGCAGCGCATGGTCTATGCCGCGCTGGCCGAGGAGATGCAGGGCGCGATCCACGCGCTCGCGATGCGCACGCTGACTCCGGAGGAGTGGGCGCAGTCGTGACGGGGACGTCGTTGCCTTTTGCCTTTTCGTTTCGAAAAGGCAAAAGGCGACAACGTCCCCGCTAGAGCAGCAGCGTCATCCAGTCCTTGAGCGGGATCTTGAAGCCGGCGGCGTTGCGGTGGCCGCCGCCGCCGAGGCGCTGCGCGATCGAGCCGACGTCGAGCTCGCCGATCGAGTAGAGCGAGACGTCGACGCGATCGCCGAAGAGGCGATACACGGCACCCCAGGGCTGGCCGTAGCTCGCACGCTCGGCGAGCTCGTGCCCCACCTGCGCGCGCAGGCGCGCCGCGTTGACCGCCTCGATGCGGTGGTCGCCGAGCAGGATCGGATGCGCGCCGGCGAGCGAGCGAGAAACTTCGATCCGGTTCGCGCGCAGGATCGGCGCGCCCTCGCGCACCAGCTCTTCGACCGAGCGCTGCGCGAGCTCGTCCCAGCGCTCGAAGTCGAGCGCGAAGGAGCCCAGCGCGGCGTTGAGCTCGTGCGACGAGGGCAGCGCCCAGGCCCAGAGGTCCTGGTCTTCGACATAGCGCAGCAGTGCGGGAGCTTCTGCGCCGCCGTGGAAATAACGCCACGCCAACATTGCGCCCGAGCGCGTGAGGTCGAAGTGGATCAGATGCCCCTCGGCGGAGAGATCGTTCTGCAGCCCCGGCTCGGCGCCGACGCGATCGCGCGCGGTCACGTGGTGGTCGAGCACGACGAGCTGCGCAGCGACTTCTCCGAGGCGCCGCAGATCGTCGTTGCGCGGCGTGATGTCCGCGAAGATCGCGGTGCCGCCGTCGACCGCGTCGATGTCGAGGCGCTCGTCGTGCCCGATCGCGACGTAGCGCGCGTCGGGGCCCCAGGCGCGGCGCGCCGCCCAAGCGGCGCCGAAGCCGTCGGGGCAGCTCGCGTGGTAGAAGAGCGTGCGCGTCACGGCCCGCACGGTAGCACCCGCAGCCGCGGGCTATCTTCCGCGTCTTCCCGCCGCGGGTGCAGCGTGTTCGATCGACCTCCCCACAGCGCGTTCGTGGTGCGCGAGCTCGCGCGAGCGCATGGCTCCGATGCGAGCTTGCGGGTTCGCGCGGAATTCCACTCGCGCTTCGAAGCGTGGCGCGCGGCCGCCTATCCCTGGCTGCTCGAGAGCGCGTTGTCGCAGCCGCGCCTCGGCCGCTTCAGCTTCGCCGGAGCCGATCCCACCCTGGTGCTGCGCGCGCAGGGCGCGCGCGTGTCGTGGAGCTGCCGCCGCGAGCTGTCGCCCGGAATGCGCGTCGGGAGCGGCGAATGCGAGGGCGACGCACTCGCGTGGCTGCGCGCGCTGCTGCCGCGCGTCGCCGCGACCGCGCAGGGCGCGGGGATTCCCTTCATCGGCGGAGCGGTCGGCTACCTGGGCTACGAGCGCGGGCTCGCGCTCGAGGGGATCGCGCCGCATCCGAGTGACGATCTCGGTCTGCCCGACCTCGTGTTCCTGTTCGTCGATCGCGTGCTCGTACTCGACGCGCAGGACTGCGCGCTCTACGCCTGTGGTCTCGGCTTCGGTCGCAGCGAGCGCGAGGCGCGTGCGGCTGCGGAAGCCGCGGCGAGCGAGCTCGCGCGCGGTCCGGACGCGGCGGCTCTCGCGGAAGTGCCGCTCCCGCGCGCGTTCAGCGCGCGCAGCAGCGCGGGCGCAGCGCTCGACGCAGAGCGCCACGCGCAGTCGGCCCGCGCGATCCTGAGCGAGATCACTGCTGGCAACGTGTATCAGGCCTGCCTCACGCACCGGATCTCGCGCCCCTGCCGGGCCGAGCCGTGGGCGCTCTACGAGGCGCTGCGCCGCCACAACCCAGCGCCCTTCGCGGCCTGGCTCTCGCTGCCCGAGCTCTGCATCGCAGGCAGCTCCCCCGAGCGCTTCCTGCAGCTCGACGCGTCCGGCCACGTCGAGAGCCGCCCGATCAAGGGCACGCGCCCGCGCGGGCGCAGCGCCGAAGCCGACGCCGCGCAGCGCGAGGCGCTGCGCGCGTCGCAGAAGGACCGCGCAGAGAACCTGATGATCGTCGACCTCGTGCGCAACGATCTCGGGCGTGTCTGCCGGCCCGGCAGCGTCGAGGTCCCCGAGCTGTTCTCGGTCGAGGCCTACGCGGGCGTGTTCCAGCTGGTCTCGGCCGTGCGCGGGCAGCTCGCGCCGGGCCGGGATGCGATCGATCTGCTGCGCGCCGCGTTCCCGCCCGGCTCGATGACGGGCGCGCCGAAGATCGCCGCGATGCGCCTGCTCGCCGAGCTCGAACCGGTGCGGCGCGGCGTCTACTCGGGCGCGCTCGGCTATCTCGACGCACGCGGCGGCATGGACCTCTGCGTGGTGATCCGGACGCTGCTGCTGTGCGGCGGCCGCGCTTTCCTGCACAGCGGAGGAGGCATCGTGGCCGACTCCGATCCCGCGGCCGAGTGGCGCGAGAGCCTGGACAAGCTCGCGCCGCTGCTCGCGGCGCTCGACTCGCTCGACTCGCTCGACGCGGAGCGACCCGCGGCCGCGGGAAGCGCGCCGGAGCAGGGCGGCGCAGTTCCGGCTTGAATGCCCGCCGCGATTCTGGGAATCTCCTCGCGCACCGATTCCGCCGCGCCCTGACGCGCGACCCTCGACCGCCACCCGGAGGAAGACCTGCGTGACCCGGATCCCCGTCCTGCGCGAGCTAGACGACGGCGTGCTGCTCGTGACGCTGAACCGGCCCGAGAAGAAGAACGCCTTCGACGACCCGCAGTGGGACGGCCTGCGCGACGCGTTCGGCGATGCCGCGCGCGATCCTCGAGTGGCCTGCGCGGTCGTCACGGGCGCCGGCAGCGACTTCTCCGCGGGCCAGGACCTGACGGCCGTCGGGCGCGCTGCGGCGCCGCACGCGGACGCGCGCGCGAATGGCTATGCGGGCTGCATGGAGGCGCTGATTTCCTTCGATAAGCCGCTGCTGGCGGCGGTGCGCGGGGTCGGCATCGGGATCGGCGCGACCTTGCTGTTCCACTGCGATGTCGTCTACGTCGGCGCGAGCGCGCGCTTGCGTCTGCCCTTCGTGAGCCTTGGTCTGGTTCCCGAGGGCGCGAGCAGCTTCATGCTCGAAGCCGTGATCGGCGCGCGGCGCGCGGCCGAGCTCTTCTACAGCGCCGAGTGGATCGACGCCGCGCGCGCGGTCGAAACGGGAATTGCGACGCGAGCGTACTCCGACGCCGAGCTGCTGCCCGCGACGCTCGCCAAGGCGCGCGAGATCGCAAAGCATCCGGTGCGCGCGCTGCAGGAGACGAAGCGCACGCTGCTCGCCGCGCGCGCCGCAGGGATCCGCACTGCGATGCAGGCCGAGGCAGAGGGCATGCGGCGCATGGCCGGCAGCCCCGAGAACGCGGAGGCCATTCGCGCGTTCCTCGAGAAGCGCGCGCCTGATTTCGCGCAGTTCAGGAACTGATACGTCCCCGTTGTGAGCAGGAGGGAGGGTCGATGACCAGAGGACCGCTCGCGGGCATCCGCGTGATCGAGATCGCCGGGATCGGGCCCGGCCCCTTCTGCGGGATGCTGCTCTCGGATCTCGGCGCGGACGTGTTGCGCGTGGACCGCGCGGAGGCCGCGCGCCGCGGCGCGCCCGCGCGGCCGAATCTCGACGTGCTCGCGCGCGGCCGGCGCAGCGTGGCCGTGGATCTGAAGCACCCGGAGGGCGTCGCCTGCGTGCTCGAGCTCTGCGAGCGCGCCGACGCGCTGATCGAGGGCTTCCGGCCCGGCGTGATGGAGCGCCTGGGTCTCGGCCCCGAAGCCGCGCTCGCGCGCAACCCGCGCCTCGTCTACGGGCGCATGACCGGCTTCGGCCAGGAAGGTCCGCTCGCGCGCGCGGCCGGACACGACATCAACTACATCGCGCTCGCGGGCGCGCTCGCGCCGATCGGGCGCAAGGGCGAGCCGCCGGTTCCGCCGCTGAACCTGGTCGGCGACTTCGGCGGCGGCGGCCTGCTGCTCGCGTTCGGGATCGTCTGCGCGCTACTCGAGCGCGGGCGCTCGGGCGCGGGGCAGGTGATCGACGCGGCGATGGTCGACGGCGCCGCGGCGCTGACGGCCTTCCTCCACGGCATGCGCAACATGGGCGCCTGGAGCGACGAGCGCGGCGTGAACCTGCTCGACGGCGCCGCGCCCTTCTACGACTGCTACGAGACCCGCGACGGCAAGTACATCTCGATCGGCTCGATCGAGGGCCAGTTCTACGCCGAGCTGCTGGAGAAGACGGGACTCGATCCGAAATCGCTGCCGCCGCAGATGGACAAGGCGCAGTGGCCCGCGATGAAGCAGCGCATGGCGGCGCTGTTTCGCACCAGGACGCGCGACGAGTGGTGCCGGATCCTCGAGGGCAGCGACGTCTGCTTCGCGCCGGTGCTCGGGATCGGCGAGGCCGCGGAGCATCCGCACAACGTGCAGCGCGGCACCTTCGTGAAGCCCGGTGGCCAGCTCCAGCCCGCGCCGGCGCCGCGCTTCTCGCGCACGCCCGGCGCGATCCAGGGCCCGCCCGTGCACGCGGGCGAGCGCGCAGACGAAGCGCTCGCCGAGTGGGGCGTGGCCGCCGAGCGCGTGCGCAAGCTGCGCGACGCGGGCGCACTCGCCTAGCGGTCGCTCTGCGCGGAGCAGAACCCTTGGCGGATGCCGTTTGGATCGAAGGCTTCGTGGCGGCTGGCTTCGAGCCGGTGCGCGAGGCCTTCGCGCGCAACTTCGCGGAGCGCTTCGAAGTCGGCGCGGCAGTCTGCGTGTACCGGCGCGGCGTGCCCGTCGTCGACCTCTGGGCCGGCAGCGCGGATCGCGAGCGCGGCATCCCATGGCAGCGCAACACGCGCGCGCTCGTGTTCTCGAGCACCAAGGGCATCACCGCGGCCGTCGTGCACCGGCTGCTCGAGAGCGGCGCGCTGGAGCTGGAGGCGCCCGTCGCACGCTATTGGCCGGAGTTCGCGGCGAACGGAAAGGCTGGGATCACGCTTCGCGACGTGCTGACCCACCGCGCGGGCCTCGCAGCCGTCGACGGCGAGCTCACGCTCGAGCAGGTGCTGGCCTGGCACCCGGTCTGCGCGGCGATCGCCGCGCAGCGCCCCAACTGGCCGCCCGGCAGCGCGCACGGCTACCACGTCCGCAGCTCGGGCTGGGTCCTGGGCGAGGTCGTGCGCCGGGCCACTGGAATGACGTTGGGCGAGCTCTTCCGCCGGCAGTTCGCCGAGCCCCTCGGCCTCGACTTCTGGATCGGCCTGCCGGAGCAGCACGAAGCGAGCGTCGCAAGGCTGTACCCCGCGCCCGAGCCGGCCGATCCGCGAGCGCTCGAGCTGCGCGAGCGCTTCCTGGGCCCGGACACGCTGCTGGGCCGCGCGCTCGCGGGCCCATCGAATCTCTTCTCCTACGGCGAGATGTGGAACACGCGCGCGCTGCACGCGGCGGAAATGCCCTCCTCGAATGGCATCGGCAGCGCGCGCTCTCTCGCGCGGTTCTATGCGGCGCTGATTGGCGAAGTCGACGGAGTCCGCCTGCTGCGCCCCGAAACGCTCGCGCGCGCGATCGCGCCCGAAGTCGACGGCCCCGACCGCGTGATCGGCATGCCGACGCGCTTCGGCCTCGGCTTCATGCTGCCGCCGGTGCTCTGCCCCGGCTGCCCCCCGACCGCGTTCGGCCACGCGGGCGCCGGCGGCTCGCTCGGCTTCGCAGACCCCGCAGCCGGGCTCGGCTTCGGCTACGTGATGAACCAGATGCAACTCGGCCTCACCGGCGACGAGCGCGCCGCGAGCCTCGCGCGGGCGGTCTACGCGCAGGGGAGAAGCTGATCTTCCTGCTCGTGGAGGCAGCGCAGGGCTGAATTCCGCGCGCGCGGCGATCTGGCTACGGCTCCGGTGCGCCTTCCACCGCGACCCGCTCCGCGAGCAGCACTGTCAGCTTCTTGCGGTCGATCTTGCCGCTGTCGGTGAAGGGCAGCTCGTCGCGGTGGAAGAAGAAGAGGTGCTTCGGGAGCTTGTAGGCCGCGAGCTCTTCGCGCAGCAACGCGCGCAGGGCGGCGGCGTCGAGCGCTATGCCCTCGGCCGGCACCACCGCCGCGGCGACGTTCTGGCCGCGCGTTGGGTGCGGGATGCCGACCACGAAGGAGGACTGCACGCCGGGCAGTGCGTCGATCGAGATCTCGACTTCGCGCGGCGTCACGTTCGCGCCGCCGGTCTTGATCATCTCGCCGAGGCGCGCCTGGAAGTAGAGCAGGCCCTCGTCGTTGAAATAACCTGCGTCTCCGGTGTGGTAGAAGCCGTCGGCGTCGAAGACCTCCTCGCGCTCGCGCTTGTAGAGGCCCTGCATCAGGCTGTAGCCGCGCACGCAGATCTCGCCGGGCGTGCCGGGCGGGAGCGTCGCGCCGGTCTCCGGGTCCGCGATCTTGTGCGTGACGCCCGGCACCGAGCGGCCGAAGGAGCCGCGCTCGTGTTCGGGCAGGTCGACTTCCATGCGCGCGATGGTGTGCGCGCTGCAGGTCTCGGTCATCCCGAGCGAATTCGAGCGCAGCTCGGGGCTGCGCCGCAGGCCCTGCAGCGCGTCGAGCAGCACGCCGGTGCGGAACGACGAGAGATCGCGCGTGCGGAAGTCCGGATGCGCTTGCATCGCCTGCATGAATTGCGGCCAGCCACCGCCGGTCGTCACGCGCTCGCGCTCGAGCAGCGCCAGCGTCGCGGCCGGCTCGAAATGCGTCTCGCAGATCAGCGAGCAGCCGACGTGCATCGCAGACACGAAGGTGAAGACGAGACCACCGACCCAGAAGAAGGGCATCGGCGACCAGATGCGGTCTTCCGTGTTCAGGTCGCGGAACTGATTCAGGTTGAAGGCGTGGCGCACGATGCTGCCGTGCGTGTGGATCGCACCTTTCGGATCGGCCGTGCTGCCCGAGCTGTAGATGATCACGACCGGATCCGCGGGGCAGACCTGCTCTTCGACGCGGGCCAGGAAGGCGTCGTCGAAGGGCGAGCGCTGGCCTTCGGCGATGAAGTCCTCCGCGGCCTCGGCGAAGGGGTGCTGCGCTTTGCCCCAGACGACCACCTGACGCAGGTAGGGCAGCTCGCGCAGCGCGAGCGCGCCCGAGCGCTGCTCCCGAAGACCCGGCGCGGCGCTGATCAGGCGCTCGAGATAGTCGTTGCTCAGCAGATGGTCCCAGCACAGCAGCGTGTGTACGTCCGCATGCCGCAGCACCCAGGCGAGCTCTCGCGCCTTGAAGAAGGTGTTGATCGGGATCGCAAGCGCGCCGATGCGCGCGATCGCGAGGAAGGCCACGCCGAAGTCCGGGCCGTTCGGCATCAGCACGCCGACGCGGGTGCCCTTGCCGACGCCGCGCGCGAGCATCGCGCTGGCCAGCGCCGCAGATTCCCGCTCGGCCGCGCGGTAGGAGAGCCGCTGCTCGCCGAGACACAGGAAGGTCTTGTCGCCGTGTTGCGCGGCTGCGCGGCGCGTGAGCTCCGGCAGCGTCGGAGTGAAGTCCGGGAAGGCCATGGCTCCCGTCTATACCACGCGGAAGCATTGCGCCGGCAATTGACCCGCGCCGCGCGCCAGCGGACAATGCCACGCACAGACGCGAGGTACGTGATTTGGATTTCGAATGGAACCCGGAGGATCAGGCGTACCGCCAGGAGCTGCGGGGCTTCCTCGCGCAGATCCTGCCGCCCGACTGGGACGAGATCGCAAAGGGCGGGCCCGGCAGCGACGCGCAGGCCGCGTTCTCGCGCAGCTTCTGCCGTGCGCTGGCCGAGCGCGGCTGGCTGACGCAGCACTGGCCGAAGGAATACGGCGGCAGGGACTCGACGCCCTGGCGCCACGCGATCGTCGGCGAAGAGATGTGGATGCGCGGCGAGCCGCGCGGCGCGCAGTACATGAACGTGAACTGGGTCGGGCCGACGATCATGAAGTACGGCAGCGCGGAGCAGAAGGCGCTGCACCTGCCGCGCATCTCGCAGGGAGACGTGCTCTGGTGCCAGGGCTTCTCCGAGCCCGAGGCCTGCTCGGATCTCGCCGCGCGGCGCACACTCGCGCTGCGCGACGGCGACAGCTACGTCGTGAACGGCTCCAAGATCTGGACCTCCTACGTCGACCACGCGGAGTACTGCTTCCTGGTCGTGCGTACGGATCCGGCGTCGAAGCGCAATCGCGGGATCTCGGTGCTGCTCTGCGCGATCGATCTGCCCGGGATCGAGATCCGCGAGATTCCGGCCGTCGTCGGAGATCGCTATTTCCACGAGGTCTTCTTCAGCGACGTGCGCGTGCCGGTCAGCTGCAGGCTCGGCCCCGAGCACGAGGGCTGGGACGTCGTGACCTACGCGCTCGCCTACGAGCGCGTAGGCGGTGCGCGCTATGCGCGCGCCGCGCTGACGCTGGACGCGCTCGCGGCAGAGGCGCAGCGGCGGGGCCTGTTCGCGGACGCGAGCCTGCTGGAGCGTCTCGGCGAGGCGCGCGCAACGGTCGAGGCCGCGCGCCTGCTGACCTACAAGGTGATCGACCTGCGCGCCAAGGGCAGCGCGCCCACGGCCGACACGAACCTCGCGCGGGTCGCGGGTACCTGGGCCGAGCGCGCGGTCTCGGAGCTCGCGCTCGAGATCTACGGCGCCGATGCCTTCGAGTACGGAAACTTCGGCGAGTCCTACTACCGGATGGCGATGACCGCGGGCGTTGCGGTCGGCACCACCGAGGTGAACCTGAACCTGGTGGCGAGCCGCTACCTGGACCTGCCTCGCGAATAACGGAGTTATCGAGTGGATTTCGATCTTTCCGAAGATCAGCGGGCCATTCTCGAAGCCGTCGAGGCGCTGCTCGCGAAGCACGCCGGGCCCGCGCGCGCGATCGCGCTCGATCGCGAGGGCGCCTGCGACGCCGATCTCGCCGCAGCGCTCAGTGAGGCCGGCTTTCTCGAGGTCGCAACCGGCGACGAGACGGGGCTGCTCGAGGCCGTGCTCGTGGTCGAGGCCGTTGCGAACGCGGCGGGAGTCGTCTCGATCGGCGCCTCGGCGCTGGTCGCGCCGGGCGTCGCCGGCGCGGGGCTGCCGGGGCCGATCGCGCTCGCGCAGCTCGGCAGCACCGAGCCGGTGCGCTTTGCGCAGCACGCGCGCACGCTGCTGATCGACGCGGGCGACGAAGCGCGCCTCGTCTCGCTGGTTCCGGGTGCGCAGGCGCGCGCGATACGCAGCAACTTCATGCAGCCGCTCGGGCGCTTCGAAGCCCTGCCCGCGGGCGCAGGGCTCGGCCCCGGCTCCGGCGAGCGCCTGAGGCGCTTCTGGCGCCTCGCACTCGCGGCCGAGTGCGTGGGCCTGATGCGCGCGGCACTCGACCTGACCGTCGCCTTCGTAAAGCGGCGCCGGCAATTCGGCCGCGCGATCGGCTCCTTCCAGGCCGTACAGCACCGCCTCGCCGAGTGCGCGGTGCTGGTCGAGGGCAGCCGCTGGCTCACGCTCGAGGCGGCCGCGCGCGGTGCGCCGAGCGAGGCGGTTGCGCTCGCGGCCGCGCACGCGGGCGCCGCTGCGAACCGGATCTTCGCCGAGACGCACCAGCTCTCGGGTGCGATGGGCTTCACGCGCGAGCACGACCTCCACGTCTTCACGATGCGCATGCAGGTCCTGCGGCGCGAGCTCGGCGGCACCGCTCTGCACCGGCGCGCGGCCGCGCTCGCACGCTGGCAGCCGTCCTCGGCCGCGCGCTGACGCGCATGCGCGACTCCGGCCTCGACCTCGCCTTCGACGACATCCAGCAGGCGCTGGCCGGCGCGGTCGGCCAGCTCTGCAGCGAGCACTGCCGCGACGCCGATCTGCGCGCGGTCTCGGGGCAGTTCCCCGAAGCGCTCTGGAAGCAGATTGCGGAGCTCGGCGTGCTCGCGCTCGCGAGCCCGGAGGGCGAGGGCGGCGCACTCGAGCTGGTCGCGGTGCTGGAGGCGCTAGGCGAGGCGGCCTTTCCGGGCCCGCTCGCGGCGACGCTCTTCGCGGTCCAGCTGCTGGGTGGGACCGAACGCCGCGCGCTCGCGAACGGCGAGCGCATCGTCTCGGTCGGTGCGCAGGGGCTCTTCCCCTTCGCAGCCCGCGCGGACCTCTTCCTGGAGGTCGAGGGCGCGCGCGTGTTCCGGGTCGAGCCCGAAGCGCGGCTCGAAGCGGTCGAGACGCTCGGTGGAGAGCCCTGGGGACGGCTGCGCTGCCGGCGGGTCGCAGAGCTGCGAGAGCCCGAGCGCGCGTTCGCCTTACACGATCTCGCCCTCGCCGCGTTTCTCTCGTCGCTGGGCCTGCGCCTGGTGCGCGACACCGCGCTGCACGCGAGCGCGCGCAAGCAGTTCGGCCGCCCGATCGGGGAGTTCCAGGCGGTCGCGCACCCGCTCGCGGACCGGCTGATCCAGCTGCAGGCCGCACAGCTGCTCGCGCGCCGCGCGGCCTGCTGCTGCGACGAGCTCGCGCGCAACGGCAATGCGCCGCAGGGCGGAGCCGCGGCGCTGCTCGAGCTGCGCTGCGCCGCCGGCGCCGCGCGCCTCTCGGCACGGCGCGCAGCGCTCGACGCCGCGCACGTCTGTCACCAGCTCTTCGGAGCGGTCGGAATCACGCTCGAGGGGCCGGTCTTCGAGCGCTCGCGCCGGATCCTGCAGCTCGCGAGCGCGCTCCCGGGCGACGCCGCCGCGCGCGCCGCGCTCGAGCAGTCGCTCGCCGCGCTCGAAACGCCTGAACGGCCGGACGCTGCGCCGCCGCCGCGGAGCGCGCCGTGAACTTCGGCTTCAGCGCGAGCGAGGAGGCCTTCCGCAGCGAAGTGCGCGAATTCCTCGCGGACTGGCGCGACCTCGACGCCTTCTTCGGTCAGGGCCTGAAATGGCAGCGCGTGCGCGCGTTCTTCCGCGCGCTCGGGGAGCGCGGCTGGCTCTCGCTCGGCTGGCCGCGCGAATGGGGCGGCGCCGCCGAGCCGCTGGTCGCCGAGTACCTGCTGTGGGAGGAGATCGGCTACGCGCGCGCGGCGCGCAATCCGCTCGCGTCGGGCATCGTCGCGAAGACCCTCGCGCGCTACGGCAGCGACGCGCAGAAACGCGAGTGGCTGCCGCGGATCCAGCGCGGCGAGATCCACTTCTCGCTCGGCTACTCGGAGCCCGAGGCCGGCTCCGATCTCGCGAGCGTGCGCTGTCGCGCCGAGCTGCGCGGCGATCGCTACGTCGTCCGCGGCCAGAAATGCTGGCAGTCCTACGCGCAGGACATGGACTACCTGTGGCTGCTGTGCCGCACCGGATCCCAGGAGAGCCGCGGCCGCGGGCTCACGCTGCTGATCGTCGACCTGAAGGCGCCCGGGGTTCGCGTGGGCGCGCTCCCGACCCTCGACGGCGATCAGCTGAACGAGATCCACCTCGACCAGGCCGAGGTTCCGCTCGAATGGCGGGTTGGGCCGGAGGACGGGGCCTGGAGGATCATGGGCGAGGCGCTCGCGGACGAACGCCACATCCAGTTCCCACCCGGGCGCGTGCGCCGCGACCTCGAAGAGGTGGTCGCCTGGGCACGGCGCAGCGGTCTGTGGGCCGACCCCTCCGCGCGGCGGCGCCTCTGCGAGCTCGCGGTCGAGGTCAGGGAGGTCGAGGTCAGCGGGATCGGGGTGCTCGATGCGATGCGGCGGGGCCAGCCGGGCGCGGTCGAGGCCGCCGCGAACAAGATCCTCCACACAGTGGTCTGCCAGAACATCGCGCGGACCGCTCTCGAGCTCGGGGGTCCGGCCGCGCTCGTCTGCGGGGAGCGGGTCGAACAGCTCTGGCGCCAGAGCCGGTGGGAGACCATCGGTGGGGGCACCTCCGAGATCATGCGCGGGGTCGTCGCGAAGCACGCGCTGGGACTCGGCGGCAAGGCCTGATCGACTTCGCTCGCCTGCGGCTGCGAGCGCGCTCGGCATGCCGGGATCGCAGCAATCGCGCCAATTTCCATCGGGCCTTGTCTATGACGCAATGACGCAACGCGTCTTGCGACTCCCTTGCGATGCGTCTAGGCTGTCCCGGCCAATGACGCGTTCACTCGTTTCCGGCCTGCTCGTGCTCGCGCTCGGATCGTACTCGTGCGATCTGAGCAGGGTATTGGCGACTCGCGCAGCCGACGCCGGGTACGCGCAGATCCCCGACACCTTGCTCGAGAGCCGCAGGCTCGTCCCGCTCGGCGCGACGCCACTGGCCGTCGAAGTACGTGCGGTCGCTGAGACGGCCACGGGTCAGGCTCGCGTCTTCGCAGACTTCATCGCCGCCCATCGCTCGGGGCTCTCGCAGCGCGAGATCGATCAGGTGGCGATTGCGATGATCCGCGAGGCCCACGCGCGGCAGCTCGAGCCGACGTTGATCCTCGCGCTCGTCAAGGTCGAGAGCGGCTTCGACAACTTCGCGGTCTCGCCGAAAGGCGCCTGTGGCCTGATGCAGATCATCCCATCCACGGGGGAGGCACTCGCGGAAGAGATCGGAATCCGCTGGGTCGGCCGGCGGACCCTCTTCGATCCGGTCGCGAATGTGCGCATCGGGGTCGCGTATCTGCAGATGTTGCTGCGCCGCTACGACGGAGACCTCGCGACGGCCCTCGCGGCCTACAACTCGGGTCCGGGCCGCATCGACGACTTCGTGCGGTCCGGCAGCCGACTCCCGGTCGGCTACTCCTCCCGCGTGCTGAAGCAGCAGCGCGGTGTCCCCGGCACGAGCCTCTAGCGGGCCTTGGGGTCCCGGTCCGGGCGTAGCCCGGCCCACCCCGCTTCGCTCGGCTCCGCCTCGCTGCGCGCCAGGCCTTGCGGGTCCCGGTCCGGGAGCGGCCCGGTCCCACCCGCTCTCCGCTCGGCTTCG
>CAYTJA010000203.1:0-7127 GCA_964437835.1 uncultured Spirochaetales bacterium
GCTCGGATCGGCCGCAGCTACAGCAGTTGCGCCCCCAGGTGATTGCGCTCGCGCATCGCTTCGTGAGCCAGATCGCGCCCGCGCGGGCGACGGCTTTCGACGCGGACCATCTGACGGGCGTCGACGACGCCGTGCTCGCGAGCGCACTCTGCAACGCGCTGCCCTTCCCCGCCGCCGAGAAGCAGGGCCTGCTCGAGTGCCCGGGCATTCTGGAGCGTTTTCAGCAGCTCGAGGCCCTGCTCCGCTTTCAACTCGCCGAGCAGAGCCTCGGCGCCGCGCGAGATTCGGGCCGGCTCCACTGAGCCTGAAATTTCTCCGCTGAAAATCGACTTGAATTCGCATGAAACTTTGAATTCAGGCGATTGATCGAGATCAATACCCGAGGTCCGCGAACCGCTCCAGGCGCTGCACAGGACTCCCGAGATGTCTCGGAAGCGCGTCTGAAGTAGCTGGAATTGCGTGGTGATTCAGCCCACAAACAGCGGTTTCTCGTCGGCAAATCGACACATTTTCATGTTGCATCGCGGTGTAGCCCGACCCGCCGGAGCGCGCCTTCCCGATCCTTGCCCAGCGCCGGAAAGCGTGGTGTACTGCGCTTTCTTCGGATCGAGATGATTGGGGAATCGGCCCGCAGGGCCAAAAAACCTCCGAAGATCGAAAAGATTCAATGACCGAGCCCCCCCTGGTCTGGGACGGCGTTCTGCGCCGTCTCAGCACGGTATTGCCCGATTTTGTGCTCGATTCCTGGCTGCGACCGCTGCAGGTCGTGCAGGAGCAGGCGCACTTGCGCCTGCTGTGCCCCACGCCCTTCCACCGCGACTGGATTCGCGAGCGATACCTGGCACTGCTGTCGCAGAGCCTCGAGCAGGAAAGCGGCGGCGGCCTCCAGCTCGATCTCGCAGTGTCCCCGGCTGCGGATGCGGGTCCGGCTCCGGCCGCGCGGCCGCCTCGGGAGTCCGGCGCGCCGGTCCGGGCCGCTGCGACCCCGGCAGCAGGCGTCCTGCGTCCGGAAGCCGCGCCGCACGGCCGGCCGCGCAGCGCGCGCCAGGAAGATCTGCCCTACAGCTTCGATTCCTTCGTCGCGGGACCCTGCAACGCGCTCGCGCGCGAAGCAGCGCTCGTCGTCGCGCGCGGCGGGTCGTCGCGCGTCGCTCCGCTCTTCCTCGCCGCCGACGCGGGCCTCGGCAAGACGCACCTCGCGCGCGCGATCGTGCAGGATGTCCGCGCGCAGCGGAGTCAGCGCGCGATCTACGCATCGGCCGAAGCCTTCACCAGCCACTTCCAGGCTGCGCTCGCACACAAGAAGATGGACCGCTTCAAGCAGCGCTTCCGCAGCGACTGCGACCTGTTCGTGATCGAAGACCTCCAATTCTTGAAGTCGAAGCCCGCGACGCAGCTCGAGCTCTACCACACCGTCGTGCACCTGCTCGAGGCGGGCGCACGCGTGGTCGCGACGGCGGATTGCATGCCGCACGACCTCGCGGAGATCGACCCGCGTCTGAGCTCGCAGCTGGCCACCGGTCTGGTCGCCGAGCTCGAGGCTCCGGACGCCTCGGTGCGCCGCGCGATCCTGCGCGCGAAGGCCGCGGCGGGCGGTGTCCGTCTGCCCGACGCCTGCCTCGAAGTGCTCGTCGACTGCGTGCGCGGCAACGTCCGCGACCTGACCGCCGTGCTGACGCAGCTGGTCGCGACATCCGCGCTGCTCAAGCACCCGATCGACCTCGCGCTGACTCAGCGGGCGCTGCGCAAGCTCCCGCGCGCGGAGGAACCGGCCGCGCGCCTCGACCCGGAGCAGGTGGTCCAGGTCGTGTGCGGCTTCTTCGGCACCAGCCGCGAGCAGCTCGCCGCGAAGAGCCGGCGCCGCAACGTGCTCGTGCCGCGCCAGATCGCGATGTACCTGTGCCGCCGCTTCAGCGGAGCGAGCGTCGCCGAAGTCGCGGCGCTGTTCGGGCGCGACCACCCTTCGGTCCGCAACGCGGAGCGCGTCATGGAGCAGGCCATTCTCGAACGCGCGCCCATCCGCTACAAGGTGGAAGAGATTTCGGCCCGCCTCGAAGCCCTGGTCCGCCGCCGGCCGCGCTGAACGGAAGCCGATTTCCCCAGGAGGTTTGCGCGATGCCGGATGCGATCGTCGAGCGCGATGGCCACAAGCTCGTGATCACGATGAATCGCCCGAAGCGCTTCAACGCGCTCTCGGGCCAGATGTTGGTCCGCATGTTCGACGCCTACGAAGAGGCTTCGAACGACCCCGAGATCCGCTGCATCCTCGTCACCGGAGCGGGCGGCAATTTCTGCGCCGGGGCCGATCTGCGCGCGATGAGCGGCGACTCCGACGAGAGTGATCGCGAGATCGACGTGCAAGCGCGCATGGCCGCGGATCCGGACCTCGTCTACAAAGCGCTGTTCCGGCACTACCGGCCGAAGAAGCCGATCCTCGCGGCCGTCGAGGGCGTCGCGATCGCAGGCGGCACGGAGATCTTGCAGGCGATGGAGATCCGCGTCGCCGGCGAGAGCGCGCGATTCGGCGTCTCGGAGGCGCGTTGGTCGCTGTATCCGATGGGCGGCTCGACGGTCCGGCTGCCGCGCCAGATCCCCTATACGCACGCCGCAGAGATCCTGCTCACCGGCAAGCACCTGAGCGCTCGCGAGGCGCTCGCGGTCGGATTGATCGGGCACGTCGTTCCGGACGGCCAGGCACTGGCGAAAGCCCACGAGATCGCGGACGTGATCTGCGCGAACGGCCCGCTCGCGGTCGAGGCGATCACGCGCACGCTGCACGAGACGGACGGCATGGAGCTCGACCAGGCGCTGCGCCACGAGTGGAGCTACGGCTTCGCGGTGTTCCAGAGCGAGGACGCGAAGGAGGGGCCGCTCGCGTTTGCGCAGAAGCGCAAGCCAAATTTCGAGCGAAAATAGCACTGGCGCCGAAGGTCCGCGGCATGCGCGTCTACACCACCGCGCCGCTCGAGGATCCGCGTGACGCGCGCGCGTTGTTCCCGCGGCTGGAAGAGATCGGTTACGACGGCGCCTTCAGCTTCGAGGCCAAACACGATCCCTTCCTGCCGCTCGCGCTCGCGGCCGAGCACACGCGCAGGCTGGAGCTCGGCACGGCGGTCGCCATCGCGTTCGCGCGCAATCCGATGAACCTCGCGAATCTCGCCTGGGGGCTGCAGGCGATCAGCGGCGGCCGTTTCCTGCTCGGCCTCGGCTCGCAGGTGCGGCCGCACATCGAGAACCGCTTCTCGATGCCGTGGTCGCGGCCGGCCGCGCGCATGCGCGAGCTCGTGCTCGCGATCCGCGCGATCTTCGCGTGCTGGGAAGGCCGCGCCGAGCTGCGCTTCGAGGGCGAGTTCTACCGGCACACGCTGATGATTCCGGCCTTCGATCCGGGGCCGCAGCCCTTCGGAGCGCCGCCGATCTACACCGGCGGCTTCGGCCCGCGCATGACCGAAATCGCCGGCGAGGTCGCCGACGGCTTCATCGCCCATCCTTTCCACAGCCGCCGCTCGCTGCAGCAGCAGGTGCTGCCCGCGCTCGAGCGCGGCCTCGCGCGCCGCGGCCGGCGCCGCGCGGATTTCGACCTGATCGCCGCGACGCTCGTCGTGACCGCCGACAACGAGCGCGACTTCGAGCGCTCGCGGGAAGCCGCGCGCAAGCAGCTCGCCTTCTACGGCTCGACGCCGGCCTACCGCTGGACTCTCGACTGCCACGGCTGGGGCGAGCTGCACGTCGAGCTGAATCGGATGTCCAAACAGGGGCGCTGGGACGAGATGCCGGCCCTGATTTCCGACCAGGTGCTCGAGACGATCGCGGTCGTGGGGCCGCGCGAGCGCATCGCGCAGCAGCTGCGCGAGCGTCTCGACGGCGTCGCGTCGGCCGTGAGCCTGACGCACAACCGCTGCCCCGACCCGGAATACTGGGCCGACAGCGTGGCCGAGCTACACCGCACGCGCGAATCGCCCGCACGGTAGAATGCGCCCCCCCAGACGACCGAGGAGACGACCCCGATGCCGATGCCCAAGAACATCCCGATCATCGACTGCATGATCGGATTCCCGACCCGGGATTTCTCCCAGTACGAGTTCATCCGCAAGCAGCTGCACGACAAGCAGTCGAAAGAGGAGTTCGACTTCCCGGTCGAGTACATGTTCAAGCACGTGCCGAAGGAGCTCTACGGCTCCGACAACCCGATCTCGATCACGCTGCACGAGATGGATCGCTTCGGCGTCGAGCGCGGCTTGATCGGCGTCGGTGGCGACGTCTCCGAGCGCGCGCTGAAGGACCACCCGGACCGCTTCATCGGCTCGGTCGACGTCGACCCGAATCAGGGCATGCAAGCCGTGCGGCACATCGTGCGCGGCTACGAGCAGTACGGCATCAAGGCGGTGTCGGCGTTTCCGGCGGGCTGTTCCCCGCAAGTTCCGATCGACGACAAGAAGTTCTACCCGATCTACGCGAAATGTGTGGAGCTCGGGCTTCCGATCTTCGTCTGCGCGGGGGTGCCCGGCCCGCGGCTGCCGATGGCCTGCCAGCACGTCGAGCGCATCGACGGGGTGATGTACGACTTCCCGGATCTCGTGTTCGTCACGCGCCACGGCTGCGAGCCGTGGGAGAAGCTCGCGATGAAGCTGATGCTGAAGTGGCCGAACCTCTACTACTCGACCTCCGCCTTCGCGCCCAAGCATTATCCCGAGGAGATCATCAAGTACGCGAACACGCGCGGCGCGGAGAAGATCCTCTACGCGGGCTATTTCCCGATGGGCCTCTCGCTCGAGCGGATCATGACCGACATGCCAAAGGTGCCCTTCAAGGACGAGGTCTGGCCGAAGTTCCTGCGCGAGAACGCGATGAAGGTGCTGAAGCTGAGCTAGCTGCGGGACCCCCGCCGGGAGTGGCCCGGCCCGCCGGCGCCCCGGCGATGGGCTGGCGCGCGGCCGATCCCGGAGCCCGCAGCGGGCAGCACGGCCAGCGTTTCAGCGTCGACCCGTGTGTGCGCCCTTCGCGACGAGGCCGCAGCATCCCCATCCGCTCGCAGGGATCCGGTCGCAAGGCCATCTAATTAGAATTACAAATGATTCGGGCGCGTCTCGCCGTCGCTTCCCGCTGGCACCGAGCTCCACCGCAGAGCCACTTCCGCCCCCCTCGAGAACACGCGCCTCCCCCTCCACTTGGGGGATGCAACTGCCGCGAGTGGGCCTTCGAATAGGAGCGATCGAACGGCGCCGTTCGCGAAGGCGTTTCTGATACGATCAGGCGCTTTTTTTGGACTCCCAGTTGCGAGGACACATGAATCATCACTTCGAGCCGGCCCGCCTCCTGGCGGCGGCGCTGCTGGCAGGCGGGATCGCCGGCGCAGCGCTCGCCCAGCCCGACAAGAAGCCTGCGGAAGGCGAAGCCGCGCAGCCCGCACCCGCAGCGACGCCCACCCCGGAACTAACCAAGCGACTCGGCGCCGTCGTCGACGAGCAGATCGCCGCCCAGAAGGACTCCCAGGCGTCACAGCTGCGCATCGACCAGACCGACGACGAGACGGACAAGATCCTGGCCGAGTTCCGCAAGGCGACGACCGAAGCCGAGAGCTTCTCGAACTACGCGAATCAGCTGGCGCTGCAGATCCAGTCCCAGCAGGACGAGATCGGCATCATCGACGGTGAGCTCGCGGACATCGAGACGACCGCCCGCGACGTGCTGCCGCTGATGCAGCAGATGCTCGCGACCCTCGCCCAGTTCGTCAGCCTGGATCTGCCCTTCCTGCCGGAGGAGCGATCGAAGCGGATCCGTTCGCTCACAGAAATGATGGGGCGCGCGGACGTCGCGATCTCCGAGAAGTACCGCCGCATCATCGAGGCGTACCAGATCGAGATGGAGTACGGCCGCACGATCGAGGCCTACGAGGGCAAGGAGAGCGAAGCGGAGGCCGCCCGAACGGTGAACTTCCTGCGCCTCGGCCGCGTTTCCCTGATGTACCAGACCCTCGACGGCAAGGAGACGGGCTACTGGGACATGGACAAGAAGAGCTGGGTCGTGGACAACGACTACCGGCACTCGTTCTTGAAGGGCATTTCGGTCGCCAAGAAGCTTGGAGCACCCGATCTGCTCCACGCCCCCGTCCCGGCACCCAAGGAGAGCCAGTCGTGATTCGCTGCCCCCTCCGAAACACCCGACTCGTCCCGCTCGCAATGGCGATGCTGCCGCTGCTGCTGGCGCAGGCATCGCGCGCGGTGGATCCCGCCCAGAGCCTCGACCAGCTGCTCGACCAGACGCGCAACGTGCGCGCGCAGAAGGCCAAGGAGAACGCCGCGAGAGAGAAGGAATTCCTCGCAAATCAAGCCGAGCAGGCCGCGCTGCTCGATCAGGCCAAGGCCAGGCGCGACGCCGCCGAAGCGCGCAGCAAGGCGCTCTCGGCGCAATTCGACCAGAACGAGATCAGGCTCAAGGAGCTGCAGGAGCTGCGCACGCAGCGCGTGGGCTCCCTCGGCGAGCTCTTCGGCGTCGTGCGTCAGGTCTCTGGCGACGTTGCGGGCGCGATCTACGGCTCGATCGTGAGCGCGCAATTCCCGGGGCGCGACGAGTTTTTCGCCAAGCTCTCGAAGGCCAAGAACCTGCCCTCGATGCCCGTGCTCCAGCAGCTCTGGTTCGAGATCCAGCGCGAGATGACCGAGAGCGGCAACGTCGTCCGCTACAAGACCCAGGTGATCAATGCCGACGGCAAACCGATCGACTCAGAGGTCGTGCGCATCGGCCCCTTCATCGCAACGGCGGACGGCCAGTACGCCTCCTACCTCCCGAGCGAGAAGAAGCTCCAGATCCTGCCGCGACAGCCCGGCGGCGAGCTGCTGTCGGTCGCCGGAGAGCTCCACGAAGCCACCAGCGGCTACAGCGAGGCCGTGGTCGATCCCTCGCGAGGAGTCCTGCTCGCGCTGTATGTCCAGCGGCCCAACCTCATGGAGCGCATCGATAAGGGAGAGGAGGTCGGCTACGTGATCATCGCCGTCGGCGTGATCGGCGTGTTGCTGGCGGTGTACCAGTTCTTCTATCTCCTGCGCGTGCGCTCGGCGGTCAGCCGTCAACTCACCAGTCTCGATCGACCCACCAAGGACAACCCGCTCGGCCGCGTGCTCGCGACC
>CAYTJA010000204.1:0-2000 GCA_964437835.1 uncultured Spirochaetales bacterium
GGGCCTTGCGGGTCCCGGTCCGGGAACGGCCCGGTCCCACCCGCTCTTCGCTCGGCTTCGCCTCGCTGCGCGCCGAAGCGGCTTGCGGCGATGCGAAAGCGCGCTCGGCAAGGGGGCGCGCGACGGATCGGCAGTGCCCGCGCAGCCCGGCACGGCAAGCGCCGCGCCGGGCACGTGAATGGGCTGCGTCCGCGCGGGGCGCAGGCGCGCAACTCGCGCGCAGAAATTTGCTTTCGAACGCCAGCTGTGCCTAACATGAATCCGCGGCTCTGAACGGAGTACGGATGCAGCGTTGCGACGGCTCGAAGCGGCACCGGGGTGTAGGCGCGTGGGGAGGCCTGTGGGCGGGCGCTGCCGCGCTCTGCCTGCCGCTGTTCGCGGCGCCCGCGCACGCGGGGATCTCGGGCGTCTGCCCGGACGGCAGCATCTTCATCGTGCAGCGTCCCGAGCTGATTCCCTGCAGCCGCTCGAAGCAGGTCGAGCCCGGCGAGCTGCCGCCGCTGCGCGGCGAATACTTGCCGCGGCCTTACGGCTGGGAGCTGCACCAGCGGGGGCAGGACCCGAACAATCCCTACAACCTCGTCGATCTCGCTCCGAGCATGCGCCGCAGCGAGGCGGGCCCCGTCCTGGATTCCGCGGGCGCCGCGCCGCCGCCGGGCGGCGCTTCGGCTCCGCGAGGAGTCGCGCCGGTGCAGGCGCCGCTTGCCGCAGCCACGCCGACCCGCGGTGTACCCGGGCCGCAGGGCAGGCCGATCGTGGCGGCGGACGCCTTCGCTTCCGAGGAGCTGCGCGACCTGCTCCAGATCGTCGAGCTCACGCAGGCGAGCGCACCCGCGCACTTCGCAGCGGAAGAAGAGGGCGTCGCGCTCGAGCTCGCGCGCTCGCCCGCGTTCGAGCAGGCGCTCGCCCTGCGGGGGGTGAGTCCGCGCGGGCCGGTGCTGCTCTTCGCGGCGCGCGCGGAGCGCGAGCCGGCCTCGTTTCGCGGCCAGCTGACCTTCGTTCAGGGGCACCGCGCGTACTACCCAGACGTCGCGGATCCCTCCCAGCTCGGGGTGCTGTCGGGTGCGCTCGGAGAGCTGCAGCCCGGCCAGGCGCTACTCGGCTACGTCGTGCTGCCGGCGGACTACGACCCGTCCCAGGAGATGGAGATCTTCTGGCACGATCGCCAGCTGCACGCGACGCTGAGCCCGGGCGCCTAGCGGATTTACTTCGTTCGCCTTCGGCTCACTGCGCGGGGCAGGGCCCCTTGCGGATTGACTTCGGTCGGCTTCGGCTCACTGCGCGGGGCAAGGCCCCTTGCGGATTGACTTTGTTCGGCTGCGGCTCAACTGCGCGGGGCGAGGAGTCACGCAGCCACGGGGTGCCGAGCTGCGGCGCTGCGCAGATCCCGGCGCGATCCTGAGCGGGTGTTCAGCCGCGTTCGAAGGCGTGGTGCCACGCCGCAAACACGCCGAGACGCTGCAGGGTGTCGGAGTGGGCGTACTTCGGGCGCAGATCGACGCGTCGATAGCCGAGCCCGGAGAGGACGTCGTCGTATCCATGGCGCGAGAGGTTCGCCTCGAGCGCGTATAGCTCCGGACTGTTATGCACGATCCGCAGGCGCGGGTGTTCCGGCCGCAGCGTCGCCTCGGCCCCTTCGGGCAAGGAGACGCGCGAGTGAGCACTGCACTTCGCCTCGACGTGAGACGGCCGATCGACGCCGAGGTCGAGCGGCCGCAGCCAGCGGTTGAGCTGGAGCCGCATCGCGTTGGGATTCGCGCACTCTCGCAGGCGTCCCACAGCGTCTCCTCGGCGATCGGGCCCCTGATCGGCAGCCGGAGCGGCGGAATTGAGCTACCGCTGCCAGAAGCTCCGGGGCAGCGCTGACTCTCGCCGCCGGAAGCATCCGTTTCGCATGAGCGCCAACGCCCCCCCCCGGCCCTCTCCGGATCCTGAAACTTGACCTGATCTCTTGACCAAGTTAACTTGCGGGGCATGAAATCGATCGGCGTGTCCGAGTT
>CAYTJA010000205.1:0-2863 GCA_964437835.1 uncultured Spirochaetales bacterium
ACTCCGCTCGGCTGCGCCTCGCTGCGCGCCGGGCCTTGCGGGTCCCGGTCCGGGCGCAGCCCGGACCACCCCACTCCGCTCGGCTGCGCCTCGCTGCGCGCCGGGCCTTGCGGGTCCCGGTCCGGGCGCAGCCCGGACCACCCCGCTTCGCTCGGCTGCGCCTCGCTGCGCCTCGCTGCGCGTCGCAGCGCCTAGCGCTCCCGCACTCCGACCTTCAATACGAGCTTCCCGATCACGCGGCGCGCGGCGAGCTCGGAGAGCGCTGTGGGGAGCTCCTCGAAGCGGCGCTCCGCGTGGATGCGCGGCGCGATGCGGCCCGCCTCGAAATGCGCGAGCAGCTGCTCGTGAAGCTCCGCACGCGCCTCGCTGCCGTAGGCGCCGACGAAGACGCCGACCAGCGACGCGTTGCGCATCAGCAGCGGGGCAGTCTTTGCGTCTGGAGTCGCGCCATTCGCGAAGCCGATTAGCAGCACGCGGCCCTCGCTCGCGACGGCTCCCAGGCGCAACGCGAAATCCGGGCCCCCGACCGGGTCGAAAAGCAGATCGACGCCGCGACCGCCGGTCTCCTCGCGCAGGCGCTCCGGAACACCCTCCCGCCCGGAGTCGATCAGCACCGCGGCTCCTTCTGCACGACATGCGGCGAGCTTCTCGGGCCCCCCCGCGACCGCGATCACGCGCGCGCCGAGCGCGGCCCCGAGGCGCACTGCCGCGAGGCCGGTGCCGCCCGCGGCGCCGAGCACCGCGAGCGTCTCGCCCGCACGCAGCTGAGCGCGGCGCACCAGCGCGATGTGTGCGGTGTGCCATGGGATCTGGAAAGCCGCGGCCTGCGCATCGCTCATCGATTCCGGCACCCGGAAGCAGCTGCTCTCTCCGCACAGCGTCTCGCTCGCGAAGCCACCGTGCCCCGCGATGAAGTTCGTCACCGCCATCACGCGCTCTCCGACGCGGAAGCGCGTCACGTCTGCGCCGATCGCCTGCACGATCCCCGCGACCTCCTGCCCCGGCACGCAGGGCAGCGGCGGCGAGTAGGCGTAGCTGCCGCGACACAGGAACACGTCCGGCAGGCCGAGCCCTGCGGCCAGAACGCGGAGCCGAAGCTCCCCGGGGCGCGGCGCGGGCAGCTCGCGCTCTGCGAGCTCGAGCACCTGCTCGGGCTCGCCGTGGCGCCGCAGCTGCCAGACCTGGACCTTCACCACGGCGGCGACAGCGAGACGGCGCCTCGGCCCTGCATCGGGCCTCCCTTTTGCTTGAGTTCCGGGGCGCCATCGGACTACAAATGTCCGGCTTGCGCAAGGGCGGGCCCGGGCCACAGCCGGCAGCCGCGGGGAGGAGCAGTCGCAGATGGAGCATCGGATCTTCGGCGGGACCGGCATCCGGGTCAGTCGCTACTGCCTCGGCGCGATGATGTTTGGCGCGATGGGCAATCGCGACGAGTCCGAGTGCATCCGGATCGTGCATGCGGCACTCGACGCGGGCGTGAATTTCGTCGACACCTCGGACGGCTATTCCGCCGGCGAGTCGGAGCGGATCCTCGGCAAGGCGATCGCGGAGCGCCGAGACCGCGTGGTCGTCGCGACCAAGTGCTTCTTCCCGACCGGTCGCGACGTCAACGAGGGCGGCGGCTCGCGGCGCTGGATCCTGCGCGCGGTCGAGGCGAGCCTCGCGCGCCTGGGCTGCGACTACATCGATCTGTTCCAGCTGCACCGCCGCGACTTCGCGACGGATCTCGAGGAATCGCTCTCGGCGATGAGCGACCTGCTGCAGCGCGGCCTGATCCGCGCGATCGGGATGTCCGCGACCCCGGCCGAGACCCTCGTCGAGGCGCAGTGGATCTCCGAGCGCCGCCAGCTTGCGCGCGTGCGCAGCGAGCAGTGCCTCTACTCGATCCTCGCGCGCGGCGCCGAGACGGCGGTGCTGCCCGCCTGCCGGCGCTACGGACTCGGCGTGATGGTCTACGGGCCGCTCGGCAGCGGCTGGCTGACCGGCAAGTACGAGCGCGGCGCGCCCGCACCCGCGGGCAGCCGCGCGACGAACTTCTGGAACCGCACGGGCCGCTGGGACGAGAGCCGGCCGGAAGTCCAGCGCAAGTACGAGCTCGTGGAGCAGCTCGGCGCGCTCGCGGCCGATGCGGGGATCCCGCTGCCGCATCTCGCGATGGCCTTCGCAACCGAACACCCCGCGGTCTCGTCCGCGATCGTGGGTCCGCGCACCCTCGAACAGGCCGAGCAGCTGATCCGCGGCTTCGAGCTGCGCCTCGAGCCCGCAGTGCTCGACCGCATCGACGCGCTCGTCGCGCCCGGCACCGGGATCGATCCGCGCGACAGCGTCGCCGCGAATCCCGCACTCGACGACCCTGCCGAGCGGCGCAGGCGCTAGCCTCGATACCGGGTACTCTGCAGCCGCCTCGTGTCCGCCCTCCGGGCGGTGCCAAGGTGGGGCTCGCGCGGCTGCAGCTGGGCCGCGATTCGTTGGTCAGGTCTGAAGGCAGGGAGCCATCTGTCCCGATTCAAAGGCCGCCGAGCATGATCGTCTTGGCACGCCAGCCAGCCTCACTCTCGATGGCGACCGCTACGCCGGGACCGATCCCCTCGAGCTGGGCCAACAGCTCGCCCTTCTCTGACCAGATCGCACTGCGTCCTCCGGAAGAGAGTCCCCCAGAGGGTCCACCGTAGTTCGCCAGAACGACGGCCATGGAGTGGCCTGCGGCGTAGGACCCGAGGCTCGCCCCTCCGTGCCAACGTGCGTGAGACACCTGAGTAGCCCGAGTTTTCTGTAGAGGGCGTCTTGGGAGCTTACGATGGCGTTCATGACGGAGTCGAGAGACACCGAGGTGCCGGCGAAGGTCCGGCGGCGACGGTTTACG
>CAYTJA010000206.1:0-5374 GCA_964437835.1 uncultured Spirochaetales bacterium
ACCCAGGACGTCGCGATCCTGCTGATGCGCATGCTCGGGAACCCGGGCGCCAGCGAGGCGACCTGGCGCTTCGTGAAGAAGCACTGGGCGAAGCTGCGCAAGCGGCTGCCCCCGATGCTGATCACGCGACCGATCGAAGCGCTGCCGCAGCTCGCGACGAAGGCGTGGCGTCGCGACATCGCGGCGTTCTTCGCCGCCCACCCGGTGGCGACGGGCGCGCGCGCGGTGCGCCAGGCGCTCGAGCAGCTCGACCTCGTGGCCGCGTTCGACGCGCGAGAGAAGGAGCCGCTCGCGAGGTGGCTCGGCGTCTGAGCCGGACTCGGGGACGCGCCGGGATTGGGGGACGTTGTTCGGAATTCAAAATGGGAACTCACAACTGAATCTTGAAGAACCTCCCTGCGGCTCGGGCGGGGGTGGCGGCGCTCCCAGGCGATGGCCCGGCCCTCTTGCCTCCGCCTCAGGGTTTCGCTTTGTTTTCGCCTTATGCGCGCGCGCGGCACCGACCTCAACCCCACCAACCGCTTCGAGCGAATGCGCGTCGAGTTCGATCCCGAGAGCTGCGCAGCGTCGCCCGATGACGAGGAAGCGCCCGACCCGCGGACACGCCTCTACATCGACCCGTCGCGCACGATCATCGCGACCAACCAGAGCCCCGACATCGGCTTCGCCGCGAGCGTGAATCCGTACCGCGGCTGCTCGCATGGCTGCTCCTACTGTTTCGCGCGCCCGACGCACGAGTACCTCGGGCTGTCCGCGGGCCTCGACTTCGAGACGCACATCCTCGTGAAGGAGCGCGCCCCGGAGCTGCTCCGGCGCGAGCTGTCGCGTCCGGGCTGGAAGCCGCAGACGCTCGCGCTGTCGGGCGTGACGGACGCGTATCAGCCGGCCGAACGTCAGCTGGGCCTCACGCGCCGTGTGCTGCGCGTACTCGCCGACTTCCGCAACCCCGTCACGGTGATCACCAAGAGCATGCTCGTGACGCGCGACGCCGACCTGCTCGCCGAGCTCGCGGGCTTCGGCGCCGCGAGCGTGCTGCTCTCGGTGACGACGCTCGACCCCGAGCTGCAGCACAAGCTCGAGCCGCGCGCGTCGCGGCCGGCGAAGCGACTCGCGGCCATCGAAGCGCTCGCGAAGGCGGGCGTGCCGGTCGGCGTGATGGTCGCGCCGATCATCCCGGGCCTCACCGATCACGAGGGGCCGGCGATTCTCGAAGCCGCGGCGAAGGCGGGCGCGCGCTTCGCGGGCCGCGTGATGCTGCGCCTCCCGTACGGCGTCGCCGAGATCTTCGAGCACTGGCTCGAGCAGCACTTCCCCGAGCGCAGGGGCAAGGTGCTCGGTCGCGTGCGCGAGATGCGCGGAGGGAAACTCTACGACTCGCGCTACGGGGTGCGCCAGCGCGGCGAGGGTCACTACGCCGAGCAGCTCGAAGCGCTTTTCCAGCTCGCGCTGCGGCGCAACGGCATGACGGCGCGCGGCCCGACGCTCTCGACGGAGCACTTCCGCCGGCCGGGCGAAGGACAGCTCGCACTCTTCTAGCTGCGATCGCTGGGCTTCTCGGCCTCGAGTTTCGCCAGCAACGCCGCGTGGACGCGCGCCTTCAGCGTGCGCCGCTCCGGAGGCCCGCTCGACCCCGGCGACCGTGAGTCCGATGTACGGTGCAGTACGTCGGAGGACCAGCTTGGCCCAGGAACCCGCGGAGCGCCGCGTCGATGGCGCAGTGGAGCGGCTGGCGAAGGTCCTCGCGGGCGTCTTCTTCCGCAGCGTCGAGCTCGTCGGGCTCGAGAAGCTTCCCGCGGGCCAGCCGCTGGTGCTGGTCGCGAACCACCACAACAGCCTCGTCGATCCCCTGCTGGTACACGCCTGCCTCGGCAAGCGGCCGCGGTTTCTCGCCAAGCACACGCTGTGGGAGATCCCGGGGATCGGGCAGCTGGTCGAGTTCGCGGGAGGCATTCCGGTCTACCGGCGTCAGGATCAGGCCGAACCGGCGAAGAACGACGAGACCTTCGCGCGCTGCTTCGAGCTGTTGGCCGGCGGCGGCTGCATCGCGCTCTTCCCCGAAGGCAAGAGCCACGACGCGCCGCACCTCGCGGAGTTGAAGACCGGCGCCGCGCGCATCGTGCTCGAGAGCGGCGTGCGCGACGTGCTGATCGTTCCCGTTGGGCTCAGCTTCGACGAGAAGGGCGTGTTCCGCTCGCGCGCACTGGTGCGCGTCGGCGAGCCGCTCGACCCCTCGCCCTGGTTCGCATTGCACGCGAGCGACCCACGCAGCGCGGTGCGCGCGCTGACCGACGTGATCCGCGTGCGACTCGAAGCGGTGACGCTCAACTACCCGTCGCACGCGGAAGCGCAGCTGATCGACCGCGCCGCGGATCTGTTCGCGGCGGGCGAGCGCGATCTCCCGGCGCGCATGGCGCTCGCGGAGGCGTTCGCGCTGCGGCAGGCGGGCATCTCGCTCTACCAGCGAGCGCAGGCAGCGTCGCCCGAGCGCACCGAGCGCGTCGCCGCGCGCATCGCCGGCTACGCGCGCCGCCTCGAACAGCTGCGCGTGCGCGACGAGCACGTCGCCGCGCGCTACCCGAGCGAAGAGCTCGCCGCCTACGTCGCCGGCAGCGCCGCGCTGCTGCTCTTCTGGCTGCCGCTCGCCTTCATCGGGACGCTGATCAGCTGGATCCCATACCGCCTGGTCGGCGTCCTCGCGCGCTTCACGAAAGGCGACGACCTGCCCGCGACCGTGAAGCTCTTCGGCGGCTTCTTCTTGTTCCCGCTCGCGTGGATCGCGTGGGCCGTCGCCGCCGGCCTCGCGTTCGACGGAGGCGCCGCCTTCGCGACGCTCGTCGCTGCGCCGTTCACCTCCTGGTTCGCGATGCGCTTCCACGAACGCTACGAGCACTTCTTCGAGCACGCCGCCGCCTACGCGCGTCTCGCGTGGCGCCGCCGCGAGGCAGCGCAGCTACGCGACGAGCGCGACGCGCTCCACCGCGAGGTGCGCGAGATCAGACGCGAGGTGGATGGCGGACGGGGCGACGGAACTGGGGGCTAGGAGCCGTCTCTCGGGCGCAGCCCTTCCTGGCAGCGTCTCGAACCTCGCGTGAGAGCAACGCTGCGAAGAAAGGCGGCGAACGAGCTTCTCTCCGTGCTTGCCTGCTGCGGCCGGCCAGTGCGGAGCCGCCAGAATGCGTTGCGCTGCAGGCGATCTGGGTAGAGAATCGGCGGGAGTTGCAAAGACGCCGGCTGGGGGGCTGACGACCTAATCACCTGTTGGGCGGCCATGAATCAAGCTTCTCTCAGCCGGCGCCTTCTCCAGTTTGCGGTCGCCATCTCTTCGGTACAGGCGCTCGTCGGGGGTGGGCTCTACTTGTGGCGCGGGGTTGCGGGGCTCTCGCTCTTCACGTCCTCACCTCTGCCGGTCGAGCCCAGCGATCCCACGTGGGCGGTCGTCGACTACATGTTCCGGGCCCTCGCGGGCATCTGGTTCGTCCTCGGGCTCATGCTGGCCTACGTCCTGCCAACCATCGAGAAGCGCTCCGCGTGGTTTGCACTCATCTGCCTGGCCATCTTCGGCATGGGGGTCGGGCGCTTTCTGTCGTTCGTGCAGTTCCCGCCCGCGCCAGGCAACTCGCTCGGGGCCATGGTCGCCGAGCTCGTGCTGCCTCCGGTCCTCGTCTTGTGGCAACGCAGCGTGGCCCGGGCTTCAGCCTAGGCGGGTCGTGATCGCATCACGCGCGGCCGCAGCTTGGCGGCCATCCGTTGGGCGACGCGGGGAGCGTCGAGAAGGCGAGTGGTTGACCCTCTTGCGGGTGGATGATCGATGAGCCGTGACAGCCGGCCGAGCCATGGCGACTTGGTACGACAGGTGCGCAGGGTCATCGAACGGCTGGATCGCGACGGCTCGATCGTTGCGAGTGCCGACGGCTCGCAACATGATGTGCGCGCTGTGTCGGTCAGCACTGGTGAGGGCGAGGCTCTTCGGAAATGGGTATCAAGCGAGAACGCGACACAGACGATCGAGATCGGCCTCGCCTATGGGGTTTCGGCCTTGCGCATCTGCGAGGGTTTGCTCCAGAACAGGAATCCTGCGGCACGCCATGTCGTGCTGGATCCGTTTCAGGCGGGACGATTCGGCGGCTGCGGGCACCGGAGGACGATGCGCATCATTGGGTTGTGTTGCGTACCGCGAGGCATTCGGACAAACGAGACTTCCGACACTTCGTTGAATTCTGACGTTTGCGCCAAGTAGTTGGCGGAAATCGGTTGAAGACAGGTGGTGCTTCGCGCCGCCCTCAGGCGGCGCTGAGCTGCGCAGCTGAGAATTGATGCGTCGAGCGAGGAGGAGCCATGGCGACGACTTCGATCCGACTGATTGCTCTCGCGGCGCTCGGCTTGCTGAGCATCGCATGTGGCTCCGGTGAGCCGCCGCTCGGAGCATTCGAGGACCCGGAAGCACCGTTCTCGCGAGTCCGCTACTCCGAGAGAGATCTGGTTTCGCTGAACGACCATTGTCCCCTCACCGGAACCCGACTCAATCTCGCGATCCCGCCTGTTTACGTGAACGGGCGGCCCATCGGGTTCTGCTGAAGCCCTTGCCCTGGGGCCTTCGTGGAGGGCCCGGAAGCCTATCTCGAGAAGTTGGGAATCGAACTCCCGAGCGCAGTCGATTCGAACGCGCCCGCAGTGCTCGAGCCGAGCCATCGTGTCGTTGCCAATGGGCAATTCTACTGGGCGTCGAGTCCGGAGCAGACGGTGCTCCTCCGAGCCTCTCCCCATTTGTATTCGGGACCTGTTCGAGACCCGGTTACGGGCGACTGGTTCTCGCCCACTTCCTCGTCCCTCCGCCGTGACGTGGGTGAACAGCTCTTCTACTTCGTCAGTGCGACGAGTGCCGAAGAGTTCGACCGCGATCCAGAGAGGTTTCTCGATCTGAAGTAGGAGGCCCACAGGTCCGTTGTTCATCAAGACGCCGCCCGGCAAGCCGAAGGCGCGCAGCGAGCCGTAGGCGAGCGAAGTCAACGCGGTAGCGCACGGAGGCGGAGCCGAGCGAAGTCACCCGGTAGGCGCTACCAGCCCGCCAGTCGCGCCGCGCGCTCGCGGTGGATGCTCGGGCTCCCGAGGAAGGCGCGGTCGAAGAGCGCGCGCTTGAACCAGAGCTGGACGTCGCAGTCCCAGGTGAAGCCGATCCCGCCGTGCACCTCCACGGCCGCGCGCGCGATCTCGAGCGCCTGATCCGCGAGGTGGGCCTTGGCGAGCGCGGCCGAGCGCGCGGCGTCCTCGGGCACGTGGTCGAAGGCGTGGGCGGCGTACCAGGCGAGGGCGCGCGCGGGCTCGATCGCCACGGCCATGTTCACGAGCTGGTGCTTCACGGCCTGGAAGTGCCCGA
>CAYTJA010000207.1:0-16438 GCA_964437835.1 uncultured Spirochaetales bacterium
GAGCACCGCGCGCAGCGTGAAGCCGAGGCCGAGCCCGCCGACCAGCACCCGCGCGCGCGGGCCGAGGCCGGCGCAGGCGAGCGTCGCCAGCGCGTCTTCGGACGCGTGCAGACGGCTCGACATCAGGTCGCGGCCATCCAGGCGGATCACGCGTTCGTCGCCACGTGCGTGCAGGCTCAGGCGGCCGCCCCCCGGCACCTCCACGCTCTCCAGGGTCTTCCAGCTCAACATGCCTCGCCCTCGTTCGGCCCCGCCAGGCCCGGAGGCCGCGGACCGCTCACCCGCCGGGCTGGCCCAGGAGCCGGCCCGGCGGACGATAGGCTCGCGCGCGTTCGCGTCCAGCGCGGTCCGCGCGGTATCCTCGGCGCCGTATGCCCGATCAGCTCAGCCACGACCCGGCCTACCGCGCAGTCGACCGCGACGACTTTTCCCCGATGATCGATGTCGCGCGCTACGGCCAGCGCTCCGACGCCTTCGACCAGATCATCTCCGAAACCGAATCTCACTTCTGGGACCCCTCCGACCCGCGCTACGTCGATTACGCGGCCGACTTCCCGCTGGATTCGGACACGCTGATGCCCTGCGAGTTCTTTCCGGAGTTCCACTGCGCGATCGCGGAGCGCCTCGACCATCGGCAGCAGCTCGCGCTCGCGAACGAGCTGACGCGCTTCTCGCTTTCGCAGATCCTGCACGGCGAGCAAGGCGCGATGTCGCTCTCCGCGAGCCTGTGCCTGATCCTGCTGGATCCGGGCGCGCAGGAGTACGCCGCGAATCAGGCGCGCGAAGAGGCGCGGCACGTGCACGCGTTCAGCCTCTACATGGCGCGCCGCTTCGGCACGCCGCTGCCGGTGGGGCCGGTGATGGGCGGCTTCTTCGACGAGATCGTGCGCGCACCCGAGGTCTACAAGAAGCTGATCGGGATTCAGATGATGGTCGAGGGATTCGCGATGGGCGCCTTCGCGACGCTGCACTCGAAGACGCGCGATCCACTGCTGCGCCGCGTGATCCAGCTGGTGATGACCGACGAGGCTTTCCACCACAACTTCGGGCGCATCTGGGCGCGGCTCACGCTGCCGCGGCTCGGCGAGGCCGAGCTCGAGCGCGTCGAGCGCTGGGCCGAGACGAGCTTCCTGACGCTGCTCGGCAACATCATGGGTCCGGAACAGAAGCGGGACATCTACACACGCTTCGGCATCGACTGGCAGTGGGCGCGCGACGCGATCGCCGAGTCCTTCACCGACGCCGTGCAGCGCAAGGCGATCGGCCGCAGCACGAACGCGTTCCGCGTGCTGATCCGCACCCTGCTGCACGCGGGCATCATCACCGAGCGCACGCGCGCGACCTACGCGCGCTGGGTCGATCTCGACGAGCTGCGGCGCGAGGGGCCGGGGCTCGCCGAAGCCGCCCAGGTGGCCGAGGAATCGCTCGTGGAGCTGCGCGAGCTGAATCGCGGCCGCCGCAAGATCGGCGCGACCGCGCTGCGTTCCTGAGCGCCAGCCAGTCCGACGCCTGCCACGACGATGGTGCTCTTCCTGCTTTCGCTCTGCTTCTTTCTCTCGGGCTTCGCCGCGCTGCTCTACGAGACGGCCTGGACGCGCGAGTTCGCGACCGTCTTCGGCACCTCGGAGCTCGCGGTCTCGGCGGTGCTAGCCGCCTACATGGCCGGGCTTGCGCTCGGCGCGGCAGTCGCGTCGCGGCTCGTCTCGAAGCTGCGCCGGCCCGTGCTCGCCTACGGCATCATCGAGCTCGGGATCGGGATCGGCGCGGTCGCGGTGCCCTACGGGATCCGCGCGCTGTCGTCGCTGTATGTCGCGCTGGTCGGCGGCCGGGCTGCGATTCCCGACCATCTCGGCGCGGCGGCGCTCGCGTTCCAGCTCGGCGGCACCTTCGCGGTGCTGATCCCCTGCGCGGCGCTGATGGGCGCGACGCTGCCGCTGCTCGCGCGGCATGCGGTCCGGCGTGAGGAGGAGATCGGGCCGCGCATCGGTCTGCTCTACGCCGTGAATACCGCCGGCGCGATCGCGGGCACTCTGTGCGCGGCATTCGCGCTGCTGCCGGCGCTGGGGCTGCGCAGCACGATCCACGTCGGTGCGGGGATCAACGCGCTGGTCTTCGCGGCCGCGGCGCTGCTCTCGCGGGCGTCACCGCCCGCTGCGGAGCCGGCCGCCGCGCCGGAAGCGCGCGCGGGCGGCGGCGCGCGTTGGCTGCTGCCCGCGATCGGGCTCTCGGGCGCGATCTCCTTCTGCTACGAGGTGCTGTGGTTCCGGATGCTCGGGCACGTGCTCGGCGGCAGCACGCCGGCCTTCGCGTCGATGCTCGCGAGCTTCCTTTCCGGCATCGCGCTAGGCAGCGCCGCAGCCTCGCGTTTCGCGCGCAGCCGTGCGGCCGCGGCGACGGGCTTCGCGCTCGCCCAGCTGTTCACGGCGCTCGCCGCGTGGCTGGCTTTCCGCGTGGCCGACTGGCTCCCAGGGCTCGCAGTCTCGGTCGGGGCCTCGGCGATGCAGCCGGCGGCGGGCGTCTGGGTCGCAGGCGCGGTGCTGCTGCCGATGACGCTCTGCATCGGCGCGAGCTTTCCGTTCGCGGTGCGCCTGCACGCGGCGAGCGCGGACGCAGCCGCCTCGGCGAGCGCGCGCGTCTACGCCTGGAACACGCTCGGCTCGATCACGGGCGCGGTCGGTGCCGGTTACGTCGTGCTGCCGGGACTCGGGCTCGAGGGCACGCTCGCGCTGTGCGCGTTCGGGAATCTGGCGCTCGCGCTCGCGAGCGCGCTGATCGTGCAGCCCCGGCGTCGCGCGACTGCCGCAGCGGCGCTGATCGCCGCGCTCGCGTTCGCGCTGCTGCCCCCGCGCGCGCCCGAGCGGCTGCTCGTGAACTCGGTCTTCACCGGCACGCCGGTCCCGGGCGAGCTCGCGTTCGCGAGCATCGGGCGCTCGGCGACCGTCACGCTGATGCGGAACCCCTTCAGCTGGCGGATCCTGACCAACGGCCTGCCCGAGGCCGGCGTCGATCGGCCCGAGGCGCCGCCGGAGCGCGCGCGAGAGACCTCCTGGCTCGGCTTCCTGCCGCTGCTGGCAAGGCCCGAGGCGAAGACCATGCTGATCGTCGGGCTCGGCGGTGCGGCGACGCTCGCCGCGGTGCCGCAGAGCTTCGAGTCGATCGACGTGATCGAGCTCGAGCCCGAAGTCGTCGAGGCGAATCGCCGCGCGGCGCCGCGGCGCGGCGGCGATCCGCTCGCGGATCCGCGCCTGCACCTGCACCTCGGCGACGCGCGTGGCGCGATGCTGCTCTCCGACGCGCGCTTCGACGCGATCGTCTCCCAGCCCTCGCATCCGTGGACCTCGGGCGCTTCGCACCTCTACACGCGCGAATTCTTCGAGCTGGTGAGGCAGCACCTGACGGAGGGCGGCGTCTTCGTGCAGTGGATCGGGGTCCAGTTTCTCGACGAAGAGCTGCTGCGCTCGCTGCTCGCGACGCTGCTCGACGTGTTCCCGCAGCTCGAGGTGTTCCGGCCGCTGCCTCCGGTGCTGATCTTCGTGGCGTCGGAAGCGCCGCTCGACACGCTCGCGAACAGCGCGCGCGCGCTCGAGCGGTCGCGCGCAGAGCTGCTCGCGCGCGGGATCCGTGGCCCCGAGGACGTCGCGGCTGCGCTCGCGCTGACGACCGAGGAGGCGCGCCAGATCGCCGGCGACGCGCTGCCGAACCGCGACGACCACAATCGCCTCGCCGCCGGCGTGCGCTACGGCGGTGGAGCGCAGCGCGTGGTCGAGCGGGTGCTCGCGCACGACCCGCTGCCGCGGCTCGTGCGCGGCCTCGACCTCTCGCTGCTCGGTCAGCGCATCGCAGCGCTCAGCATGGCTCCGCGCGCGTTGCGCCTCGGCGATGCGCTGGGAGGGGGCGAGCGCGAGCTGCTGCGCGGCTGGCTCGCGCTCGAGCTGCGCCGCAACCTGGAGGCCGCGAAGGCCTTCGAACGCGCGCTCGCGGCTCTCCCCGCGGATCCCGGCGCGCAGCGCGGGTGGCTGCTCGCGCGCCGCGAGAACGCCGAGAGCGCGGGGCTCCCCGCGCCTCGAGCCGCACTCGTCGCGGGTTGGCGGCACGCGGATGCGGGCGAGTGGCCTGCGTTGCGCGCGCTCGACGTAGAGCTCGCGAGCTTTGCGCCAAAGGATCTGCTGTATCCCGAGGCCGCGCGGCTGCGCGCGCAATGGCGACTCGCGGAACCGGCCCCCGCGCTCGCCGCCGAAGCACTCGCGCTGCTCGAGCCGGTGCTGCAGACGCAGAGCGTGCGTGCAGATCTACTGCTGTGGGCGCGCGCGGCGGCCCAGGCCGGACGCAACGAGCAGGCTTGGGCTGCGCTCGAGATGATCTCGCAGGATCCCACTCCCGCCGCCGCGAGCACGCGGCGCGGAGCGGTCGAGCTCTCGCGCAAGCTCCCGGAACACCCGCAAGCCGATCGGGTGCGGCGGCGCCTGCAGCAGCCGCAGGGCGGGCGCGTGCAGCCGCAGCCGACGGACCTCTGAGCCGATCGCGGGCGATGCGGGTCAGGGCAGGTCGATGCGGAGCAGGCGGTCGCTCTTGAAGGACCCGGCGAAGAGCGCGTGGCCGACCTGCAGGCCCACCGTGCCCGCGCCCATCGGCGGTCCGGCGTTTCGGTAGAGGACTTCGCTCTCACCGGTAGTCGGGTCGATCGCGAGCAGCTGGAACTCGGCGGGGCAGGCGCGGCCGCCGAGCGTCTGGCAGATCTCGGTACCCCCGAATCCCGCGACGAGCGACGCGACGATCAAGCGGCCGTCCGGCGCCCACGTCGAGTTGTCGGGCAGCGGGACCGGGATGCGGCGGAGGACGAGTCCGCTCTCGCGCGCGAGCGCGATCAGCTCGCTGTCTCCGCTCGAGTTCACATACAGGATGCGGCCGTCGGGCGAGCGCTCGATGCCGTTCGCGATCGTCATCTCGCTATTCAGAACGCGCCGGAAACCCACTCCGGGATTCCACTCGAGAACGAAGCCCCCCGGAGGCCGCTCGAAGCCGCGGAATACGCCCTGCGCGCGCTCGCTGCGCGAGAGCATGTGCGTGGTCGCGAGCCCGCCGCCCGGCAGCGCGACGACGTCGTTCAGATACGAATCCGGCGGGGGGATCACGCAACCACGCCACACGAGCCGCCAGGCGCTGGCCGCGTCGGCCTCGACCGCGAAGAACTCGATCGACTCGCGTTCGCCGTGCTGTACGGCGAGCAGCTGCAGCGCGCCGTCCTCGCGGAGATCGAGGTGGATCCCGTGTGGGCTGAAGCCCGGCCCAGGCGGACCCGGACAGCCCGGCTCTCCCCAGCCGGCCGTCGGTCGCGCTGCGCCGGCGTCGCCGCCGCGAAATAGCACGCGGCGCACTTCGCTCTGCGTGTCGAAGCTCGCGAGATCGCCCGCCCGCCCGCCCTCGAGGTCGCCGTACTCCGAGACGAGCAGCGTGATGCCGTCGGGGAGCAGCGCGAGATCCTCGGGGTTCTGGAAGCCGCAGATCGGCCGTGCGCGTCCGACCGCTTCGCAGTCCGTGATCGGCAGGGTGCCTCGGAGCGGCGCCTGCGCGCAGCCGAGGATCAGCGCGGCGAGGCCGAGAGTCGTCTGGCCGAGGCCGAGAGGGCGCTCTGACATGGGGATCTACTCCTCCGGTGGTGCAGGGCTTGCGCTTATACTGCCATTCCATGGCCCCCATCGACATCCGGCCGGTGACGGCCTCGATCGGTGCCGAGATCCACGGCGCCGATCTCGCATCCGAGCTCTCCGCCGAGGCGATCGCCACTCTGCGCCGCGCGCTGAACGAGCACGTGGTGCTCTTCTTCCGGGACCAGCAGCTGAATCCGGCCCGACAGCTCGCGTTCGCGCGCCGCTTCGGTGAGGTCAGCGTCGCGCCCTTCGGGCCCAAGCACCCCGAGCACCCGGAGATCACGGTCCTCGATCAGACGACGCCGAAAGGCGAGGGCGCCGACAGCTGGCACACCGACAACACCTTCATGCGGGAGCCGCCGCAGGGCTCGATCCTGTGCGCGGTGCAGCTGCCGCCCGTCGGCGGCGACACCTGCTTCGCGAACATGGCCGCGGCCTACGAGGCGCTCTCCCCGGCGCTGCGCAGCCTGCTCGAGGGCCTGCGCGCCGAGCACGACTTGAGCAAGACGTTGAGCCAGGCGATCCGCGACGGGCACAGCCCCGCGAGCCTGCACGAAATGCAGCGCCTCTACCCGCCGGTCTCGCACCCGGTCGTGCGCACACACCCCGAGTCGCGCCGCAAGCTGCTCTTCGTGAACGGAAACTTCACCACGCGACTGCTAGGCCTGTCCGAGCGCGAGAACCAGGCGCTGCTGCCCTTCCTGGTCGACCACGTGCGCGCCCCCGAGTTCCAGTGCCGCTTCCGCTGGGAGCCGGGCTGCGTGGCCTTCTGGGACAACCGATCCGCTCAGCACTACGGTGTCCCGGACTACAGCGCGCGCCGCATCATGCACCGCGTGACCCTCGCCGGCGATCAGCCTTTCTAGCGGAGTGTCCGGGCAGGGTCCGCGCGAGCCGCTTCGGCGTGCAGCGAGGCGAAGCCGAGCGGAGAGCGGGCAAGCCGTTTCGGCGCGCAGCGAGCCAAAGGCGAGCGGAGTGCGAACAAGCCGCCCCGGCGCGCAGCTAGCCGCAGACGAGCGAAGTGCGGGAGCGCCGGGCTGCGCCCGGCCCGGGACCCGCAAGACTAGCTGCGCGTGTCCTCGAGCCAGGCGGGCAGGTCGATCGGCGGGTTCGGGAGCTGCACGGCGTTCTGCTCCGCGAGCAGCCGCTCGAATCCCGCCGGGTCGGCCGCAAACGAGCGTGGATCGCCCATCATGACTTCGAAGAGCTCGGCGCCTTCGGGGCCGGCGACGAAGGGCCCGAAGACCGCGCCCTGCGGCAAGAAGATGTGCATGCCCGCGCTGCAGCGCGTCTCGCCGCAGCGGATCTCGCCCGCGATCACGAACACGATGTGGTCGCTGTGATGGCCGTGCTTGTGGATCAGCATGCCCGGATCCCAGCGCGCGTAGAGCGACAGGCACTCGGGCGAGAACCAGAGCCACTTCTCGCGCACCAGTGCGCGGCGCTGGCCGATCTGGACCGCGCGCACGTCCTGCCATTTTTCGTCGTCGAGGTGTCGGAAGACGGGTTCCGCCACGGGGATCCTCCTGCGGGGACGTTGTTGCCTATTGCCTTTTCGGACCGGGCGGCAGCGGGTTCGAGGGCCCTTGCGCCGAAAAGGCAATAGGCAACAACGTCCCCGCTTCCGCTTCAGCTCTTCGCGATCAGTTTATCGGCGTAGCCGCGCAGCGCGTCGAGCTTCTGCTGCAGCGTCGTGCTGTCCTTCTCGTAGGCGTTGCGGAAGCCGACGATCGCATCGGTGATGCCGCGGTCCTCGAGGCGTTTGATCCCGTCGCGGCTGTAGGCGTCGAGTGAGATCACGTGCAGCTCGAATGGCTGTTTGTCGCGGCCGTATTCGGCGCGCAGCGCGTGGATCCGCGCGAGGGCCTTGTCGAGGTCGGCTGCCTGCCCGCCGCCGGCGTGCATCCAGCCGTCGCCGAGCCGGGCCGCGCGCCGGAGTGCGACGTCCGCATGGCCGCCGATCAGGATCGGAATCGGTCGCGTCGGCACCGGGCAGAGCTTGATCGCGGGGACCTCGAAGTGCTCACCGTGGTATTCGAAATAGCGGCCTGTCTGCAGGCCGCGCAGGATCTCGATCATCTCGTCGAGGCGCTTGCCGCGCCCCTCCCAGGGCACTCCGCAGGCCGCGAAGTCTTCCGGCCAGGGCGAGATCCCGACGCCGAGGCCGAGGCGATTGTTCGTGAGCACCGCGACCGAGGTCGCCTGCTTCGCGGCGAGCACCGCATTGCGCAGCGGCAGCTTCACGACGAAGGTCGTGAAGCGCAGGCGCGTCGTGACGGCACCCAGCGCGGCCATCAGCACGAAGGGCTCGATGAAGGGCTTGTCCTCGAGGAACTCGCGGTTGCCGTCGTCGGTGTACGGATACCGGGTATCGGCCTGTTTCGGGTAGAGCACGCTCTCCGGCACCGTGAAGGAGTGGAAGCCCGCTTGTTCCGCCGCGATCACGAGCGGGAAATACTGCTGCGGATCGCACATCGACTCGGCGAACGTGAAGCGCATGAAGGGCTCTCCTGTCGATCGGAATCGGGGAGCCGCAGCGTACCAGAAAACCACGGCGCGCCGGAGCCACACCCTCCCGCAGGAGGGTGTCTGCCCCGGCGCGCCCGCTGCCGAGAAGCTGCGAAGCGCGCGCGGCTACTGGCCGAGCGACAGCAGGTTCGCGAGCAGATCGTTCGTGGTCGAGATCGTGCGTGTGTTCGCCTGGAACGCGCGCTGATGGATGATCAGCTTCACGAACTCGTTTGCGAGATCGACGTTCGACTGCTCGACGCTGCTCGAGCGGATCGTGCCGAGGTTGCCGGTCTGTGGCGCTCCGATCAACGCCTGGCCCGACACGCGCGTCTCGAGCAGATTCGAATTGCCCGTCGAGACGAGGCCCTCGATGTTCGCGAAGGAGGCCAACGCGAGCTGCGAGAGGGGCACCGTCTCTCCGTTGCTGAACTGACCGGTCAGGAAGCCCTCGCCGTCGATCACGATGTTCTGGATCTGACCCGAGGCGAAGCCGTCCTGCGAGAAGGACGCCACCGAGCTGGGCGAGGCGAACTGCGTGGTGCGCCCGGCGGCGGCCGCCGCCCCGGAACCCGTCGGCCCGAAGTCCAACTGCATGGTCTGGTTCGGAGTGGCGCCGCCCGCGAACTGGAAGGTCACGCTCGTCCCGGTCGAACTCTGCAGGAAGCCGAGCGAGTCGAAGCCGAGCGTGCCGGATCCCTGGATCACGACAGCGTCTCCCGGATTGGCCGGGGGCGTCGTGGTGTCCGAGGGACCTACCGCGGCGTTCCAGTCCCAGGCTCCGCCCGAAGTCTGGGTGAAATAGAAGTTCACCGAGTGGGTATTTCCGAGCGAATCGTAGACGGTCATCGGGAAGTTGAAGTTCGAGGTTCCAGCGGGATCCGCCGGATCGAAGGGACCTACCGCTCCGGCATTCGCATCGAGGTTGACCGAGATATCGCCGCTCGAGGTCGGGCCGGGCGGCGACACCGCAGACTGGATCTGGATGTCGCCCAGCACGCCGGTCGAGGTGCGCGTGGCAGGGTCGATGCCGAAGCCCTGCACGCGCTGGCCCTGCGTGTTCACGAGATTGCCGGTGTTGTCGAAGCTGAAGATGCCGTTGCGGGTGTAGTAGCGGCCCTGGCTGCCCTGCACCACGAAGAAGCCTCGGCCTTCGATCGCGAGGTCGGTTCCTCGGCCGGTGCTCTCGAAGGTGCCCTGCGCGAAGTTCGCGCGCACGCGCGTCACCGTCGCACCCGAGCCGAGCTGCGAGAAGCCGCCGCCGCCCGTGAGCGACGCCGCGAGCAGGTCTCCGAACTCCGCTCGGCGCGCCTTGAAGGCCGGCGTGTTGACGTTCGCGATGTTGTCGCCGATCACCGAGATCGCGGTACCGCTGGTGTCGAGACCGCTGACACCGGTGAAGAGTGCGTTCGAAATTCCCATCTGCTGTGTCTCCTGTGTGGACGGTTGCCGGAGCGCTCGCAGCGCCTCCGGGAAAACAGGTCTGGATCGCTAGAGCCTCAGGCGATGGCCGGCGGCCGCGCGGGCGCCGGGTTCGAGGCGGCCTTTCCGGTCAGCCCGGAGCTGTGCACCGAGCGGCCGCTGTGGGTCGCGGGCGTGGTTTCGGCGATGCGCTCGGCGCGCGCTGGGGTGCTCGAATTCCGCGGCGGCGTGAGCGGCGCATTCCGCTCCGCATCGGATGCGGGAACACGCGCAGCGGCCGCTGCGAGCGGCGCCGCGCTGGCGGAGCGCTCGGAGCTCGCCGCAGACGGCGCCGCGCTCGAGGCCGCGGCGCCAGCGGCCGCGTTAGGCTCGCGCGCGCCCGCGCGCTGGGGCGCGGCGGCCGGCCTCTGCTCGCGCTCGCGAATCTCGCTCACCTCGGAGTAGGGCACGCTGATGCCGCCGATCTGGACCGTCGGATCCTCGCCGCCGGGCACCGCGGAGCTGATCACCCCTACCGAGTGCAGGGTCGTCTCGACCGGCCGACCGCCCGAAAGCGCCTCGATCTCGAACTCGTACTGGCCCGACGCGAGATCGAGCTGCGCGAGCATCTCCTCGGGCACGCGGTGGAAGCCGCGGCCGAGCGGACCGAGCTCGGCACTGCCGAGGCTGTGGCCGCTCGCGGCGCGCACCGTGAGCGTCGTCGAGCTGCTAGGCGACGCCAGCTCGAAGGCGGGTGCGACGCGCGCGTTGCCATCGGATCCGATCTCCATCTGGTTGCCGCGCGCGACGGCCTCGCGGCCGATCAGCGAGCTCGAGGCCAGGCTGTGGATCGCGCTCGTCAGCTCGCGCTGCGACTGCACGACCTGGTCGAGATTCTCGCGGATCGTGATCAGCTGCTCGAGGCTCGAGAACTGCGCGAGCTGCGCGGTGAACTCGGTGCCGTCCTGCGGGTTCAGCGGGTCCTGGTTCTCGAGCTGGGCGACGAGCATCTTCAGGAAGTCGTCGCGGCCGAGGCCGGTCGGATTCGAGACGCTGCCGGCTGTCGCGGCTTGCTTCGGATCCGCCTTCGCGAGGGTCAGGTCGTTCAGATTCACGCTGTTGACTTGCACGAGTTCCTCCTGGGACTGGATGTGGGCCTCGGCCGGTGCGCTGCGCGCGCCGGCTCAGGCGTGAAGGTCGACGCCGCTCGGGCTGCGCGCGCTCGTCGCCGTGACTGCAGTTTCGCCCGCTGCCGACATCCGCGGCGCGGTGTTGACTTCGGCTCCGCGCCGCTCGCGCGCGTTGGGGTGAGGATCGCGCGACGCGTTCGCGAAGCCGCGGTTCGGTGAGCCCGAGAGACCGAGATCGAAGAGCGTCATGCGCAGATTGCGGTCCGCGAGCGACTGCTCGAGGTTGCCGCGCTGTGCGTCGAGCACGCCCTGCACCTGGCTGTCCTGGCTCGAGATCGAGACTTCGACCTCGTCGCCGACGACGCGTACCGAGATCTCGACGCGTCCGAGGTGCGGCGGATGCAAGTCGACGACGGCCGTGCCTCCGCCGCGCTCCGCGAGCCACTCGACGTGAAGCGGCAACGCCTCCGGTGCGACGGGCGCTCCTGCCGCCGTGCCGGGCGTTCCGGCGCTCGGCGGCTCCGGCATGCGCGCCGTGGCGTGGGAGGAAGTCACGGCGGTTGCCGCGAGCATCGGCTGCGCGCCTGCGTGGCCCCCAGTCGGCATTGCGGCCGGTGCGGCGGCCGCATCGAGCTCGCTCGCGAGGCGCGCAAAGGGCAGCGTCGCGAGCGGATCGGCGCCCGCAGCGCTGCGCGCATCGAATGCGTCTCCGGCGCGCAGTCGCGAACTCGCGGCGTGCGACCCGGCGTGTTCCTTGCCCGACTGGAGCTCGTCGCCGCCGCCCGCGCTTCCGCTCGCCGCCGCCAGCTGTGCTTGCGGCGAACGCGCGAGCTGCGACGACAGCGCGTTCCCGGCGGCGGTTTCCGCCGCGTCCCCCTGCGTCCGCGCCGCGCGCGCATCGGCTGGAGCGGTAGTGCCGCCCAGCTCGGCGAGCGCGCGCGCCAGGTCTTCGGGCGATGCCGGCGCTGCGGGCGGCAGGGAGGAGCCGGACCCGGAGCCCGCTGCCGCATTCGCGCTCGAGTCCGCGGTCGCCGCGGCGAGCTGCTGGGCCTCGGCCTGTTCCTGCGCGAGGAAATCGCCGACACCGAACGCGGCAATCGGCCCCTGCATCGCCGCGGCCGCAGCGGGAGCCCCGAGTGCGGTGAGCCCGCCTGCCAGCGCGTCCGGGCTGCCTGCGACCGCAGTGTCCGCGCGGAGAGTCTCGGCGGCGCCCTGCATCGCAGCCTGCACGAATGGCGCGGCGATCGAAGCCGCGAGCGCAGCTGCGCGCAGCTGTTGCTCGCGTTCCTCGGCGCTGGCCTGTGCGTCGAGCGCGAGTTCGAGCTCGCTCGGGAACGCCGCGTCGGGATCGAGCCCTGCCAGCGCGGGATCGGTCCCGAAGATCGCGGCGAGCAGCGCCGAGAAGCCGTCGGCCGGCGTGCTCGCACTCGCGGCCGAGGTCTGCGCGCCGCTCTGCGCGGCCGTCGCAGCCGTCGTCGGGTTCGCGTTCTGGATCACGGTAGCTCCTTTGGAGCAGCGGGCTGCGGCCCGAGCTGAAGGGGGTCGAGCACGTTCTTGCTGATGCGGACGGCAGCCGGGCTCGCGATCACCGTGAGGATCTGGGCCGCGTTCTTCTGCTTCATCTTTGCGAGCACGCGCGCGGAGACGTCGAGCGGCAGCGCCTCGAGCAGCTTTGCGGCGCTCGCCGGAGGCATCGCCGAGTAGACCTTCGCGAGGCGCGCGATGCGCTCCACGTCGCCCTTCGCGTGCTCCGCGATGCGCGCCTCGATCGCGGCGCGCAGGGAGCCCACTTCGTCCAGGATGCGCTGGCTCTCGCTCTCGATCTCGACGATGCTGCGCTCGCGCAGCTCGACGGTCTCCTCGCGCTGCTGGAGCGTCAGCAGGCGCAGCGAGAGCTCGTGCGCGAGCGCCTCGGCGCCGGGCGGCGGCGCGGGCGGCAGCGCGGTGGGCTGTTGCTTCGCGCCCGCGCCCTCGGCTTTCGCGGTGGCCTCCTCCCCCGCGGCAGTCTCTTCTCCCTCTGCGGCGGGAGCCTCTGCGAGGTCTGCCTGCTCGGCGCTGGCGCCGGCTGTATCGACGCCGGCCTCCCCGGGCTCTTTGGCGGCCTGCTCCGCGCGCAGCGGCGCGGCGGCGCCGCAGAGCCACAGCAGCGCGACGAGCGCGGCCGAGAGCGACCCTGTGCGTCTCACTAGCCTTGTGGTCCCGGTCCGGGCACAGCCCGGACCACCCCACTTCGCTCGGCTGCGCCTCGCTGCGCGCCGACTTCGTCGGCTTGCATGTCTCGTCGGTCTGAGGCGGAGCATCGCTAACGTTCCTCCGCTGGAGTCGTGCGGCGCGTGCGGTCGTCGAGCTCGCGCTCCTCGAGGCGCGCGCGGAACGCGCGTTCGCGTTCCTGGAGCTGCTGCTTCAGCCATTCGAGGCTGCGCGCGGCGCGCCAGGTCTCGAGCAGGGCCGAGCGCGTCTGCTGGACAGCCGCGCTCTGCTGAGACAGCTCGCGCTGCGCGTCGCCGACGGCCTCGAAGCGGCGCTGCGTGCCGGCCCAGAGGGAGCGCAGCCAGCTCGCGTGTGTGCCGCGCGCGAGCCCCGCGAGCGTCTGCTCGGCCTCGGCCTGCGCCTCGTGGGCGGCTCCTCGCGCGCGCTCGTCTGCAGCTGCGAGGGCCTGTTCGGCGCGCGCAAGTTTGCGGCGGCCCTGATCGAGCTCGCCGCTGCGAAGTCGCAGCAGCGGTTCGAGCCGGAACGCGAAGCGCTTCATCGGCTCGGCCGGGGCGCCGCGGGCGCCGCTGCGAGCCGGAGTGCGGGGGCCTTCGCGGCCTCACCGGCCTTCGGCTCGCTGCGCACGGGCAGCGCGCTCGGGCTCGCGGGCGGAAGGGCCAGCGCCTGCTCGAGCGCGCGCCGCGTCCGCGCGAGGTCGGGGTCGGGCTCCGCATCGCCCTTCGAGGTCAGGAAGCCGCGCAGCGGCGCCTCGAGCCGGCGCGCGCGATCGACCGCGGGGTCGCTGCCCTCGCGATAGGCGCCGATCGAGATCAGCTCCTCCATGCGCCGATAGGTCGCGAGCGCCTCGCGCGCTTCCGTCGCGAGGCGCAGCTGCGCCTCGGGCACGACGCTCGGCATCACGCGCGACACGCTCGTGAGCAGGTCGATCGGAGGGTATTGGCCGCGCTCGGCGAGCTCGCGCGAGAGCATGATGTGGCCGTCGAGCAGCGAGCGCGCGGTGTCCGCGACCGGCTCGCCCGGATCGTCGCCCTCGACGAGCACCGTGAAGATCGCCGTGATGCTGCCGGGCCCCTCTGCATTGCCGGCGCGCTCGATCAGCCGCGGCAACGCGCTCCAGACCGAGGGCGGGAAGCCGCGCGTCGCCGGCGGCTCGCCGGCCGCGAGGCCGATCTCGCGGCGCGCAGTGCAGAAGCGCGTCAGCGAGTCCATCAGCAGCAGCACGCGCAGCCCGCGCGAGCGGAAGTCTTCGGCGATCGCGGCCGCAGTGTGCGCCGCGCGCACGCGCAACAGCGGGGCTTCGTCGCTGGTCGAGACGACGACGACCGAGCGCGCGAGCGCCGGGCCGAGATCGCGCTCGACGAATTCGCGCACCTCGCGGCCGCGCTCGCCGATCAGCGCGACGACCGTGACGTCCGCGCTCGCGCGCTGCGCGATGCGGCCGAGCAGGGTCGACTTGCCGACGCCCGAGCCCGCGAAGAGTCCGATGCGCGAGCCCTCGCCGAGCGTCAGCAGTCCGTCGATCGCGGGAACGCCGACCGCGAAGAGCCGCTCGATCGGACGCCGCTGCAACGCCGAAACGGGCGCTCCGTAGAGCGGCGCGCGCGCGCAGCCGCGCAGCGGACCGCGGCCGTCGATCGGCGCGCTGAGGCCGTCGAGCACGCGCCCGAGACAGCCCTGTCCGGCGGGAACGCTGGCGCGCGCGGCGCGCAGCTGCACGCGAGCGCCGGGTTCGATGCCGGCGCGCTCGCCGAGCGCCATCACGATGCTGTGTCGGTCGCGGAAGCCGACCACCTCCGCGAGCCTCGCCGTGTTTGCGCGGGTGCGGATCTCGCAGACCGCGCCGATCGGCGCGCGCAGCCCTTCGACCTCGAGGGCATCCCCGGCCGCGGAGACGACGCTGCCCGCGCGCAGTGCGAAGTCGAGCCGCGGCAGCCGTTCGCGGCAGCGCGCGAAGAATGCGGCGTCGGCGGGCTGGCTCATGCGCTTTCCGCAGCGAGATCGCTCGCGAGGGCCTCGGCCACGCGCTCGAGGATCTCGGGCATGCGCGCCTCGAGGTCGACGCCGCCGCCGTCGAGTGCGAAGTCGCCCGGATCCAGCGAGACGTCCTCGACGACCGCGAGATCCCCGCTCGCGCGCACCTGCTCGAGCTGCTCGGCGAGTCCGTGCGAGAGCGCTGCGAAATCCGGGCTCGCGAGGCGCAGCCGCAGCGGCCGCTCGGGCGCGACGCTCGCGAGCGCGCGCTCGACGCAGGCCGCGAGCGCATCCGGGTTGCTGCGCAGCTCGCGCGCGAGCAGCGCGCGCGCGATGCAGAGCGCGAGCTCGACCGCGCAGTTCCGGTGCAGCGAGAGGTAGCCGGGCGGCGGGTTGCGCAGCGCCTCGGCCGCAGCCTCGAGTGCCCGCGTTGCGCGCGCGAGCAGCAAAGGGTCCGGGGCAGGCGGGCAGGGCTCCGGCGCGGCCTCCAGCAGCTCGTCGACGCAGCTCGCGGCAGCGGCGGCGTCGCGAGCGAGCCAGGGCGCCTGCGCGCCGACGAAGTCGCGGCGCGCAGCGCTCTCCGGCCTCGGCTCAAACGAGGACATCGCTGCCGGCTCCGATCTCGATGCTGATCGTGCCCTCGGACTCGAGGCGGCGCGCGATCTCGACGATCTCGCGCTGCACCTTCTCGACGTCGGAGAGCTTGATCGGGCCCTGGAGCTCCATGTCTTCCTTGATCTGGTCGCCGGCTCGCTTGCTGACGTTTGCGAAGATGCGCTTCTTGATCTCCTCGGTGCCGGTGCGCAGCGCGATCACGAGCCGGTCGCTCGGCACCTCGCGCAGCAGCTGCTGGAACGCGCGGTCGGTCAGACACACCAGATCATTGAAGGTGAGCATGCGGTTGCGGATCACGCCCGCGAGCTCCTCGTTGCGGCTCTGGATCCCGTCGAGAATCGACGTACTCGCCTGCTTATTGACGCTATTCAGGAGCTTGGCCACGGCTTCGGTGCCGCCGAGGTGCGCGGCGTCTCCGGGCGGCCGTCCGAAGAGCTCGACCACGCCTCCCTCGAGGTCCGAGAGGATTTCGGTCGAAACGGACTCGAGCTCCGCGAGCGAGAGCACGATCTCGCTGCGCGGCTGTGCATCGAACTGCTCGAGCACGAGCGCACCGCGGTCCGCCGGCAGCTGCGAGAGCACGAGCGCGATCGTCTGCGGGTGCTCGCCCGAAAGCGTGTCCGCGATGAATTTCGGGGAGAAGGGGAGCAGCGTCCACTCGATGCGCTTGTCCTCCTCGCCGAGATGCTCGAGCACGCGCTTCGCGCGGTCGTCCGTGAGCGTCGTTTCGGCGATGAAGCGCGCGCGGTCGGCGCCGCCTCGCATCTCGACTTCGCGCTTCGCCATCGCCTCCCGGAACTCCGCCATCACGCGCATCTGGATCTCCGGCGGGACGACGTCGAAGCGCGCGACTGCCGAGAGGATCCGCTCGACCTCTTTGTCGTCGAGGTTGCTCAGGTAGCCGCGCGCGATCGCCTGCGGGATCGACAGCACGAAAACGGCGGCCTTTTCGGA
>CAYTJA010000208.1:0-10391 GCA_964437835.1 uncultured Spirochaetales bacterium
ATCTCCCCGGCCATCGCCCCTCCCGTCGCCGTCAGAGGAATGGAAACAGACGCCTCTCAACCCACGACCGCCGGATCGGCGGCCGGACCACGCGCTCTCGGAACCGCTGCCACAGGTCCCGGGCAGACAACAGCGTGATCATCCACACGATCGGTTCGACCGCAACCCGAAAGCGCATGTTCTCGCCGTGCTCAGAGATGTTGCAAGCGAGCGCGGCGTAGAGATAGGACGCGCACAAGAGGCCCAGCGACCAGGGCGCCCGGCGCTTGCCTCTCCACGCCCCGAGCACACCCCATAACAGGACGATCGGAGCCGCCGCATGCAGGGCCAGAGCATTGACGGCGTGAATCAGCAGGGGGATGGTGCTCAGCCCCGGTGCAGAGATCCGGCGGTGATAGAAATGGCCGGCGGGCCCCGAGGTGATTCGCACTGGCTCGGGCAGCTCGCCGCGCCAGATGCCGAGCGGTATCCGTGCGATGCCGCGCGGGCCGGCGACTCGGGGCTCGACCGAGAACAAGGCCATGAAGTCGGTCGGATAGTTCCGGATCGGCTGCCAGAAGATCTCGTAGGAGCGCAGGGTCTTGTCGAGAATCGCGGCCGGATGCCGCGCCGCAAACTCCAGGTAGGCCCTCGTGTAGAGCGCAAAGAGCTCGCTCTGGGCGACGCTGTTTTCGGATTGATTCGTGCCCGACAGCGCAGCATCGATTTCCCGGTCTCGGCGCCGAACGGCATCGGGGACGTACTCGAGGAACACCGGCGGTTTCCAGGCTCCCAGCCCCCTTTCTCGAAGCAGTCTCGAGAACCACGGCGGATACTCGGCTGCGTCCGCCAGGATGCCGCGCACGAAGAGATCGCCATACCCGGTCCTGCCGAGTCCCGAGACGAGATTTCCTCCCTGCCACGAAGTTGCGGCCCACGACCACGAGCCATAGACCCAGCGGTTCTTGGCTGCCCATCCGCCTTGAAGCAACGCGACTCCTGCCAGGAAGACGGCGACGTGACACTGCAATCTCCGCGGGCGCCGCAGCGCGATTCCGCACAGGGGGATCACGAAGAAGAGGGCGAAGCTGGCCCGGCTGAGCGCCAGCCCCCCGGTGACGACTCCGAGCAGCGCAGTCCAGCGGAGCTGTTCGCCCAGCTTCTCGCTTCGCGCGAAGGCCGCAAAGCACCCGAGTGTTGCGAGCATCCCGGTCTGCGCCATGCCTTCGTAAAAGCTCTGCCCAAAGCTGTTGTATTCGATCGCGAGCGCATCCAGGCTCGTGAACAGCAGGACCGGTGCGGTCGCGCTCGCGATGCTGCCGACCCCCGAGCGCCGAAGCTGCCCCCACATCAGAACTGCATTCAGAGCGCTGAACAGGCCAGAGAGCGCGACACAGAAGAACGCCGCCCCGGGTGGCCAACCGAACGCCTGGATGCCGAGCCCCAGGACCAGGTTCGGGAGCGGCGGAGTCTGCTGCAGGTACCAGAGCGAAAGCAGCAGGTGCTCGGCGAGAGCTTCACGCCGCAGGAACTGCCAGGTGAGCCAATCGGGGTTCGCGTGGACGAATTGCAGCAGGTCGTCGCGGTAGATCACCAGAATCGCAGCGCGGTGCGCCAGCACGCATAGCGCTACCAGCAGACCCGCTGGGCTTCGCAAGATTCGGGCGCTCACTTCCGCGTCCAGGGCTCCAGCGGCTGCCGAAGGAATTTCTCGACAGCAGATTCGGGCAGAGGCATTAAACCCGCTTCAGCGCGTAGACGAACTCTGCGCTCTGCGACGCGATCGCGGCGCCGGGCAGACGCAGGCCGCGCTCGTTCGCGACCTCGAGCGCGACGCGCAGGTCCTTCTCGAGGATCGCCGCGTAGGTGCGCATCTGCGCGTCGCCAAACACATCCGCCGCAGCGCGCAGGCGCTTGTCGCGCACCTCGAGCATCAGCTTCATCGCGGGCGAGAGCGTTCCGCTGGCCTCGGTCACGGCCTCGAGCAGTCCCTCGCGAACGCCAGCCGCCCGCGCGAGCGCCTGCGCCTCGACCGCGGCGACATATCCGATGTAGGTCGCGACGTTGTGCGCGAGCTTCAACGCGGCGCCGCTGCCGAGCGGACCGCAGGCGAGGATCTTCTCGCAGAAGGTTTCCGCGATGCTGCGGAAGCGCTCGAGCACCTGTTGGTCGCCGCCCGCCAGCATCCAGAAGTCGCCGCGCTCGAGACTCATCACGCCCTGCCCCGCGACCGGAGCGTCGATCAGGGGGATCCCGCGGGCGGCGCAGCGGCGCGCGAGCGATTCGATCGTGCGCGGGTGCACCGTGCTGTGGATCGCGATCGCCGCTCCCGGTCGGATGCCCGCGAGCAGCCCGGATTCTCCGCAGAGCGCCTGCTCGCACTGCTCATCGTTCTGGACCCAGACACAGATCCGGTCGCACTCGCTGGCGAGCACGCGGTTGCTCGCGCAGGCGAGCGCACCGCGCGCGGCGAGTGCCTCGACGGCCTCGCGGCGCGGGTCGTAGACCGCGAGCGCGAAGCCGCAGGAGAGCAGCTTCTCCGCGACTCCGCTTCCGAGGATTCCGGTCCCGACGATTCCGACCCGCTCCGACACTCGATCCCTCCCCTTTGGATCCGACTCAGGCCGCGCGCGCGGCGGCGAGATCCTGCGGCAGCCGCCGCGCGGCGAGCAGCTGGAAAGCACAGGCCGCGAGCGGCGCGAGGCTGGCCCAGGCCAGCGCATAGCGGATCGCGTAGTCGCCGTGCTCCGCAGTCAGCGCCTGGGAGATCAGGCCCACGACGAATGGCCCCGCTCCCATCCCGATCAAGTTGAAGAACATCGTCCAGACCGCGGCCGAGAGCGCGCGCTGGTCGGGGCGCGCGAGGCTCTGCGCGGTCGCCATCGTCCCCGGAACCCAGAACGCGCCTACGAAGGAAGCGGCCGCACTGAACAGGAAGGCGACCGGGATCCCCGCGACGAGATGCGACTCCGGCCACAGCACGAAGCAGAGCGAGAGCGGCACCGCGACGAGATGCGAGAGCGCGCCGAAAGCCATGTACCAGCGCACGTCCCGACTCCCGAGGCGGTCGTTCAGAAAGCCGCCGGCGATCGCGCCGAGACCCGACGGGATCGTGCTGATCGCGAAGTAGACCAGCCCCGCATGCGCGACGTCCTGCCCGTAGATGCGGCGCAGGAAGGTCGGTTCCCAGATGTTCTTGCCGAAGGTCAGCACGCCCGCCGCGCAGGCGCCCGCGATCAACCAGCGATAGGACGGGGTGCGCAGCAATTCGCCGAGGGCTGCGAAAAAAGAGCCGCTCGTGCGCGTCGGCGGTGTGGCGTCGCTCATCCCCCGCGGCGGCTCCCGCAAGGTGAGGTAGATCAGCAGCGCGAGCGCGATCCCGGGCAGCCCCGCCGCGTAGAAGGCCGTGCGCCATCCCCAGTACTTCGCGATCGCGCCCCCGCCCGCGAGGCCAAGACCGAGACCGACCGTAGAGCCCAGCTGGATCAGGGAGAGCCCACGCGCGCGGCGCTCGAGCGGCAGCAGGTCCGAGATCAGCGAGTGGCTCGCGGGCCCGCCCGCGGCCTCGCCGAGACCCACCCCGAGCCGCGCCGCGAGCAGCTGCGAATAGCTCTGTGCCACACCCGCGATTGCGGTCATCGCGCTCCACGCGAGCAGGCCCAGCGAGACGATCACGCGGCGCGAGTAGAGGTCGGCCGCGCGCGCGAGCGGCAGGCCCGCGGCGAAGTGCACGATCGCGAAGGCCGGACCCGCGAGCACGCCGAGCTGATCGTCGCGCAGCCCGAGCTCCAGCTTGACGTCCTGGAGCACGACCGCGAGCAGCGTGCGATCGCAGGTGTTGAAGACCGCGACCCAGAAGATCAGCAACAGCGCGTAGCGGATCGCTGCCGGCGAGTAGCTCGACATCGCGAGCGATCATCGCATGCGACGCCTCCCGGCCGTGACTCTTTCCGGCAGCGCGCCGGGCCTGGTAGCGTGGTGACTGATGCCCGTCGAAGCTCCCGATCCCGAAGCGGTCCAGCGCGAGCGCGCAGCGATCGCCGCGCTCGTCGATCCCGAGCCGCCGCCCTCTGCCGAGCTGCTCGAGGCCGCGCGCGCGCTCCAGGCGCTCGGCCGTTGGCTCGTCTGCAGCGAAGACGACCCCGCACGTATTGGCCCGATCGCCGCGGAGCTGCGCGCGCTCGCCGAGCGCGCCGGCGCGACGCCGGTGCAGGCCTCGCGCTGGCTCGCGAGCGAGCGCCAGCCCGAGCGCGGCCCGCAGGCGAATGCGCGCTCGATGCACCCCCTGCTCGGCCGCGCGAGCCCGGTCGCGCCGCCGCTCGCGCTGCGTGTCGAGGGCGAGTGCGTGGTGGCCGAAGTCTGCTTCGACGCGCGCTTCGAGGGCAACCGCGGCTGGGCGCACGGCGGCTTCATCGCGGCCGGCTTCGACATCCTGCTGGTACAGGCCGCGCGGCTTTCGGGGCGCAGCGGGCCCACCGGCACGCTCTCGGTCCGCTTCCACCAGCCGACCCCCACCGGCCAGCGCCTGCACTACGCGGGGTGGTTCGAGCGCTCGGAGGGCCGCAAGCTGATCACGCGCGGCGAGCTGCGCAGCGCGGAGGGCCTGCTGCTCGCGGAGGCCGAGGCGATCCTCGTGGCGCCGAAAGCCAGCGCGCGTTACTGATCCGCGCGTGACGCCGCCCCCCGCGAGCCAAACCGCGTCGTCCGCCGCGAGCCGCTGGCCCAGCGACCTGCCGCCCGAGTGGCAGCGCGGCTTTGCATGGATCGAGCGCGAGCTCGGCGGCGCGATCGTCGCGGCCGAGCGCCAGCCGCGCTGGCGCCCGGCCTGGTTCCTCGACCTCGTGCGCAGCGGCGAGACGCTGCCGCTCTACTTCCGGGGCGATCGCGGCGCCGCCGACCACGGCGTGTATCCGCTCGAGCACGAGATGCAGGTGCTGCAGGTGCTCGGGCGGCACGAGATTCCGGTCCCGCACATCTACGGCTTCTGCCCGGAGCCGCGCGGGATCCTGATGCAGCGCAGTCCCGGCCGCTCGAATCTCGCGACGGCCGAGAGCGAATCCGAGCGCCAGACGGTGCTCGACGAGTACGTCGACGTGCTCGCGCGGATGCACCGCATCGACGTCGCGCACTTCGAAGCCGTAGGTCTCCCGCGCCCGAAGACGCCCGAAGCCCTCGGGCTCGGCGACTTCGACCACTGGGAGAAGTCGTTTCGCCGCTTCAAGTGCCGCCCCGAGCCGCTGATCGAGTTCGGGATCCGCTGGGTGCGCCGGAACGTCCCGCGCGGCCGCACGCGCGCCGCGCTGATCCACGGCGACGCCGGCCAGTTCGTGTTCGAGAAGGGCCACCTCTCTGCGCTGCTCGACTTCGAGCTCGCCTATCTCGGAGACCCCGCGGCCGACTTCGCGGGCATGCTCTGCCGCGACCTCTCGGAGCCGCTCGGCGATCTCACGCGCGCGGTGCAGCGCTACGAGCAGAAGACCGGCGAGCCCCTCGACCGCACTGCGATCGACTATCACTTCGTGCGTTTCGCGCTGTGTACGCCGATGGTCGTCGCGCACCTCTGCGAGCATCCGCCGCCGGAAGTCGACTTCGTGCAGTACCTGGCATGGAACCTCGTCTACGGGCGCACGCCGCTCGAGGTGATCGCGCGGCGCCTCGGCGTCGACATCGGACTCGTAGAGCTTCCGGCGCCGCAGCCCACGCGCCACACGCCGGCGACGGGCGCGCTGCTGCGCAGCCTCGAGGTCGCGGCCGCCAGCGCCGGGAGCTTTCAGACCTATCAGATCGGCATGGCGCAGCGGATCGCACAGTACCTCGAGCGCGTCGACCTCTACGGCAGCGCGGTCGAGGAGCAGGATCTCGACGAGGCCGCCGCACTGCTAGGCCAGCGCCCAGCGAGCTCCGCCGAAGCAGACCGCGCGCTCGAGGCCTGCGTGCTGCGCGCGCGCCCCGAGGGCGACGCCGAGCTGGTTCGCTTCCTCACCCGCCGCTGCCTGCGCCAGGAGCTGCTGCTGAAGCCCGCGATGCGAGAGCTCGAGCACTCCGCAGTGCAGCGGCTGCGCTAGGAATTCGCCGTGACTCGTGCCCGCGAAGGTCTCGCGCGTTCGCTGCGCGCGCTGCTCGACACGCTCGGATCCACCGGCGCAGCGGACGCCGAGCTCGACGCGCTCGCCGCGCAGGTCGAGGCGGCCGCGCGCAGTTTCGCAGGCACGCGCCGCGAGCGCCCCGGCAGCTCCAGCCTGCCCGGCATGGGCGACTTCGCGCTGCGCGGGCCGATCTGCGGCCGCGCGAATCCGCTCGCGCCGCCCGCGGAGCTCGCGGCCGACCGCGCCGCTCAGACCGTCTCCGGCAGTGTGAACTTCGGCCACGCCTTCGAGGGCGCTCCGGGCATCGTGCACGGCGGATTCGTCGCGGCCGTACTCGACGAAGCGCTCGGAATGGCCGCGGCGCTGCCGGGCGCACCCGCGATGACGGGCGAGCTGAAGGTGCGCTTCAAGCGGCCGACCCCCACCTGCAGCCCCCTCGAGATCCGGGCGAAGGTCGACGAGGCGCGCGGCCGGCGCGTGCTCGTTTCGGGAGAGATCCTCGCCGCGGGCCTCGTGACGGCGGCCGCGACGGGGCTCTTCGTCGCGGTCGGCAATGCCAAATTCGACGAGCTCGACGGCATCCGGCGCGAGCGCATCGAGGGCAGCTGAGGCTCCCGAACCACCCTGCGCGCGGCTGGAGCTAGTATCGCGGCGATCCGCTTCGCCCCCGTCCCTTCCATTCCTCGGAGGTCCCCATGTCCTCGCTGCGCGATCTGCTCACCGTCGACGCCGACGGACACGTGCTCGAGCCCGCCGACACCTGGCAGAAGTACATCGACCCGGCCTATCGCGACCGCGCGCTGCGCATCGACATCGACTCCGACGGCTTCGAGAATCTCTTCATCGACAACAAGCCGACGCGCATGCTGAAGGGCCGACTCGGCGCGCTCGGCGGAATCGAAGCCGAGGGAGACGCGAAAAAGGACTTCCAGACGCCCGGCAAGCGCAGCTATGCCGACGGCGCGCCCCCCGGTGGCTACGACCCGGCCGCGCGCCTGCGCGTGATGGACGCCGAAGCGATCGATCAGGTGCTGCTCTACCCGACCATCGGCATCGCGTGGGAGGGCTCCGTCAAGGAGCCCGCGCTCGCGACCGCCTACGCGCGCGCCTACAACCGCTGGATCGTCGACTTCTGCAAGCACGCGCCCAAGCGGCTGTTCCCGATCGCGCACATCTCGCTGATCGACGCCGACGGCGCCGTGACAGAGCTGCAGCGCGCGCGCAAAGACGGCTGCGTCGGCGTCTACCTGTCCCCGGACATGCCCGCGCGCGCCGGACGCCACCTCGACGATCCGGCCTTCGACCGCTTCTGGTCCGCGGTGCAAGACCTCCAGATGCCGATCGCGTTCCACGTCGTCGCGCGCGAGTCCTCGCCCTACGCGGCCTGGGCCGCCGGCGGCCCCGGCGGCGCGGACGGCGTGTTCGCGTTCGCATTCCTCGCGATCGACGTGATGGCCGCGTTCACGCAGATGATGACGCGCGGCCTGTTCGAGAAGTACCCGCTGCTCAAATGCGCCGTGCTCGAGGCCGGCTCGAACTGGATCACCGCCTGGCTCGACCGCCTCGACCACAAGTTCGAAATGGGCGGCTTCGAGACGCCGCTGAAAATGCTCCCGAGCGAGTACTTCCGCCGCCAGTGCGTGATCTCGGCCGATCCGGACGAATCGCTGACCGCGCCGGTGGTCGAGAAGCTCGGCGAGGACTACTGCATCTGGGCCTCGGACTACCCGCACCTCGACGCCTCCTTCGGCGTCGTCGACGAGCTCCGCAGCCGCCTCGCGAAGCTGCCCGAAAGCACGCAGCGCAAGGTGCTGGGACTCAACGCGCAGCGCTTCTACGGAATTGCGAGCTAGGAGAGCGCGCACACCCTCTACTCAGCGAGGGAGCTAGGCAGCATGCTCCGTGTTCGATTGTGAATCGCGCCAGGCGCTGAGTCGCCGGCGAGGAGCGTCCCGCCGGCCTGTCGGACTCATGGGGCGGTGGGTGGGGGTCAGGCGGCTCGTCCGCGGCGGCGCCGCCGAGGAAGCGCGTCCTCGAGTTGCAAGAGCACGCGCAACGCCTGGTTTACCGAGCGTGAGTCTGGAAATCGTCGGGCGAGCTGCGGATCCAGGATTCGCACCAGCGCGGAAGCCTTCGCCGCCTTGGCGGCGTACTTCCCGCGTACTGCCTTCGACCAGTCGTAGCGATCCGGGTGTCCCTCGCGAGGCCGTGCGGAGTCAGCCTTCCTCATATTTCCTCCTCTGCGCTGCAGACGCCTTGCGAGCGCTGACGATCCGAACGCGTCCGGGTCGGCCAGCGCCGTAATCGCCTCTTCGAATGACACGCCGTGCCTCCGCAGATTCGCAGTGGCCTTGTGAGCGTCCCATTCGAAGTCGCCGAGGACGACAGTGGCCACCCCGGGACCTTGGCGGTCTGCCTGGCAGACGTCAAGAACCACGGCTTGCGAGCTAGCATACCGTGGAGTTCGTCCGTGTATCGAGGGAGGCAGGCAATATGGTTCGGAGTCGATTTCGAATCGCGATAGGCGTTGCGCAACTCGTCGCAATCACCGCTGCCGCCGCCGCACAGGCGGGGCCGACCTTCCGCACGATCGATCGAGGCCTGAACAGCGGATACGTCAGTTGCCCCTTTTTCGTGAGCCTCGATGACCCGGCCCCGTCGAACTCCGGCGGCGCCGACCTGCTGATCGCCGATCTGGGCACCTGGAGGGAGTTCTGGGCCGAACACGAGAGCATCTTCGCGAGCAGTCGTCCGATCCCGCGCATCAATTTCCGCAAGAACTTCGTGATCGTTTCAATCGGAAAATGCAGCAGCTTCATTCGCGAAGAGACGGAAATCACCGCGGTAGAGAGAGCAGGCAAGCGGCTTCGTGTCGAGATCGCTCACATTGGGTTGCCCGGCGTGATCTTCCCTGATTTCTACAGATGGACCCCCTATCACATCGTCGTGGCACGCAGACCCAGTAGGTTCATATCGGTCGCGTTCGAGCATCAGAACTGACCAGTCCTATAGGCGAATCGCCGCGTCTGGAAAACCAGGCGGATCAGCCGAGGCCCGCGCGGTAGGGGACCCTCGAGTAGTTCTGGATCCCGAGCACGACCAGCAGGCGCCCGAAGCCGAGGTACTGGCCGATCAGCATGCCGAGCTCGAGCAGCTGCGGGTCAGTGAATTCGGCGCGCAGGCGAAGCATGAAGTCGTCGTCGATGCCGAGGTGGTCGGTTGCGAAGCGCTCTGCGAATTCGAGCGCGAGGCGCTCGCGTGGCGTGAAGCGCTGCGCTTCGGCCGGCAGGTCGAGCTGCGCGATCGTGGCTTCGTCCAGGCCCTCACGTTCGGGCTGCGCATAGCGCGCCATGCCGCAGGCGCCGAGGCAGCCGTTCAGCCGCGCGATCCGGAGCCGCGCGAGCTCCTTGATGCGCGCCTCGACGACGCCGTGCTCGTGAGCCGGGTAGTAGAACGCGAAGTAGCGCTGGAAGAGTTCGGGCAGGTGCGCCATCACGCCGTTCAGCGCGGGGTCGCGGCCGTCGGCCTCGTCCTTCTCGAGCTGGCGGCGCATCGCGTCCGAGAGCTGGTCGCGGTGAAGGGGCTCGATCCGGGCCATGGAATTCCTTTCGTCAGGCTTGGGGACCGCGGACCACTCGCCCCGGCCGTGCGCCGGTGTCGACGCCGTCGCGGAACGTGATCTCGCCGCCGACCACGGTCGCGCGATAGCCACTCGCGCGCTGCACCACTCGCGGGGCGCCGGTCGGCAGGTCGCGCGCGATCTCGGGCAGGTCGAGGCGCAGCGCGGCGAGGTCGATCAGGTTCAGGTCTGCGCGTTTGCCGGGCGCGAGTACGCCGCGGTCGCGCAACTCGTAGAGCTCGGCTGGATCGCGCGTGAGCAGGCGCACGGCCTCCTCGACCGGCAGCTTCGGGCCGCGCGTGCGGTCGCGCACCCAGTGCTGCAGCAGATAGGTCGGCAGGCTCGCGTCGCAGATCATCGAGCAGTGCGCGCCGCCGTCCGCGAGGCCGACGACGGTCGCCGGGTGGCGCATCATCTGCCCGATCGAGTCGAGGTTGCCGCCTTTGTAGCCCGAGAAGAACACGTGCAGGAAGCCAGGGCGGCCGGCCTCGAGGTCCTGTGCGAGGTCGCACATCAGGTCGTAGATCAGGTGCTGCGGGTCGACGCCGTCCCGCCGCGCGCGCGCCGCGATCGACTCTTCGGGATCCGGCTCGAAGACCGGCCCGCGGTCGAGCGGGAAGGTGGTGTCGAGGCTGTTCATCATCATCCGCATCGAGGTCTGATCGAAGGCAGCCTCCGCGAGGATCGCCGCGCGCGTCGCGGGCTCG
>CAYTJA010000209.1:0-16274 GCA_964437835.1 uncultured Spirochaetales bacterium
TCACGCAGCAGCCGGACAAGATCATCGTGATCGAGCAGGCCGACCCGCAGGTGGTGTACGTGCCGACCTACTCGCCGACGGTGGTGTATGGGACGTGGTCCTACCCGTCGTACTACTACCCTGCGATGTACGTCCCGCCTCCCTACGGTTACGGAGCCATGGCGTTCACGGCGGGCGTCTTCTGGGGAGCGGCGCTCTCGGGCGGCTGCAACTGGGGCTGGGGCGGCAGCGACGTCGACATCGACATCAATCAAAACAACAATTTCACCCAGAACACGACCAGGAACTCGGCCCGCACGAAGATCTCGGACCGGGAAAGTGGCAAAGCCGGGGATCGGGGTGGCAATCAGGCCGGAGACAAGAGCGGCGGCAAGGGAAAGTTCCAGCACAACCCCGCACACCGCGGCGGCGTGAACTACCGCGACAACAAGGCCGCCCAGCAGTTCGGAGGCCAGGGTGCGTCGAACCGCGTCACGAAGGATCAGGCGCGCGGTTATGATCGCAGCGGCGCGAGCGCGAAGGGCACCGGGCAGCGCGGCAGCCCGAGCGCGTCGAACCGCGCCGCGGGCGCTGCCGGCAGCCGTCAGACGGGCGCGGCGCAGCGCCCGAGCGCTGGCGCTTCGCAGCGCGCGGCAGGTAGCGCAGGCACGAGCGGTCAGCGCGCGGCGTCGAGCAGCCAGCGCCCTAACGCGTCGGCTCGCAGCAGCGCGTCTTCTTCTCGCAACAGCGCCTATAGCGGCTCCCGTAACTCGGGCTTCGACCGCTCCTCGAGCACCCGCGGCAGCGCGAGCCGCTCCGGCGGCCACAGCGGCGGGCGTGGTGGTGGTGGTGGTGGTGGTGGCGGCGGCGGGGGACGTGGCGGCGGTGGCGGCGGCGGACGGCGGCGTTAGGGACCACGGACCAGGGAGAAGCCGACGATGAGTTCCAATCGACACTGCGCGACCGGCCTCGCGCTCGCGGGCATGCTGGCGTCGACGGGGCTGCTCGCGTGCGCGCGCGCGCCCAGCGGCACGTTCGAAACCCCGGAAGCGGCGATACAGGCGATCGACGACATCGCGGGAAAGGGCGACACCGCGAGACTCCAGGAGATCTTCGGCCCCGACGGACCCGAGTTGTTCCGGTCGGGCGATGAACAGGACGACGCCGAGGATGCGCAGCGCGTGAAGCAGATGATCCTCGAGAAGGTCGCGTTCGAGGACGCCGATGAGGCGACGAAGATCGCCTTGCTCGGAAACGACGCCTGGCCCTTCCCTGTGCCTCTGGCCCTGGAGGAGGGCCGCTGGCGTTTCGACGCCGAGGCCGGGCGCGAGGAGCTGCTGAATCGGCGCATCGGCCGTAACGAGCTGATCGCGCTCGCGAGCCTTCACGCCTACGTCGACGCACAGCGCGAATATTTCGCGCAATCGCGGGATGGCAAGGCGCCGGCGTTCGCGCGCCGATTCTGGAGCAGCGAGGGCGCGCACGACGGTCTCTATTGGGCGGAGGTCGAGGGCGAACCGGAGAGCCCGCTCGGGCCGTTGCTCGCCGAGGCTTCGGCCGAGCGCACCCCGGATGCCGGTCGGGAGCCCTACCACGGCTACCACTTCCGGATCCTGGAATCCCAGGGCAAGAGCGCGCCCGGAGGCGAGCGGAGCTATCTCGACGAGCAGGGCGCAATGTCCAAGGGCTTCGGCGCGGTCGCCTGGCCCGCGAAGCACGGCAACTCTGGCGTGATGACCTTTCAGGTCGACCCGCAGGGGATCATCTTCCAGAAGGATCTCGGAGCCGAGACGCAGGCAGCGGTCGCAGCGATCACTGCTTACGACCCGGACGAGAGCTGGGATCCGACCCCCGACTGAGCTGCGCGCCGAAGCTGCTAGCGTTCGGCCTGGATGGGCCAGTTGCGCGCAGGGCGGCAGGCTCCGGTCGTCGGGGCCTTCTTCGACATGGACAAGACGCTGATCGCCGAGAACTCGGCCAGCGTCTTCATGCGCTACCGCTACCAACTCGGCCAGATCGGCGGAATCGAGCTGATCAAGGGCATCGCGGCCTATCTCCAGTACAAGGTCGGCATTCTCGACATCCGCAGCTGGACGCGCGACGCGCTGCTGCAGTTCCGCGGGCAGTGCGAAGCGGAGCTCGCGCTCGAGGCGAAGCGCTGCTTCGACGAGATGATCCTGCACACGATCTACCCGGAGGCCGAGGAGCTCGTGCGCAAACACCGGGAGGCGGGGCACGTCGTCGCGATCGTGTCGGGGGCCACGCGCTTCGTCGTCGAGCCGATCGCCATGCAGCTCGCGATCGATCACTTCCTCTACACGCGCCTCGAAGTCGAGGACGGCCGCTTCACCGGCCGCGTCGTGGAGCCGATCTGCTTCGAGGAGGGGAAGATCTACTGGCTCCAGCAGTTCATCGAAGAGCAGCGCATCGATCTCGCGAAGAGCTGGTTCTACACCGATTCGGTGACGGACCTGCCGCTGCTCGATCTGGTCGGCCACCCGGTGGCGGTGAATCCAGACCCGCGCCTCTACCGCATCGCGGTGCGGCGCCGCTGGCCGGTGCGCTTCTTCGAGCCGCCGCTAGTCGATCTCGGTGCGTCGGAAAATGGCGATGCCCGCCCGGAGGAATCCGGACGGGCACCTCGAGTCGACTCGGCCCGTCGCTGATCGGATCAGCCGATCAGCTTCGTCAGCATCGCTTCGAAGTCTGCCTTCGGACGTGCGCCGACGAGCTGCTGCACGACCTGGCCGCCCTGGAAGGCCAGCACGGTCGGAATCCCGCGCACGCCGTACTTGCCCGGCGTCCTCGGATTGTTGTCGATGTCCATCTTCGTGATCTTGACGCGATCGCCGTACTTGCCCGCGAGCTCCTTGATGATCGGGGCGATGGCCCGGCAGGGGCCGCACCACTCGGCCCAGAAATCGATGATCGCGGGTTTGTCCGACTGCAGCACCTCCTGGTCGAAGGTCGCATCACTGACCTCGAGAACCTCGGCCATCGGCTTCCATCCTCCTGCGAGCCCGCGCGCTGCGCGGCTCGGGCTGTGCGGGCACGCTGTTTCGATTCGGCAGGCGAGCGCTTTCGATGCTCGGCGTGAGCGGAACGTAACAACTCCTCCCGGGCGCCGCGCTTGACGCGCCTGGACTCCGCAGATAAGTTCGCAATTAATTGATTTTGAAGAGGATTCTACTCGTTGCCGAGCCCGCGCAAGCTGCCCCGGATCGATCGCTCGCAGCTGCGCACGCGCAGCGCGAAGCGGCGGCCGAGCAAGCTCCAGCTCTCCCAGCAGGCCGCGCCCAGTGCTCCGGGCGCGAGCGTCGCGAGCTTCCTCGAGGGCCTGCCCGACGTGCTCGCCGCGCGCGACCTGCGCCAGGCGATTGCGGATGGTGTGCGCGCGCGGGCGCGCGGGCGCACGCTGCTCTGGGGCCTCGGCGCGCACGTGATCAAGGTGGGCCTGGCTCCGGTCCTGATCGACCTGCTCGAGCGCGGCTTCGTCTCGGCGCTGATGCTGAACGGCGCCGTCTGCATCCACGATCTCGAGCTCGCGCTGCTGGGCCGCACCAGCGAGGACGTGGGCCCGGCCCTGGACGACGGCAGCTTCGGCATGGCGCGCGAGACCGCGGAGCGCCTGAACGCGGCGATCCGCGCGGGCAACGCAGACGGAATCGGCATGGGGGCGGCGATCGGCCGCGAGATCCTCGGCGGCCGCTATCCGCACCGGCGGCACTCGCTGTTGGCGCAGGCGACACGCCTCGGTGTCCCCGTCACGGTACACAGCGCGATCGGAACCGACATCCATCACATGCACGCGAGTGCCGACGGCGCGGCGCTCGGCGCGACCAGCCATCGCGATTTCGAGACGCTGGCCGCGGTCGTCGCGGGTCTCGAGGGGGGCGTGGTGTTCCATCTGGGCTCGGCCGTGATCCTGCCCGAGGTGTTCCTGAAGGCGCTCTCGCTGGCGCGCAATCTCGGGCACCGGGTGCGTCGCTTCACCGCGGTCGACGTCGACTTCGTGCGCCAATACCGGCCGCAGCAGAATATCGTGCTGCGGCCGACGCGGCAGGGCGGGCGCGGCATTTCGCTGACGGGCCACCACGAGATCCTGTTGCCGCTGATCGCGGCGGGACTCGTCGACGGCGCGGAGAGCGCACGCCGCCGCCGCGGGAGCCGCTGAAGGGCATGGGCCGCATCTACGTCGTCGAAGGCGACCTCACGGAGCAGCGCGTGGACGCGATCGTGAACGCCGCGAACAGCGCGCTGGTGCTCGGCGCGGGCGTCGCGGGAGCGATCCGCAGCCGGGGCGGAGCGTCGATTCAGCAAGAGTGCGATGCGCTCGGGCCGATCGAGGTCGGCGAGGCCGCGGTCACCGGAGCCGGTGCGCTGCCGGCCCGCTACGTGATCCACGCGGCCAGCATGCCGCCCGGCGGGCAGGCGACGCAGGAGTCGGTCGCTGCGGCGACGCGGCGCAGCCTCGAGCGCGCCGAGGAGCTCGGCTGCCGCAGCATCGCCCTGCCCGCGATCGGCGCCGGGATCGGAGGCCTCGCGCTGCAGCGCTGCGCCGAGCTGATGTGCGAAGTGGCGCGCGCGCATCTCGCGGGCGGCTCGCGCATCGAGGAGATCCGCTTCGTGCTGCTGGGCGAGCCCGCGCTGCGCGTCTTCGAACAGGTCCTGGACGCCGCCGCAGTTCGAGAGCAGATGGCGCGCCTGCGCCGCCAGCGCGGAGCGGAAGCCGAGAGCTAAGCTCGCCGCGGAGAACCATGGCCATCGCGCTGCACCAGATCGCGTCCGACTTGTATCTGGTCGCAGGTCTGGTCGCCGGGCTCGGTCTGGCGCTGCCCGCGCCGCGCCTGCTGCGCCTCGGGCCCGGGCTGCTGCTGGCCGGAGCGCTCGTCCACGGCGCGGCCTTCGCGACGCTCCACGAGCTGGATCCGACGCCCGCTCTGACGGACCTCCCGATGGCGCTCTCCTTCACGGCCTGGATCGCCGTGCTGTTCTCGGTTGCGCTGCAGTGGCGCGCGCGGATGGGCGCGCTGTCGGTGCTGGTCGGGCCGCTGGGCTTCATCGCGACCTTCGCCGCGGCACTCTTCCTGACCCGCGCGAGGACGGGTTCGCTGGCGGTCACCGCCGGCGGCTCCTGGCCGCACCTGCACGTGCTGCTCGCGAGCGCGGGGCTCGCGCTGCTCGGCATAGCTGGGCTCGCGGGGCTGGTATTTCTGGGGGAGCACCGCCGCTTGAAGCGCAAGCGGCGCCTGCCCGGGCAGCTGCCCTCGCTCGAGGCCCTCGACCGCGCGAATCGGGCCGCGCTCGCGCTCGGCTTCCCACTGCTCACGTTGGGCGTCGTAAGCGGCGTCCTCTGGGTGCGCAGCTCGGGCGGCGCACTGCACTCGGGCGACCCGCACCAGATCGCGTCGCTGATCGCGTGGGGCATCTACGCCGTGCTCGTGATCGCGCGCTTCGGCGCCCGCCAGGGCTCGCGGCAGGCCGCCGTCAGCGCCGTGGCCGGATTCGCGTTCCTGTTCTGCGCCGTGGTCGGCCTGGAGCTCTTCTCGTGAAGCTCGTGCTCTACGGCGTGAACCACGTGAGCGCTCCGGTCGAGCTGCGCGAGCGGCTGTCCGTCGCGGATCCGCGTCCGCTGCTCGAGAAGCTCGAGGCCAGCGACGACGTCGACGAGGCCGTGCTGCTGTCGACGTGCAACCGCACCGAGGTGGTCGTCGCGACGCGCTCGCTGCCGGGGGCCCGGCTCGTGCTGCAGCACTTCTTCACGCACGAGCTCGCCCGCCAGCGCGGCGACACGTCGCTGCCGGAGCTCGACCTCGAAACCCACGTCTACGAGCACGTCGACCGCGATGCGATGCGGCACGTGCTGCGCGTCGCCTCGTCGCTCGACTCGATGGTGCTGGGGGAGCCCCAGATCCTGGGTCAGGCGAAGGACGCCTACGAGGCGGCGGTCGAGGTCGGCGCCTGCGGCCCGATCCTGTCGCGGCTGTTCCAGCACGCCTTTGCGACCGCGAAGCGGGTGCGCAACGAGACCGCGATCGCCGAGCGCCCGATCTCCGTCGCGCGCGTCGCCGTGGATCTCGCGCGCCAGATCTTCGAGAGTCTGGCCGACAAGCGCGTGCTGCTCGTCGGAGCCGGCGAGATGATGGAGCTCGCGCTGCAGACGCTGGCCGGCGAGGGCCTCGGAGCGGTGCAGGTTGCGAACCGCACCCCGGAGCGCGCGGCCCAGCTCGCCCTCCGCTTCGGGGCCAGCGCCCACAGCCTCTCCGAGCTGCCCGCGCTGCTCGCCGGGGCCGATCTCGTGCTCTGCTCGATCGGCGGAGACCAGCCGCTACTCACGCGCCGCCTGGTCGAGGACGCGCTGCGCCGGCGCCGCGATCGGCCGCTCTTCCTGATCGACCTCGGAGTTCCGCGCAACGTCGAGCCGGAGGTCGACGCCCTCGCGAACGTCTATCTCTACGACATCGACGATCTCTCCGCGGTCGCGAGCGAGAACGCCGAACGCCGCCAGTCCGAGCGCGCGCGCGCGGAGGCGATCGTCGGGGAGGAGCAGCAGCGCTTCGACGGCTGGTTCACCGCGCTGCGCGCGGTCCCGACGATCCAGCACCTGCGCACGCGCGCGGAGGCGATGCGCGAGGGTGAGGTCGAGCGCGCGCTCGCGAAAAATCTCTTCGGCGAGTCGCAGCGCGATGCGCTCGAGCAGCTCACGCGCGCGCTGATGAACAAGTTCCTGCACGCTCCGGTGTCGCGCTTGCGCCGCGAATCGGACGCCGAGGCCGGAATGGCCTATCTCGAGGCCGCGCGCGCGCTGTTCGGGCTCGACGACGAAGCGGAGCCCGGGCGGCCTGCGGCGAGCTCCGGCGACGAGCTGGCGCCGCGCGCGGAGCGGGGTCGCGAGCCCGGACCGTGACGCGGCTCCGCATCGCCACGCGGCGCAGCGAGCTCGCGCTCGCGCAATCCGGCTGGTTCGCGCGCGAGCTCGAGCGCGAGCTCGGCGTTGCGACGGAGCTCGTCCCGCTCGAGACGACCGGCGACCGCGTCGCAGGCTCGCTCGCGGCCGTCGGCGGCAAGGGCCTGTTCGTGAAGGAGATCCAGGAGGCGCTGCTCTCGGGTCGCGCCGATCTCGCGGTGCACTCGGCGAAGGATCTCCCGGCGCACAGGCCGCCCGAGCTCACGATCGCAGCGGTGCCGCAGCGCGAGGATCCGCGCGATGCGCTGGTCGCGCGCGTGCCCGGCATGAGCCTGCTCGAGCTTCCGCGCGGGGCCCGCATCGGAACGGGCAGCGTGCGCCGCAGCGCTCAGCTGCTCCGCTACCGCCCGGACTTCGAGATCGTGCCGCTGCGCGGGAACGTACCGACGCGCCTGCGCAAGCTCGACGAGCAGCAGCTCGACGCCGTCGTGCTCGCCTGCGCGGGCCTCGCGAGGCTCTTGCTCGCGTCCCGCATCCACGAGCGGATCCCCGAGAGCGTGCTGCTGCCGGCGGTCGGGCAGGGGGCGCTCGCGATCGAAGCGCAGCGGGGCACGGCGCTCGCCGACGACCTGCAGCAGCTCGACCACCCAGCGACAGCGCTCGAGCTCGCCGCGGAGCGCGGCTTCCAGGCGCGCCTCGGCGGCGATTGCCAGGTACCGATCGCCGCGCGCGCGCGTGCGGAGGGCGGAGCGCTCTCGCTCTGTGGTCTCGTGATCTCGCCCGACGGAACGCGCGCGAGCGAGGCCCGGCTCGAAGGGCCTGGCGGCAGCGCGCGCGAGCTCGGCCTGCGTCTCGCGGAGCAGGTGCTGCTCGCAGGCGGCGCGGCGATCCTCGACGCGCTGCGCGCTGCCGCGAAAGCTTCCGGGTGAGCGGGTCTGCGCGCGGTCGCGTGATTCTGGTCGGAGCCGGCCCCGGCGATCCCGATCTGATCACGCTGCGCGGCGCCGACGCGCTGCGACGGGCGGACGCCGTCGTCTACGACGCGCTCGCGGCCCCCGAGTTGCTCGCGATGGCGCCCGAGGCGGCGCAGCGCATCAACGTCGGCAAGCGCGGTCACGAAGAGCCGCTCCGCAGCCAGGCCGAGATCTGCGAGCTGCTGATTTCGCTCGCGCGCGAAGGCCGCTGCGTCGTTCGGCTGAAGGGCGGCGACCCCTTCGTGTTCGGGCGCGGAGGCGAGGAATCCGAGGCCTGCGCGCGCGCGGGCATCGCCTGCGAGGTCGTGCCCGGGGTGAGCTCCGTCGTCGGCGCGCTCGCCTACGCGGGGATCCCACTCACGGATCGGCGTTATGCGGCTTCTTTCGCGGTCGTGACGGGGCACAAGGATCCCACCCGGGTCAGTGCGGAGACGCGCTGGGAGCTGCTCGCGCGCGCGGCCGACACCGTCGTCGTGCTGATGGGGATGAAGAATCTCGAGCAGATCACCCTGCGCATGCAGGCGGGAGGACTCCCGGCCAGCACGCCCGCGGCGGTGATCGAGAACGGCACGCTGCCCGAGCAGCGCGTCGTCGAGGCAGCGCTCGGCGAGATCGCCGCCGCGGCGCGCGCCGCGGGCATCCACTCGCCCGCAGTGCTCGTGGTCGGCGAGGTCCTGCGCCTGCGAGCTGCGCTCGCGTGGTACGAAGCCCAGCCGCTCTTCGGGCAGCGCGTGCTCGTCACGCGCTCGAAGGAGCAGGCCGGGCCGCTGCTCGAGGCGCTGCGCCGCGCCGGCGCCCGGGCGCTGCATCGGCCACTGCTGCGCCTCGAGCCGAGCGTCGACCCGGCCGAGTGCGCGGCGCTCGACGCCGCGCTGGCAGTGCTCGATCGCTGCGACGGACTGCTATTCACGAGCGCGAACGCGGTGCGCTTTGCCGCGCGCCAAGCCTCCTTGCGCGGGCGCTCGCTCGCGGCTGCGGGGCCCGCCTGGTGCGTGGGCGCGGCCACCGCCCGGGCCGCGCGCGCCGCGGGGCTCGCGGTTCCGGAGCTTCCCGCGCGCTGCGACGCCCTGGGCCTCGCGCAGCACCTCGCCGCGCAGCAGTCGCTGTCCGGGCGCCGCTTCCTCTTCCCGCGCGCGCGCGAGGCGCGCGAGCTGCTGGCAACGCGGCTGCGCGAGGGCGGCGCCCAGGTCGATGAGGTCGTGGCCTACGTGAATCTGCCGGGCGAGCTCGACGCCCGCGAGCTGCGCGAGGAGCTCGTCTCCGGGCGCCTCTCTGCCCTCAGCTTCACGAGTCCCTCGACCGCCCGGCGCTTCTCGGCGATGCTCGACGCCCCCGCCCGCGCGGCGGCGCAGGCCTGCGCGATCGCGGCGGTCGGGCAGGTGACCGCCGACGCACTCGCGGAGCTCGGGCTTCCGGCCGATGAAGTCGCCGAGAGCCCCGACGCGGAGGCACTGGTGCGGGCGCTCGAGCGTGCGGCGCTGCGGAAGCGAGGAGGGCGGCAATGAGTTTTCCGAGCCTGCGGATGCGGCGCCTGCGCCGCACCGAGACGCTGCGCCGGATGGCCCGCGAGACGCAGCTCCAGCGCGACGACCTGATCTTTCCGCTCTTCGCGATCGAGGGCCGGGGCCTGCGCGAGCCGATCGCTTCGATGCCGGGAGTGCTCCGCTTCTCGGTGGACGCGCTCGCGGCCGAAGCCAAGGAAGTGCGCGAGCTCGGGATTCCCGCGGTGCTGCTCTTCGGCATTCCCGGGCACAAGGACGCGCGCGGCAGCGCCGCGGACGCAGCCTCGGGCATCGTGCAGCGCGCGGCCGAGGCGATCAAGCGCAGCGAACCCGAGCTCGTCGTGATCACCGATGTGTGTCTCTGCGAGTACACGGATCACGGACACTGCGGGATCCTCGACGGCGAGTCCGTCGACAACGACCCTACCCTCGAGCGGCTCGCCGCGATCGCGCTCTCGCACGCGCGTGCCGGTGCGGACATCGTCGCTCCCTCGGACATGATGGACGGCCGCGTCGCGGCAATCCGCGCGGCACTGGATCGGCACGGCTTCCCGCAGGTCGCGATCCTCTCCTACGCGGCCAAGTTCGCGAGCGCGTTCTACGGCCCCTTCCGCGAGGCGGCCGAGAGCACGCCGCGCTTCGGCGACCGCCGCAGCTACCAGATGGACCCCGCCAACGCCCGCGAGGCGCTGCGCGAGATGGCGCTCGATCTCGACGAGGGCGCGGACGCGCTGATGATCAAGCCCGCGCTCGCGTACCTCGACCTCGTAGCCAAGGCGCGCTCGCGCTTCGAGGTTCCGATCGCGGCCTATCACGTCTCCGGCGAGTACGCGATGATCAAGGCCGCGGCGGAGCGGGGCTGGATCGACGGAGATCGCGCGATGCAGGAGTCGCTGATCGGCATCAAGCGCGCCGGCGCCGACTGGATCGTCAGCTACGCCGCGAAAGAGATCGCGGCTCGCCTGCCGCGCTGAATCGAGGTCGCCGCGTGACGATCGTCTACAAAGTCGTGGAGCTCGCGCAAGTCGACGCCGAGCAGCTCGAGCAGACGCTGAACGAGTGGAGCGCCCAGGGCTGGAAGCTCGACGGCATCCAGTTCGCGATGCGCGACGCCTCGAAGCGCCCGAGCATGGCCTTCGTGCTGTTCACGCGCGAAGCCCCGGAAGACTCGACCTGATGTCGGGAATCCCAGCGATGTCGACTTCGAATTCGTCAAACCTCACGCATTCAGAGGTAGGAACTCGATCTTGGTCACCTGCAGGTCGTCTATTGTCCCGGGAGACGGGGCATCGGGAAGTCGGCTAGCGTCGGCGCCGGCCAAGGCCTGTCGGTCTTGGGGGTGGTGGGTCAAGGGCGGGTTGCCCGTACTCGCCCGCCGGCCCGATGCAGAAGAGTGTCCGAACAGGACGCGTAGCGAGATCTGAGAACTCGATCACGCCGCGATAGCCGTTAAGTTTGCACAACCCGCATCGTGGTAGACACGCGCCATGCCGAGAGAACATCATCTGGCGCTGTTTCACCCGCGGTTGGTCCGCGAGCGGGTGGCAATGCTGCCGCCCGGGCTGTTCGAGAAGCACCGCGAGTCGATCGACGTCTGGCTCGCCCACCTTGCCTCCGGCGCGCTCGGCGAGACGAAGGAGACGAGCCTCCAAGGGGGCTTCCTCGAGCGCATCTTCGGCGACGTGCTCGGCTATGCCACGATGGCGACGGCCAGGGACGGACGCTGGGAGCTGGTCGCCGAGAAGACGCTGCTGTCTGCCAGCTCCGCGGACGGTGCGATCGGCTCGTTCGAGAAGGACACGAGCTTGGTCCTTGCACCCATCGAGCTGAAGGGCGCATCCCAGTTTCTCGAATATGCGAAAGGCCGCGCCCTGACACCGGTTCAGCAGGGCTGGGACTACGCGAACAAGGCACCCGAATCGCGCTTCGTCATCGTGTCGAACTACCGCGAGACGCGCCTCTACGCCAAGAGCCGCGGATCGGGAGCCTACGAGCTCTTCCGACTCGAAGATCTCGCCGAGGAGGCCGGCTTCTTGCGCTTTGTCGCGCTGCTCGGCCGCGACGCGATGCTGTCCGGCCCGTCCTGGGATCAGTCTCCACTCGCCCAATTGCTCGTCGCTTCGGAACGCACCGAACATGAGATCACCGCGAAGCTCTACGCCGAGTACCGCGGCCTTCGTGCGCGGCTGTTCGGCGAGCTGCGCCGCCGCCATTCCAACATTCCGCCGGAGGAGCTGCTCGGCTACGCGCAGACCATCCTCGATCGGGTTCTATTCCTTGCCTTTGCCGAAGACCGGCAGTTGCTACCGCGCGACACGCTCGCGCACGCCTACGAGCACCGAGATCCCTACAACCCGCTCCCAATCTGGAAGAACTTCGCGGCGGTGTTCCGCAGCGTCGATCGAGGAAGCGAGGCACTGGGCATCCCCGCCTACAACGGCGGCTTATTCGCCGAGAATCCAGATCTCGACGAGCTCGAGATCTCGGACGAGATGTGCCGGGCCTTCAAGGAGCTCGGCGACTACGACTTCGGCGACGACGTTTCCGTGGACGTGCTCGGTCACATTTTCGAGCAGTCGATCACCGATCTCGAACAACTCCGGCACGAAGCGCGCGAGCAGGCTGATGACGGTTTCTCACGGGCCGAGACCGTCGCCCAGAGCAAGGGCACGCAGAAGGCGCCAACCAAGCGCAAGACCGAGGGAATCTTCTACACGCCGCCCTTCGTGACCAGCTTCCTGGTCCGCGAAACGCTCGGTCTGACGATCGCAGACGCGTGGCAACGCGCCAGCGACGGGCGCGGGATCTTCAAGAAGGATCGCATTGCGACTTGGGAGGCCTACCAGGACGAGCTACGCACGATCCGCGTGCTCGATCCAGCGTGTGGCAGTGGCGCGTTTCTGATCGCTGCTTTCGACGTGCTCGCCCACGAGTTCGAGCGAGCCAATCGGGGTCTGGCCGAGCTACGCGGAAAGCAGCCGAGCCTGTTCGACCTGACGCGCACGCTGCTCAACGAAAATCTGTTCGGCATCGACAAGAGCGGCGAATCGGTGGAGATCGCGAGGCTGTCGCTGTGGCTGAAGACCGCTGAGCGCGGCAAGAGGCTCACCTTCCTCGACCGCAACGTGCGACAGGGCAACAGCGTGGTCGAGGACCCGCTGGTCGATCCGTGGGCCTTCGATTGGCATCAGGGTCGCGTGGCGCAGAGCTTCCTCGAACCGGAGCCGCGCGAAGGCGAAGACACCCAAGCCGTCGAGGCAATCGACGCGCGGTGGCGCGGCGGATTCGACGTGGTGATCGGCAACCCGCCCTACGTCAGGCAGGAGCTCCTCTCGGAATACAAGGAACACTGGAGAAGCGTCTTCTCGACCTATGACGGCACGGCGGACCTGTTCGTCTACTTCTTCGAGCGCGGGCTCAAAGCACTCAAGCCGGGCGGTCGGCTCGGCTTCATCGTCTCGAACAAGTGGCTGCGCGGTGGATACGCGGAGAAGCTCCGCGCGCATTTCGGCCGGGCCTGCACCATCGACACGCTCGTCGACTTCGGCCATGCGCCGATTTTCCCGGACGCCGACGCTTTTCCGTGCATCATCACGCTCCGGAAGGCCACTCCAGCTCCGGACCACGCGGTCCGCGTCACGCTCTACCCCCGCGAACGCCTGGGGAAGGAGTTGGTGGCCGCGTACGTCGAGCAGCATGCCTTTTCAATTCCGCAGAGATCACTCGCCCCGGCCGGCTGGACCTTGGAGCCGCCCGGCGTACAGGCGCTGCTCGAAAAACTGCGCGCCAACGGCGTTCCGCTCGGCGCGTACACGAATACGAAGCCCTATCGCGGCGTACTGACGGGCTACAACGCGGCGTTCCTCGTTGACAATGCGATCAAAGAGCGCCTGTGCCGCGAGGATCCGCGCTCGACCGAGGTTTTCAAGAAATACCTACGCGGGCAGGACATCGATCGCTGGTCGCCGCAGTGGGCGGGGTACTGGCTGCTGCTCATCAAGTCGAGCGAAAACCATGCCTGGCCGTGGTCCAACCTTCTCGACGAAGGCGACGCCGAATCGGCCTTCAGGCGAACCTTCCCCGCGATCCATGCACACCTGAAACCACTCGAGAAACAGCTGCGCAAGCGCACCGACAAGGGCCGCTTCTGGTGGGAGCTGCGGTCTTGCACCTACTACGATCTCTTCGAGCGCAAGAGGATCATCTACCCGGACATCATCTGGCGCGGAAGTTTTTGTGTCGGCGACTCAGGCGTGTACAGCAACAACACGGTCTACTTCCTGCCGTCCGAAGATCACTGGATCATCGCGTGCCTCAACAGCCCGGCGATGTGGAGTTACCTGTGGCGAAATGCACAGCACGCGAAGGACGAGGCGCTACGAATGTTCAGCGAGTTCGTGGTGACGATCCCGATCGCGAATGCGCCCGCCGAAGCGAAACAAACCGTCAGTGTCACCGTAGATCACGTGATGAGCTCGACCAGAGACCAGCAGCAGATGGCTGCTGGTGTGCTCGACGTGCTGCGCATGGAGTTCGAGGTCGACGCGCCGGGCAATGCGCTCTCGGACTTCGCCACGCTCGACAGCGACGGGTTCGTGCGCGAGGTCAAGAAGCGCAGGCCCAAAGGATCGACGCTTTCACCCGCCGGCTTGCGCGCCCTGCGCGAACTGTACGCCGCGCAGACGCCGCCAATTCTCGCAATGCGCGCCGCGATTCTCGATCACGAGAGCCGCATCGCCGACGCAGTCCACGCCGCCTACGGCCTGAGGCCGGACGATCTCGCCCTCCTCCGTGCTACCGCCCCACCGCGGATGCCGCCGGGCTGGTAGGCCGGGGATCAGCGAGATCTCTCGTTGTGAGTCCGAGCGTCCGAAGGCGAGAAAAGACCGCCCGAATCAAGTGGAGCCCGCAAGTCTGTGACCGGATCTGTCATACTGCTAGTCCATGCTCGCGGTCATGAAGAGGCGAAGCCGTCAGCTCGCCATGAACCTGCGGCTTCCGGCACGTTGGGGAGGGCTGCGTACCGGCGCCGGCCGCACGGCCGGCCCCCGGCCGGCCGTTCGTCACCGCAGTCGGGAATCGTTCCCGGGTCGCTTCCCCTGCCTCATCACCTGGCGCCTGCACTCGGGCCTTCCGTCCCTGCGGAGCGGCGTACTGGTACGCGAGGTCCGGAAGTCCTTCGCGGCCGCGTGTGAGCGCGGGGAGTTCCGGGTCGTCCACTTCTCGCTCCAGCGCGACCACGTCCACCTGATCGTCGAAGCCCGAGATCGCGTTGCGCTCGGCCGTGGTTTGAAGTCGATCGGCTCGCGCCTTGCGCGAGCTGTCCACCGTATCTTCCACCGCCGCGGCCCCGTGCTCGCGCAGCGCTACCACCTCAGCCTGCTCCGCAGCCCGCGACAGGTCCGCAATGCTCTTGCGTATGTGCTGTTGAACGCACGCCATCACTTCTTCCAGCGCACTCGATCGGCGCCCCCGGTCCGGGCGGACGCAGCCTCGTCGGCCTCGTGGTTCTGCGGCTGGCATCGCGCGCCGCCGGGCGCCACGAGCGCCGGGCCAACTCCCGTGGCCGAGCCGCGAAGCTGGTTACTGGCCACGGGCTGGCTGCGACACGGCCGCATCGACCCTGGCGAGGTACCGGGCGAGCGCTAGGCACTCGCCTTCTGATGTCGCTCGATGAATGGATTCCGATGCGTTCGAGGCTGCGCGAAGGCCTCACGCGAGCCGCGCGCGCGGCTCGTCGAAGCTGAAGGCCGCGGTCGGGAGCAGGCGGAACCCACCCGCTTCGCAGCGGAGACGCGACGCGCTCAGCGCTTGCGCATCGCAAGAGCATGCACGGTTCCCGCTGAGGCAGAAATGCCTTCTTCAGCCCTCCAAGCGGCCTTTCTCGGCCTTCCAGCGACTTTCACCACCCATACGAATCCGTGAAGAGCCAGAAAGTTTCTGCGCCCGAGAGCCACAAGCCTGATCAAACGCTCGACGAGGCCGTTGTCGATCTCGAGGCTGCTCGAGCTGTCCAAACGTCTGCACTTCCAGGCGATCGTCAATAGCTCAGCACACCCCGAGCAAAGTCGAGGAGTGCCGGGCGCGCCAATTGATGTATATACTTAAATGAGTCTTCGAGTGGGACGCGAAGAAGGCTGCGGCCAATCTGGCGAAACACGGGGTCTCGTTCGACGAAGCGGCTACCGTCTTCGCCGACCCTGATGCGCTGGACGGCGCCGACCTGGCGCACACGGCGAGCGAGACTCGGTTCCTGCGACTTGGCCGGTCAGTGGCGCTACGCGTGCTCATGGTGGCGTATACGCAGAGGAGATCGGGAGATGTCGAAAAAGTCCGCATCATCAGCGCACGACGGGCAAGCCGGAAGGAAAGGGCGGCCTACGCGAACAAGACGAAAAATTGATTTCTCGGATCTTCCTGAGGCTTCCGTGGATCAGCTGGGCGCCATGCGACGTGTGGGTCGTCCGCCGCTCGGTGACCGCGCGCGTCAACTCATCGCGATCCGGCTGGACCCGGCCGTCCTCGCTCGCTTTCGCAAAGAGGCCAAACGCCGCAGTGTTGGATACCAGACCCTGATCAACCGGGTCTTGGCCGACTACATTCGCCGACATGTCGCATAGCGTCCGCGCTGGTCGTTCGCGTGCTCGCGGGCTACGCCCGTCAGCAACAGCGGGGCACGACTCCCTTCTGCCTATCCCTTTGAATCCACGATGAGACGAGCGTAGGGAAACGGCGGGCACGCTCCGAAGCGTCCTCGTCACGGAGCGAGACGACGTCGGCTCGTCCAAAGGCAGCTCTGGATCCGCTCGTCGTTTCTCGTCGCTGCGTGGGGCTCTCTCCGCAGGCGGCTCAGACGTTGTCGCCTTCCGTCGAGGTGCGCGCCGCGCCCGCGTTCTGCTGCTGGCCCCAGCG
>CAYTJA010000210.1:0-18495 GCA_964437835.1 uncultured Spirochaetales bacterium
CGAGGCCGAGTTTGCCGATGAAGCTGCGTCCTTCTGGTTCGCTGGAGCGGTCTGGAACGGCACCGAAGACCAGACCGAACGCTTTCGCGCCGAGGGCGTTTGGATCAACGGTTACGACGATCAACTCCAAGACCGTGTCGCGCGCATGCAGCCAGGCGATCGGATCGCGATCAAGGCCTCGTTCGTGAAGAAACTCCGGCTGCCCTTCGACGTCAGTGGAGCGCGGGTTTCCTGCATGCGCATCAAGGCCACAGGGACGATCACGGGAAACAAGGGCGATGGCGCGCGCCGAACTGGCGAAGGACCGGGTCGGGCGGAACGATGCCGAGGATCGATTCATGTTGGCGCTTGCGCGTCTCGCCTTCGATCTTGCGTTGCCGACGGAGGAGGCTGGCTCGACACCGCTCAGCAGGCCAGATCGCGACGAGCATTGGGTACGCCGGCTCGTCGAGAAGGCGGTGTCTGGTTTTTGCGCCGTGGAGCTGATTCCAATGGGCTGGAAGGTCCGCGCTGGTGAGGTGCTCCACTGGCCGGTGACTTCGTCCTCAGCGGGGATCGAGGCCATCCTCCCCACGATGCGAACTGACATCGTCCTCGACGCACCGAATGGCCGCCGGACCGTGATCGACACCAAGTTCACTGCGATGGTCCGCAAGGGCTGGTATCGCGAGGAGAGCCTGAAATCTGGACAGCTGTACCAGATCTACGCCTATCTCCGATCTCAAGAGCGACCGGAGGATCCGTCTTCTTCATGGAACTGCGCCTCGGGAATCCTCCTCCATCCCAGCGTAGACAAGGCATTCGACGAAGCCGTTTCGATCCAAGGGCACTGGATTCGGTTCATCACCGTGGACCTGTCGGACGAGCCTCGAGCGATTCGCCACGCACTGCGCCAAATCGCATTTCCAGAGGGGTAGTTCACTGCTTCGAGGTCGCGGTTCCGGGCTCGCGCTTAGCGCTCACCCGGCAGCTCCGCAGGATCGATGCGCCCGTGTCGCAGCCAGCCTGTGGCCAGTAACCAGCTTCGCGGCTCGGCCACGGGAGTTGGCCCGGCGCTCGTGACGCCCGGCGGCATACGGTACCAGCCGCGGAACCACGGGGCCGACGAGGCTTCGTCTGCACGGACCGGGGGCGTCGATCGAGTGCGCAGGTAGAAGTGATGGCGCGCGTTCAAGAGCACGTAGGCGAGCGCATTGCGGACCTGACGCGGGCTGCGGAGCAGCTGGAGGTGGTAGCGCTCCGCGAGCACGGGACCGCGGCGGTCGTAGATTCGCTGGACCGCTCGCGCGAGGCGCGAGCCGATCGACTTCAAGCCGCGGCCGAGCGCAGTGCGATCGCGGGCCTCGACGATCAGGTGGGCGTGGTCGCGCTGGAGCGAGAAGTGGATGACGCGGAACTCCCCGCGCTCGCAGGCGACCGCGAAGGACTTCCGGACCTCGCGTACCAGCGCGCCGCTCCGCAGGGACGGAAGGCCAGCCCGCAGCCGCCAGGTGATGAGGCATGGGAAGCGACCCGGGAACGCTTCCCGCTTGCGGTGGCGCACGGATGGCCCAGGGCCGGCCCTGCGGCCGGAGCCGGTACGCTGCCCACCCCAGCGCGCCGGAGGACGCAGATCCATGGCGAGCTGACGGTTTCGCTTCTTCATGACCCCGAACATGAACTAGCAGTGTGACGGATACGGACACACGCTTGTGGACTCCACTTGATTCGGGCGATCTTTTCTAGCTTCGCAGCGCTCGACTCGTCGACGGGTCGCGAGTCGATGCGGCAGATTGGATTCGATTCGCCCTTCATGCTGGAATTCAACTGGAGCGGATCGAGCTGGAAGGCCTCTCACAATTCGATGGAACAGGGTGGCGCTCGGATGCGTCGATGGGTTCGAGAACGTGATTTGCGCAATCCAGGGTTGCGCCTACCGCTGATGCGAAAAGCTGCGCGATGTGATGCGAATGCGCGGTGCTAAGGCCCAGCGCGGAGGATGGCATGCGGTTCGAGGGGCTCGATGCAGCGCAGGCTCGGGCTTTTTCGGAGCGCTGGCTTCCGGCGTGGAGCGGAAGGCGCCCCGAGCTGCTCGCTGCGCGCCGAGCCCTGCTGAATCTCGCGCGCGAGGCCTACGGCCCGGAGGGCGAGGTCGCGCGTCATCTCGCGCTCGCGGAGTTCGAGGCCGGCCTGCGTGCGTTGCCAGCCGCGCCCAGAGCAACCGGCCGCCTCGCGCGGACCGTGCGCCGCCTCGCGGACGGCTCCCGCGAACTGTTGCTACAGGCTCGGCTCACTCTGGAACATGGCGTTCCGAGTGACGCCTGGAGCCGCTGCGCCCGTGACGGCGGCCGCCCGGCACCGCGGAGCGCCGCGCGCGGCGAGCCGGCAGCGAAGCGAGCCTCGAGCGTCCGGCTACGAGTGCATCTACGCCGGGGTGCGGCGGATCCCGAGGGGTCGCGTCGCCACCTACGGCCAGGTGGCGGCGCTTGCCGGCCTCCCGAGCCAGGCGCGGCAGGTGGCATACGCGCTCGCCGCGTTGCGCGATGCCGGCGTGCCGTGGCACCGCGTGATCAACGCGCGCGGCGAGATCAGCCGCCGCTCCGAGCCGGGCGCCGAAGCGCTGCAGCGCGCGCTGCTCGAACGCGAGGGCCTGCGCTTCGACGCGCACGGCCGCGTCGCGCTGCAGCGGCAGCTCTGGCAACCCCGCGCGGTCGATAGCTCCGGAGGCCGGAGAGTCACCAGCTAGGGCCCCGGGGAGCGCAGAGATCCCCCCCGAGACCCTCAAGAATGCAAGCCGCTTCGGCGCGCAGCGAGGCGCAGCCGAGCGGAGAGCGGGTGGTCCCGGGCCGCTCCCGGCCCGGGACCCGCAAGGCCTGGCGCGCAGCGAGGCGCAGCCGAGCGAAGAGCGGGTGGTCCGGGGCCGCTCCCGGACCGGGACCACAAGACTAGCTGCTCGCGCTCCGGGGCTCGACGTAGGGCGGCAGCACGACGCGCTGCTCGACGCAGTCGTAGGCGCGCGGCGTGAGCACGATCAGCGTGTGCAGCGGGATCTCGACGTGCGGGATGCGCTCGGGCGGCAGCTCGACGAAGTACGCGTAGAGCGCGCGCAGCACCGCCTGGTGCGCGATTACGAGCACCGGCTCGCGGTGGCGTTCGATCTCGACCAGCACCTTGTCGAGGCGCGAGATCACGTCTTCGTAGGACTCCCCGCGCGGGTAGCGGTAGCGCAGCTTGTCGCGCTCGCGGCCCTCGTAGTCGGCGGGCATCCGCTCGCGGATCTCCTCGTAGGTCCAGCCATCGCAGACACCGGCCTGGATCTCGTTCAGCGAGCGCCACTCCCGGACCTCGCGGCCGAGCGGCGCGGCGGTCTCGAAGGTGCGGCGCAGCGCGCTGCTCCAGACGTGCAGCGGCGCGTCTGCGCCGAGGCGCTGCTCGAGGTGTTGCGCGAGCTCGCGCGCGTAGTGCTGGCCCGCGGCCGAGAGCGACGAATCGCCGCCGATGCGTCCGGCGAGGTTGTCGAGGCTCTGGCCGTGGCGCGTCAGGAAGACCTGGCGCTGGCTGACCTGGAGGTTCAGCAGGAAAAACACGATGCGCGCCGGGATGTGACCGTCGATGCGGTTGGTCTGGATCTTGCGCATGCGGTCGATCAGCTTGACGTAGCCGCCCTCGTCGTCACCGACCGGCTCGTAGCTGCCCGCGTAGTGCGCGATGCGCTGGCGGAAGTCCGCGACGGCCTGCTCCGGATCGCTGCCGGCGTAGTCGGGCGAGCTGACCTTCGTCGCGCGCACGTTCTGCTCGATTACGTCGGGGTCGTCGTTCACGAGCTCGATGAAGTAGACCTCGAAGCCCAGCGAGACGCAGCGCTGCTTCACCCAGGCGCGGCGCGCGCGGGTGCTGTTGGTCGCGTCGAGGATCGCGATGCGGCCCTCGCCCTCGAGCCAGGAGACGAGGTCTTCGAGGCTCGCGGCGGCGATCGCCTGCAGGGCTTCGCGGCCGGCCCGGTTCTGCGGGTCGAAGAAGCTCGCGGGCTGCTTGCCGCCGAGTGCGCTGCGCCGCTTCTCGCCGACGTTGAAGACGCGCGTCGCGTAGCCCTGCCAGCGCAGATAGCGCGCGAGTCGGCGCGAGGTGTAGGACTTTCCTCGCGCCGGCAGCCCGACCAGCACCAGCACGTATTTCTGGCCGCGCCGATAGCTCATCGCGCACTCCGGGCACGGGGGCGAGGCGCAGGGTAGGGCGGCGTGCGGCCCCCGCCAGCGAGCGGTCGGCCGCGAAAGCCCGGATCCTCCGCGCACGGGTCGGATACCATGCCGATTCCCAACTCGAGGTGTCGCATGAGTCCCCGCAGACTCGAAGACATGGTGCTGGTCAGCGTCGACGACCACGCGGTCGAGCCGCCCGACTGCCTCGAGGGTCGGCTGCCCGCGCGCTACGCAGCGCGCACGCCGCGCATCGCGCGCAACGCGCAGGGCCACGACGTCTGGCTCTACGAGGGCCGCGAGGTTCCGAACATCGGTCTGAATGCCGTCTCCGGCCGCCCGCCGGAGGACTACGGCATGGAGCCGACCCGCTACGAGCAGATCCGCCGCGGCACCTGGGACGTCGATGCGCGCGTCGCAGACATGAACGCGAACGGGGTGCTGGCCTCGCTCTGCTTCCCTTCCTTTCCATCCTTCTGCGGCAAGCTCTTCCTCGGCACGGCCGATCGGGAGTTCGCGCTCGCGGTGCTGCAGGCCTACAACGACTGGCACCTCGAGGACTGGTGCGGGCGGCATCCGGGCCGCTTCATTCCGATGGTGGTGCTGCCGCTCTGGGATCCCGAGCTCGCGGCCCGCGAGCTGCGCCGCACCGCGCGTCGCGGCGCGCGCGCGTTCACGATGCTCGAGAACCCCGAGTCGATCGCGCTGCCCTCCTTCCACGAGATCGAGCACTGGTCGCCGCTGTGGCGCGCGTGCAGCGAGGAAGCCACGGTCGTGTGCATCCACATCGGCACCGGCAAGGAGCTGCCGACGCCTTCGCTCTCGACACCGATCGTCGCGTCGATGGCGGCGACGCCACTCGTGATCGGAAATTGCGCGGCCGACCTGATCTTCTCGCAGCTGCCGCAGCAGTTTCCCGAGCTGCGCTTCGCGCTCTCGGAGAGCGGCATCGGCTGGATTCCGTATTTCCTCGAACGCTGCGACTACGTGCAGCACCAGCACCGCGGCTGGACGCACACCGATCTCGGCGGCATGCGGCCTTCGGAGGTGTTCCGGCGCCAGTTCATGAGCTGCTTCTTCCAGGACCGCGCGGGCATCCTGCTGCGCGAGGAGATCGGCGTCGAGCGCATCAGCTGGGAGTGCGATTACCCGCACTCGGATTCGACCTGGCCGCGCTCGCCCGAGATGTTGTGGGAGTGCCTGGCCGGCGTCCCCGACGACGAGATCGACCTGATCACGCACCGCAACGCGATGCGCTGGTGGAACTTCGACCCCTTCGCCGGGCTGCCGCGCGAGCGCTGCACGGTCGGCGCGCTGCGCGCGCAGGCTCTGCAGGTCGATACCAGCTACCACACCGCAGGCGAGGGCGTCCGGCCGCTGGCGACCGGAGAGCGCCGCACCGTGACCGTCGGCGACGTGCGCAAGCAGCTCGCCGCGGCGATGGACGGCTGAGGGGCTCCGGTGAGCGGGGCCCCGTACCCGAGCGAGCCGACGTGAGTGGTCCCGAGCCGCGCCTGGCAGCGGTCGAGCCGCGCCAACGCTTCGCGGGGCGCGTGGCCATCGTGACCGGCGCAGGCGGTGGCATCGGCCGCGCGTACGCGGAGGCCTTCGCGCGCGAGGGCGCCGCAGTCGCGATCGTCGACGTCGACGAGCTAGGCGCGCGGCGCGCCGCGTCCGAGCTCGAGCAGCAGGGCGCGCGCGCGATCGCGATCCGCGCGGATGTCGCGGACGAGGCCGCGATCCATGCGATGGCCGAGCGCGTCGCGGGAGAGCTGGGCGGCATCGACCTGCTGATCAACAACGCCGGACTGCACCTCGGCCCCTTCAACGAGACGCTCGCGCTCCCGCTCGCGGACTGGCGCCGGCTGCTCGACGTGAATCTGCTCGGCGCGCTGCTCTGCGCGAAGGCCTGCCGCGCCGCGATGCGCCGGCGCGGGGGCGGCGCGATCGTGAATCAGTCGTCGATGGCCGCGGCGCGCGGCGTCGGCGCCTACAGCGTCTCGAAGCTCGCGCTGAACGGGCTCACGGTATCGCTCGCGCGCGAGCTCGCGCCGGACGGGATTCGCGTGAACGGCATCGCGCCTGGCTTCGTCGAGTCCGAGGCCGCCTCGCAGGGGCTCTCGGAGGAGCTCAAGCGCTTCGTGCTGGAGGGTCAGATCCTGAAGCGCTTCGGGCAGATCGCGGATCTGGTCGGCACCGTGCTGTTCCTGTGCTCGGACGAGGCCGCCTTCGTGACCGGCCAGACCTGGCTGGTCGACGGCGGCGCGAATCCGCGGCTCTAGCGCGTGCAGCGCGTCGGCTTCGTCGGACTCGGGTCCCAGGGCGGCGGCATCGCACGCGCGATCGCGCGCGCGGGCTTTCCGCTCTCACTCTGGGCGCGACGCGCCGAAGCGCTCGCGGCCTTCGCCGATTGCGGCGCCGAGCGCGCGGCCTCGCTCGCGGATCTGGGCGCGCGCTGCGAGCTCGTCGGCGTCTGCGTCACGGCTGACGCGGATCTCGAGCAGGTGCTGCGCGCGGACTGCGGTGGTCTGCTCGCGGGGCTGCGGCCCGGCAGCTGCATCGCGGTGCACTCGACCGTGCACCCGGACACCTGTCGCGCGCTCGCGCGCGAGGCAGAGGCGCAGGGCGTCGCGCTGCTCGACGCGCCGGTCTCGGGCGGCGGCGAGCTCGCGCTCGCCGGACGCCTCTGCGTGATGGTCGGCGGAGAGGCCGCGCTCTTCGAGCGATTCCGGCCGGTCTTTGAGAGCTTCGGGAATCCGGTGCGCCGCGTCGGCGAGGTTGGCGCCGGGCAGCTCTGCAAGCTGGTCAACAATCTGCTCTTCAGCGCGGGGCTCGAGCTCGCGCGCGAGACGGCCGAGCTCGGGGCGCGCCTCGGCCTCGCGCGCGGACCGCTCTTCGAGCTGTTGCGCGCGAGCAGCAGTCGCAGCTACGCGATGGAGCTGCTGCCGCTGCTCGAAGACGCGGAGCGCGCGCCGCGCGCGTTCTCGAATCTGGTCAAGGACACCGCGCTGATGCGCGCAGTCGCGCACGCGGCCGGCGCGCCCGAGACGCCGCTCGAAGGCGCCGCCTCTGCATTCGCGGCCTGGCTAGAGCGCCAGCGAATCGGCGCTTGAAGCGCGCTGGTTTCGAGCAGGCCGAGTGAGTTCCGCGCGCCGTGCCCGGCGCGGCGGGGCTCCGACTGCGCTACACCGCTCCGCTCCGATGCAGGCGGCAGCGCACAGGACCTCGAGCCCCAGCGCGCGGCAGTGGCTCGCAGCGCTCTGCGGCGGCTGCCTCGCAGCGGCGCTGCAGGCCGGCTGCGGCGGCGGGCTCGACGCGGATCAGCTAGCGCTCGACTGGCGCCTGTTGCGCGCCCGCAATCGCAATCTGCCGCGCGGGATCCAGATCCTCGAGGCGGCCGACCCGGCTCTGCCGCTGCGGGCCTTCGCGGTGCGCGTAAACGAGCCTTCCGAGTCGATCTCGACGCGCGTCGCGCTCGCGGCCGGCCCCGGCCAGCTCGAGAAGCTCTCGGATCTCGCGCGGCGGCTCGGCGCGCGCGTCGTGGTCAACGCGGGCTATTTCCGCACCGATCGCAGCCCCGCGCGGCACGTGGGCCTGCTGGTGATCGACGGGCGCGTGGTCGAGCCCAGCATCGACGCGATCCAGAAGGGGGATCAGCGCTATTTCATGGCGCGCGCGGCGCTCGGATTGCGCTCGGCGGGTGGGATCGACGTCGCCTGGGTCTCGAGTCGCGAGGGCCGACTCTTCGAGCACGCGTCCCCGCCCGCGAATGCACCGGCGGCGCCGATCGGCGCACTCGAGTGGGACCTGCTGACGCCCTGGGAGGTGCGCGATGCCGTCGCGGCCGGGCCGGCCCTGGTTGTCGACGGGCGCGTGCGCATCACGGCCGACGAGGAGGTCTTCGGCGATGCGGTCGTCAAGGAGTCGCACCCGCGCACGGCAGCGGGCTATACGCCGCGCGGAGAGCTCGTGCTCGTCGTCGTCGACGGGCGCCAGGCCGAGAGCCGCGGGCTCTCGCTCGCCGAGCTCGCGCAGGTGATGCGCGATCTCGGCTGCGTCGAGGCGCTGAACCTCGACGGCGGAGGCTCCTCGGCGCTGATCGTCGACGGCGCGCTGATCAACCGGCCCGAAGGCCAGGACTTCGACCGCGAGGTGATGTCGGCGCTCGCGGTCTTCGCGCAATAGCGCAGGCGGCTGCCGCGGCGCGCGCCCTCTCGCGCGCGCTAACGCGCCGGCGGCACCGGGGGCTTGACCGAGCCGGTGAAGATGCCGCCGGTCGTGCCGCCGTCGGTGAAGAGGTTCTCGCCGTTCACGTAGCTCGCGGCGTCGCTGTTCAGGAACACCAGCGGCCAGCCCTGCTCTTCGGAGCTCGAATTGCGGCCGAGCGGCCTCGGGTAGGCGGCCATGAATTCCGCTCCCACGCCCTGGATGAAGGCCGGCATCATCGGCGTGTCGGTCGGGCCCGGGCTGATGCAGTTGAGGCGGACTCCGGTCGCGGGTGCGAGCGTCGCAGCGCGGCGCAGCGTGTACGCGATCGTGCACATCTTCGAGAACGAATAGCACTCGAACCAGGGCTCCTTTTGATTCTTCTCGACCCACGCGACCGACGCGGCGTGCTCTTCCAGCATCAGCAGCGGCATGACTTTGTCGAGCATCATCTGCCATGCCATCCCGGCGCCGGACGAGATGCTCACGATTGCGCCCGTCTTCGGCATCAGCGGCGCACAGCGCTCGACCGTGTGCCGCAGCCCGATGAAGTTCACGCGCATCACGTCGACGGCCGGGAAGGTGCCCGGCAGGCCCGCGCAGTAGAAGAGCCGATCGATGCGCCCGCTGCCGGAGACGTCCTTCAGCATCTGCTCGATGGCAACCGGGTCGCGCAGATCGACCTCGAGGAACTTCGAGTAATCGAAAGAGGGCTTCTTGATGTCGACCGCGACGACCTCGGCGCCGAGGCTGCGCGCGATCTTCGCCGCGGCCTCGCCCATGCCCGAGAAACAGCCGCAGATCAGCACGCGCTTGCCCTGGTAGCTGAAAAGGTTCTGCATTCGAAGATCCTCCTGGAGTCGAGCGACGCCTCTAGATAGACCAGCGGTGCGTGCCGTGTAAAGCGGCAACGCCGAGCCGCGGCTGCGTTGACAGCGTGCCGCCCGTTCGAGAAGGTGCGCGGGCACGAACGCGGCTGCGGGACGGAGGCGGGCAGGGCGGAAATCGCAGCCGTCTCGAGATTCGAAGTGGAGGGGGCGAATGCGCGCGGTGAGGGTGGAATCGGGAAGGGTTCACGTGGTCGAGCTGCCGGCGCCCACGGGCGCGGGCCTGCGCGTGCGGATCCGCTCGGCGGGGATCTGCGGCTCGGATCTGCACATGCTCGGCATGGGCTTCCCGATCGCGGGCACGCTCGGGCACGAGCTCGCGGGGCTGCTCGACGACGACACGCCGGTGGCGATCGAACCGATCGCGCCCTGCGGCGGCTGCGGGGCGTGTCGCGAGGGCGTCTACAACCGCTGCGCCGGAGTGCCGGGCGTCGTGATCGGCGTTGGCCTCGACGGCGGCATGGCCGACGAGATCCGGGTGCCCGAGCGCTGTCTGGTGCCGCTGCCGCGCGGGATCGACCCGCGCGACGGCTGCGTGATCGAGCCGCTCGCGGTCGCCGTGCACGGGATCGCGAAGCTCCCGCTCGCGCCGGGCCGGCGCGCGCTCGTCATCGGCGGCGGCGCGATCGGGCTCTGCGCGGTCGCGGTAGCGGCGGCGACCGGCGCGGGCGTCTGGCTCGAGGCGCGCCACGACGCGCAGCGCGCGGCCGGCGAGGCACTCGGTGCCAAGATCGCCAGCGCTGCGGACGGCTTCGACTTCGCGATCGACGCGGCCGGAACCAAGGCCTCGCTCGAGCGCGCGGTAGAGCTCTGCCGGCCCGGCGGCACGCTGCTGCTGCTCGCGACCTATTGGTCCGGGCTCGAGCTGCCCGCGCTCGCGCTCACGGCAAAGGAGATCCAGATCCTGCCCGCGACGATGTACGCGCGCTGCGGCCCGCTGCGCGAGATCGAGATCGCGGCCGCCTTGCTCGCGACGCGGCCCGAGATCTCGCGGCGCCTGATCTCGCACCGCTTTCCGCTCGACGCCGCGCCCGAGGCCTTCCGCACCGCGGCCGACCGCCGCGCAGGCGCACTCAAGGTGGTGCTCGAACCCTGAGCGATCGCAAGAGCCCCGCCCGATCAATCCGCGCGGTGCAGCAACGGCCGTCCGGCGAGCCCCGCGAGCAGGTTCTCGACCGCGAGCTCTGCCATGCGCGTGCGCGTCGCGAGCGTCGCGCTGCCGATATGCGGCGTCAGCACGAGCTTTTCGCGCGGCAAGCCGAGCAGCGGGCTGGTGTGCGGCAGCGGCTCCTGCTCGAAGACGTCGAGCGCGGCCGCGGCCAACTGGCCCGAGCGCAGCGCGTCGCAGAGCGCCGCCTCGTCGACGATGCCCCCGCGCGCGGTGTTGACGAGGATCGCGCCAGGCTTCATGCGCGCGAGTGCGTCGCGTCCCAGCAGGCCACGCGTCTCGCGCGACAGCGCGACGTGGACGCTCACGAAGTCCGACTCCGCGAGCAGCGCTTCCAGGGAGCGAGACTCGACGCCGGGGACCCCGCGTCCCGAACGCGTCCAGCCGAGCACGCGCATGCCGAAGGCCTGCGCGCGCCTGGCCACGGCGCTGCCGATCGCGCCGAGCCCGAGGATTCCGAGCGCGCTGCCGCGCAGCTCGCGGCCGAGCAGCAGATCGGGCTCCCAGCGCTGCCAGTGGCCCTCGCGCACGAAGGCGTCGGATTCCGGGATCCGGCGCGCGGCCGCGAGCAACAGTGCGAAGCAGAGATCCGCGGTTGCGTCGACGAGCACGCCCGGCGTGTGCCCGACCGGGATCCCGCGCGCGCGCGCCGCGGCGAGGTCGATGTGATCGACGCCGACGGACATGCTCGAGAGCGCGCGCAGACGCGGCGCGGCTGCGAGCAGCTCGGCGTCGATGCGGTCGGTCAGCATGCAGAGCAGGCCCTCGCAGTCGCGCAGTGCCGCGAGCAACTCCGCGCGCCCGGGCGCGCCGCGCTCGGGCCAGACCCGCAGCTGGGTGTCGGATTCGAGCCGGCGCTCGAGACCTCCGGGCAAGCGGCGCGTGACGAAGACCTGCGGTCGAGATTCCACCTGCAGCCTCCCCGTGCCTCCGCGGTGCCGGCCTCTGCCCACGGGCCTTCGTGATAAGGTGGTCGACCTTCGAAGAGCCCCAGCCAGGAGCACCGACTGAAGCGACTTCCGCTGCTCGTCGCCACCCTCTCCGGCGCCTGCGCGTTGGTCTACGAGGTGCTCTGGGCGCGGGCCCTGCACCCGGTGTTCGGGCTCTCGGTGCACGCGACGACCGCGGTGCTGTGCGCGTTCATGGCAGGGCTCGGCCTCGGCAGCGCGCTCGCGCCGCGCGTGATCGCGCGCTGGCGCGGATCGCCGTGGGCACTCTACGCGCTGATCGAGCTCGGGATCGCCTGCACGACCCCGCTGGTGCCGCTGCTCGCCCCGCAGCTCTCGCGGCTCTACGGCGCGCTCGCGGTCCCGGAGGCTCCGCTCGAGCTGGTCTCCGCGCTGCGTTTCGCGCTCGCGACGGCGGTCCTGCTGCCGCCGTCGGTGCTGCTCGGTCTCACGCTGCCCGCGCTGATCGCCGCGGCGCAGCGCAGCGAGCCCGGGCAGGGATTGAGCGCGCAGCGCATCGGGCAGCTCTACGGACTCAACACCGCGGGTGCAGCGGTCGGCTGCGTCGTGGTCGGCTTCGTCGCGCTTCCGGCGCTGGGACTTCGCGGCGCGAGCTGTGCGACCGCCGCGGTGAACGGCTGCATCGCGCTCGCGGCGCTGCTCGCCGCGCGGCGGCAGCCAGCGCCGCGCGCTGCCGAGCGCGCCGCGCTGGCCGCAGCGGCTGCGGCGCTCGCGTTCCCGACGTCGCCCGCTGTGGGACTCTCTCCGCGCGCCGTGCTCTGGCTCTACGCGGCGATCGGCGCGACCTCCTTCGGCTACGAGCTGTGTTGGTTTCGCCTGCTGGTCTTCTACCTGCAGAGCGCGACCTACTCGCTCTCGACGCTGCTCGCGCTGTTTCTGGCCGGGATCGGAGCCGGGAGCCTCGCGGCCTCGCGTTGGCTAGAGCCCAGGCTGCCGGCGGATCCGCTGCGCGGCACTGCGCCGGCGCTCGCGATCGCGCAGCTGCTGCTGGCGGTCTGCGCGGCGGCGACCTTCCTCGTGTACGCGCGCATCGAGCCGATCTGGGCCGCGCTGATCGCGGGCTTCGGCGCGGAGTCCTGGGGCGCGATCGCGCTCCAGCAGGCGCTGATTGCGGCGCTGATCCTGCTGCCGCCGACCTTCTGCATGGGGGTCTCGTTTCCGCTGCTGGCGCGTCTCTACCGCGCGAGCGGCGCCGCCGAGGCGACCACGACCGCGCACCTCTACGCCGCGAACACCGCCGGCGCGATCGCGGGCACGCTGCTGACGGGCTTCGTGCTCTTCGACGCGATCGGCGTGCAGCGCGCCCTCTCGCTGTGGGTGTTCGCCTCGGCAGGCCTCGCGCTGGCCGCGGGCTGGAAGTCACTCCGCAGCGAGCCTCGGCTGCTGCCCGTGCTCGGCGTGGGCTTCGCTCTGCTGCTGTTCGTGCAGACGCAGACTCCGGCGCAGGCGCTGCTCGCGACTTTCGAGCGCTACACCGGCCGCGTGCTGTTCTACCGCGAGTCCGCGGCCGACGTGAGCTTCGTGTTCGAGAAAGGTGGCATGCGGCGTCTCGCGTTTGGCGACGGCCGCGGCGCGGCGAGCACTGCGCCCGACGAAGTGCTCGTGAATCGAATGCTCGCGTACTCGGCGATGGCCCAGAACCCGAGCGCCAAGCGCGTGCTCGTGATCAGCATGGGAGCCGGCAACACCGCGAGCGCGTTTGCCGCATTTCCGATCGAGCGCCTCGACATCGTCGACATCAGCCCCGGCGTCTTCGAGGCGGCGGCGCTGTTTCCGACCAACCGCGGGGTGCTCTCGGACCCGCGCGTGCACACCCACGTCGAGGATGGACGGAATTTCCTGCTGCGCTCGCGCGAGCGCTACGACGTGATCCAACTCGAGCTTCCGACGCTCCACACCGACGGCGTGATCTATCTCTACACGCGCGAGTTCTACGAGATCGCGCGCGAACGACTGGCGCCGGGGGGCGTGCTCTCGCAGTGGATCGACGCCGCTCAGACCGAGCGCGAGCCCTCCTACACGCTGATCCGCACCCAGCGCGAGGTGCTTCCCGAGACCAGCGTCTGGGCCACGCGCTGGGCCTGGTGGGCGAACAGCCGGGTCGGCGCGCCCGGCCCGGCCCTCGAAGCCGCGAAGCTGCGCGCGCTCTTTGCGCGGCCGGAGGTCGCGGCGGACATGGCGTTGGTCGGCGTCAGCTGGCCGCTGCTGCTCGCGCAGGTCGTGGCGGCCGGGCCCGCGCTCGCGGAGGCCCTGGGCCCGGGCCCGATCGCGACCGACGACGACACGCGCGTGGACTTCGAGGTTCCGAAGCTCGCGAGCGCGTTTGCGTTCGGCGGCGGTGTCGCCTATCAGACCTCGCCGGTACAAGCGCTCTTCCTCGAACGCTGGCGCCGCGTCGGAGCGGAGCCGTCGCGGCGGCTGGACATGTTCCCATTCCATGCTCTAGAACATCAACAGCGACGCAGCGCGGACTCGATCCGCACGCTGATGGCGGGCTTCCGGCCGCGGGAGATCGAACGCGTGCTGCGCCTGCGCCAGGGCTGGCAACGAGATCCGTTGGAGAGACCCACAGGCCGCGCACAGGAGGCGAAATGACGCTCGTGATCTACCACCTGGAGCGCTCGCGCTCGGATCGCATCCTATGGCTCGCCGAGGAGCTCGGGCTCCGCTACGAGATCGTGCGCTTCGCGCGCGATCCCGCGACGCAGCGCGCGGAGCCGGCGCTGCGGCGGATCCACCCGCTCGGAAAGGCGCCTGCGATCCGGGACGGCGACCAGATCATCGTCGAGTCGGGCGCGATCGTCGACTATCTCGTCGGCCGCTACGGGCGCGGCCGCCTCGCCCCGCCCCAGGATGCTCCGGACTGGCCGCGCTACCTGCAGTGGCTCCACTACGCCGAAGGCTCGGCGATGTCGCAGCTGGTGCTGGATCTCTTCCTCTCGGGCAAGTTCGGCGGCGCGCCGCCGAGTCCACTCGCGCCGGCGCTGCGCAACGCGAGCGCCGAGATGCTGGGTTGGCTCGACTCGGAGCTCGCGACGCGGCCCTACTTCGCCGGGAACGAGTTCAGTGCCGCCGACATCATGATGGTCTTCCCGCTGCGCCTAGCAGTCGGCTTCGGCCTGCTCGAGGGGCACCCCGCGCTCGCGGCCTATCTCTCGCGGATCAGCTCGCGCGAGGCCTATCAGCGCGCGATGAAGCTCGCGGAGGCCTGAGCTCCGCGATCTCTCGAGGACGACGCAGGGGAAGTCCGGATCGCCTGCGCGCGGAGCGCGAGCCCGCTTTTGTCAGGAGCTTGCGCGCCGTGGCGGTGACGGCCTTGGTCTTTCCGATGCGGGCCCCCGACCCCGCCCGAAATGAACGCTTGTGGGCGCCTCGTCGTGAGCTGACAATGCCGCGCCTCGGCGCTGTGGGTGCCGTGCTCGCGCGGTTGGCCCCGCGATGTCCAGGGCCTGAAGCACGGAGGGCGGATTCGATGAGCTCGGCAGCGGTCGACGCGACCAGGAACCTGGACGCGCTGTGCGTCAACACGATCCGGACGCTCGCCATGGACGCGGTCCAGGCGGCGAAGTCGGGTCACCCGGGAACGCCGATGGCCATGGCGCCCGTGGCCTACACGGTGTGGCAGGACTTCCTGCGCTTCGACCCGGAGGAGCCGATCTGGCCCAACCGGGACCGCTTCGTGCTGTCGATGGGCCACGCGTCCACGCTGCTCTACTCGCTGCTCCACCTGGCCGGCGTGAAGGCGGTGAACTCGAGGTACGAGAAGCTCGGCGAGCTCTCCGTGCCCCTCGACGACCTGAAGCGCTTCCGACAGCTCGACAGCCGCTGCCCCGGCCATCCGGAATATCGCTGGACCTCCGGTGTCGAGACCACCACCGGGCCGCTCGGTCAGGGCCTCGCGACGAGCGTCGGCATGGCGATCGGGTCGCGCTGGATGGCCGCGCGCTTCAATAAGCCCGGTTTCGACATGTTCGATTTCGACGTCTTCGCGATGGGCGGAGACGGCTGCTTCATGGAGGGCGTGTCGGCCGAGGCCGCCTCGCTGGCAGGCCACCTCGAGCTCGGCAACCTGTGCTGGATCTACGACAACAACCACATCACCATCGAGGGCCACACCGCGCTCGCGTTCACCGAGGACGTGGCGACCCGCTTCGTCGCGTACGGCTGGAACGTGCTGCGGGTCGGAGACGCGAACGACCTCGACATGCTGCGCCGCGCGCTCTCGACGTTCCGCAAGACCCAGGACCGGCCCACGCTGATCATCGTGGACAGCCACATCGCGTACGGCGCGCCCAACAAACAGGACACCAGCGCGGCCCACGGCGAGCCGCTCGGCGACGAGGAGATCCGCCTCACCAAGCGCAACTACGGCTGGCCGGAGGATGCGAAGTTCCACGTCCCCGCCGGAGTGCGCGAGCACTTCGCAGCGAAGCTCGGACGCCGGGGCGGCGAGCTGCGCGAGGCCTGGATGAAGCGCTTCGAAGACTACAGGAAGGCCCATCCGCAGCTCGCCGACGAGGTCTGGAAGATGCAGCACCGCGAGCTGCCGTCGGACTGGGACCGCGACATCCCCACGTTCCCGGCGGACCCGAAGGGCGTGGCCGGGCGCGACGCCTCGGCGAAGGTGCTGAACGCGATCGCCCAAAACCTCCCGTGGCTGATCGGCGGGTCGGCGGACCTCGCGCCGTCCACCAAGACGCGGCTCAGCTTCGAGGGCGCTGGCGACTTCCAGGCCGACAGCCCCTCCGGCCGCAACTTCCACTTCGGCGTCCGCGAGCACGCGATGGGCTCGATCCTGAACGGCCTCGCGCTCTGCAAGCTGCGCGCGTTCGGCTCGGCCTTCCTGATCTTCAGCGACTTCCTGCGGCCGTCGATCCGCCTCTCGGCGCTGATGGAGATCCCGGTCACGTACATCTTCACGCACGACTCGATCGGAGTCGGCGAGGACGGGCCCACGCACCAGCCCGTCGAGCAGCTCGCGTCGCTGCGCGCGATCCCGGGCATCCTGACGATCCGGCCCGCCGACGCCAACGAGGTCGCCGAGGCCTGGCGCGTGATCATGGAGCACCAGCGCGAGCCGGTGGTGCTCGTCTTGTCCCGCCAGAACCTCCCCACGATCGACCGCAGCAAGGGCGGCGCCGTCTCGGGCCTCCGCAAGGGAGCGTATGTGGTTGCCGAGGCCGGGGGCGGGAAGCCCAGGGCGCTGCTGATCGGGACGGGCAGCGAGGTCGGGCTCTGCATCGCCGCACGGGAGCGGCTCGAGGCCGAGGGCATCCCGACGCGCGTCGTGTCGATGCCGTGCTGGGAGCTGTTCGCCAAACAGTCGCAGGAGTACCGAGATTCGGTGCTGCCGCCGTCGCTGCCCGCGCGCGTCGCCGTCGAGCAGGCCTCGTCGTTCGGGTGGAGGCAGTGGGTCGGCGACCGCGGCGCGGTCATCGGCATGGAGACCTTCGGCGCGTCGGCCCCGCTCTCGGAGCTGCAGAAGAAGTTCGGCTTCACCCCCGAGCGCGTCGTGGAGGCCGTGCGGTCCGTGGTGGCCGAGAGCAGGTAGGCGTGCGCGTCGCGATCGGCGCTGAGCATTTCGAAATGCAGGAGCGCCAGGGAACGCAACGTTCAGGAACGGACAGGGAGATCAATCATGCAACTCGGGATGGTGGGTCTGGGACGCATGGGCGCCAACATGGTGCGGCGCCTGATCCGGAACGGGCACCAGTGCGTGGTGTTCGACCTCGACCCCGCGAACGTCGCGGGACTCGTGAAGGAGGGCGCGGTCGGCGCGTCGTCGCTGCAGGACTTCGTCGCGAAGCTCAGCGCTCCGCGCGCCGCGTGGGTGATGGTCCCCGCTGGAGACCCGACCGAAAAGACAGTCATGGCCCTCGCCGGGTTCATGGCGTCGGGCGACACGATCATCGACGGCGGAAACTCCTACTTCAAGGACGACGTCCGCCGCGCGAAGGCGCTGTCGGGCCAGGGCATCCACTACGTCGACGTCGGCACCTCCGGCGGCATCTGGGGCATCGACCGCGGGTACTGCCTGATGATCGGCGGCGATAAGGGCGCGGTCACGCGCCTCGACTCCATCTTCAGGACGCTCGCTCCCGGGATGGGAGATGTCGGCCGCACGCCGGGACGGCCCGCCGACAAGGGCGGCACCGCCGAGCAGGGCTACCTGCACTGTGGGCCGGCGGGCGCCGGTCACTTCGTGAAGATGGTCCACAACGGCATCGAGTACGGCTTGATGCAGGCCTACGCCGAGGGCCTCGACATCTTCCGCGGCGCCAACAAGCAGGAAGTCGCGCCGGAGCACCGCTTCGACCTCGACTGCGCGGAGATCACCGAGGTGTGGCGACGCGGCTCGGTCGTGGGCTCGTGGCTGCTCGACCTCACGGCCTCGGCACTCGTCGAAGACCCGCAGCTCGAGGGCTTCAGCGGGTTCGTGCAGGACTCGGGCGAGGGCCGCTGGACGGTGATGGCGGCGGTCGAGGAAGGCGTCTGCGCCGACGTGCTCACTGCGTCGCTCTACACCCGCTTCCGCTCGCGGCAGGACCACACCTTCGCTGAGAAGGTCCTGTCGGCGATGCGCTCCAAATTCGGCGGCCACGTCGAGCGGCCGGCGAAGAGTTAGGCGCAACTCCATGGCGAGCCCCGTCACCCTCGCGCGATTCCTCGACGAGACCGCCGACGCCACGCTGGCCGACGCGGTGCTTCGCATGGCCACCGCGTCGAAGACCCTGTCGCGCGCGGTGCGTCGGGCGCCGCTCGAAGGGCGCCTCGGCAGCTTCGGCGCGCTCAACGCGACCGGCGACGCGCAGAAGAAGATGGACGTGTACTCGAACGACCTCTGCCTCGAGGCCTACCAGGGCTCGCGCTCGGTCGCGGCGATCGTCTCGGAGGAGATCGACGGCGTCCACGCGGTGGCGGGGTCGGGCGGCGCGCCCTACCTGCTCGCAATCGACCCGCTCGACGGCTCGTCGAACTCCGACGTCGACGGCACGCTGGGGACGATCTTCGCGTTCTTCCGCCGCGCATCGACGGACGCCGCCGCGGACCTGTTGGCGGGCGCGCCGGTCGTCGCCGCGGGCTACGTGCTC
>CAYTJA010000211.1:0-5209 GCA_964437835.1 uncultured Spirochaetales bacterium
CGCGCGCAACCGCTTCCTGCGCGCGGTCTACAACCTCGACCTGATCCTGAACGGCGTGCACTGGCTGCTGCGCCAGGAGCCGGCGATCACGCTGCGCCCGAAGGTCCGCGACCTGATCCAGTTCCCGCTCCCACTCGCGGATACGCTGACGACTTTCTACGGCGTCGGCCTGCTGCTGCCCGAGCTGCTGTTGCTGGCGGCGGGCCTGGTCTGGCTTCGCAATCGAGCCTCATGATCTTCGTTCGCCTACTAGCGCATTGACTTCGTTCGCCTTCGGCTCACTGCGCGGGGCAAGGCCCCTTGCGGCTGTCCTGCGTTTGCAGCGGCTCAGGGCGCGCGGCGAGGCCGCTTGCGCATTGACTTCGTTCGCCTTCGGCTCACTGCGTGGGGCAAGGTTTCTTGCAACCTTGCTATTTCGGAGGGGCGGCTTTCGCGGGGGGGCGGGTCGCGAGTGCGATGCCGCGCGCGCCGGCCTGCTGCGCGACGTCGAGGATCGAGACGGCCTGGCCCAGCAACACCGTGCGGTCGCCGCGCAGGATCACGAGCTTCTCGCGCGAGTTCCCGAGCTCGGCTTCGAGCCGCGCGCGCAGCTCGGATTCGGGCGTCGGCTGATCGTTCACGAGCAGCTCGCCGCGCTCGGTCACGGTGACGGTCACACCGGAGGGCGTCGTCTCGGAGACTTCCGCACCCGGCAGGTCGACGTTCTTGCTCTGGCTCTGGATCACCGAGGTCGTGACCATGAAGATGATCAACAGCACCAGGAACACGTCCGTCAGCGGCGTGATGTTGATCTCGGCGACGATGCCCCCGTCGGAGGCGTCGTCTTCAGCGTGCCGGAGCGAAGTGGCCATGACCGGGCTGGGTCGAAGCGGCCACCGGCTCGGAGCCTGCGGCCTCGACGTAGAGCAGCGCCTGCACGAAGCGCTCGCAGCAGCGCGCGTAGGTCGCAGACAGCGCCTGCGCCTGCACCTGCAGCCAGTTGTAGAACGCCAGCGAGATGATCGCGACCACGAGACCCGCCGCCGTCGCGACCAACGCCTCCGAGATCCCGGAGGCGACGACCTCGAAGCCACCCGCGCCGTGGACCGCCATGTCCTGGAACGCGCGGATGATGCCGACGACGGTTCCGAACAGGCCGACGTAGGGCGCCAGCGACCCGATCGTCCCGACCAGCCACAGCCCGCGGCGCAGCGCTGCGGAGGCCTCTTGGCGCGAGGTCGCGAGGATCCGCTCGAGGTCCTCGAGCGCGACGTTCTTCCAGCGCATCGACTCGGCGAAGATGTCCGCTAGCGGCGTGCCGGCCTTCTCGCACAGCGAGCGGGCGCCCTCGAGATCGCGCTGGACCAGCAGTTGCACCGTCTTGCGAGTGAGCTCGCGGCTGCCCCGATCGATGCCGCGGAACGCCCAGATCCGCTCGATCAGCACGGCCAGGCTCACGATCGAGCCCAGGGCCAGCGGGTAGACCGTGAGGCCCCCGTCGCTCAGCAGGCGCAGCAGTGTGGTCGCATCCACGCCAGATCCCTTTCGCGTCTCGGTACGCCACCGGCAGGAATCGAGATTCCCTCGGCGGAACGCAAAGTTACTCGATCCGCTGCGCGCGGCGAGTGCGCCGCGATCGCGTTGACCCTGCCCAGACCTTTGCCTAGGCTGCGCGGCGGCCGCTGCGAATCTCTTTCGTCGCACCGGCAGCCGCACCTTATAGGCGCACGCGGCCGGGCCCTCCCGCCGATCCTCCAGCGGGAAACGGCCGCGGGCGATGCGGCCGCAGGCGAGATCTGTCGATATACCAGGGCACCATGAGCGCTGCGATTCTGATCCGGGGCCGCCGGCGCGCGGCGCGCTCCCAGCGGCTGACGCCGATGCGCACGCTCGAGGCCTATGCGGCCGGACCCGCGCAACCCGCGCGCTTCGAATACCCCGGGATTCCCGACGCCGAGGCGAACCAGCGCGGCAGCTGGATCACGGGCTCGCTCGCCGCGTTGCTCCACGCGGGAGCGGTCGGACTGCTGCTGCTGCTCGCGAGCCTCGCGCCGCAGCTCCAGGAGGAGCTCCGGATTCCCGTGCAGCTGCTGCGCGACGACCAGCCGCCGCCTGCGGCCGAGCCCACGCCCGAGCCCGAGCCGGCACCCGCGCCGCGCGCACTCGCGGAGCGCAGGCTGCCGAGCTTCGCACCGCAGTTCCAGAGCGTCGCGCCTCAAATCGTGAATCCCGCCGTGATCGCGAGCGCGGCGCCCGCGCTGCTGGCCCGCGCGCTCGAGCTCGAAGCGGTCGGCGCGGTGCAGGCGCCGGCGCAGCTCGAGCGGCATGCGGTCAGCGTCGAGCGCGTGCAGCAGATCCAGTCGATCGCGGCCGCGCGCGCGAGCGCGGTCGACGTCGCGAGCGCGATCGCACCCGCCGTGCGCGGCCCCGCCGTCGTCGATGCACCCGCCGGCCCCTCGGTCGGGCCGCGAGAGCTCCCGACGAGCGACGCCGCGCCAACCCTCGGGAGCGCGAGCTTCGAAATCGGCGGCAGCGGCTCCTCCGTGCGCGAGGGCGCGGTCACTGGCCGCGACGTGATCGGCACCCCCGACGGCGCGCCGATCGCGAATCTCGAAACGGCCGTCGGCGACGCCTATCTGCGCGGGCCAGGCGGCAGCGGCAGCGGACTCACCGCCGCGAGTGCCGAGCCGAACCGCAGCTGCCTCGCACGTCCAGAGGTCGGGAGCTATCTCGAGCTCGTCAAGCAGCGCACCGTCAAGCTCTGGAAGCTGCCGATCGCGACTCCCAACAGCAGCGTCGTGCTGAGTTTTCAGCTCGATGTCGCCGGATCTCCGAGCCGCATCCAGGTGCTGCGCGCGGACGACAACGCGCTCGGTGTGAGCGCGATCGACGCGATGCGCGCCGCCGCGCCCTTTCCGCCGCTGCCAGACCCGGCGCGCTGCATCGCCGACCTCCCGATCACCGGCACCTTCCGCACCTTCGCCGATGGCGACGCCGGTTAGGCGCTCCGCACTCGAGCGCCGCGCGCGACGCGCTCTGCGCGCACTCGCGGGAGCCCTGGGAGCCACAGGGCTCGCGGCCACTGCGGCGCAGGCCGAACCGCGCTGCCCCGCGGTCGAGTTGCTCTACGGCGACGCCGAGGAGCTGGTCGAGAAGCGCAGCGACAGCAACGGCGATTGCCGGCACGACGAGTTCGTCCACTACCGTGCGGAGCGCCCCGCGCGCGCCGAGCGCGACGCCGACTTCGACGGCCGCATCGAGCTCTGGATCTTCTACGCCGAGGGCGGCGAGGTCGAGCGCCAGGAAGAGGACCAGAACCGCGACGGCCGCCCCGACCGCTGGACCAGCTACCAGGGCGGCGCCCCCGCGACTCAGCTCGAAGACAAGAACGGCGACGGGAAGGCGGACCTCACCACGACCTTCGAGCGCGGCGCGCCCGCAACTCTCGAGCAGGACAGCGATTTCGACGGCGCGGTAGACCGCAGCCTGCGCTATGCGGACGGCGTGCTCGCGAGCAGCGAAGAAGACCGCAATCGCGACGGAAAGATCGATGCGCGCGTCCAGTACGAGGCCGACGGCAAGCCCCGAGTCGAAGAGCAGGACCTCGACGCGGACGGCCGGCTCGAGACCGCGATCCACTACCAGGGCGGCCAGAAGGTCCGCGTCGAGGAAGACACCAACGCCGACGGCAAGCCCGACGCGATCACGCGCTTCGCCGGCGGCGTGACCCAGAGCCGTGAGGCCGACAGCGACGGCGACGGCCGCTTCGAGACCCGCGCCGAATACCAGAACGGCATCGAGCGCGTCCAAAAGCGCGACGCCGACGGCGACGGGCGCCCCGAGCTCGTGATCCAGCTCTCGGAGAGCGGCGAGAAGCTGCGCGAGGAGGTCGCGAGCCCCGGCAGCGCGCACCTCGACGTCGCGCGCAGCTTCGAGGCCGGGCGCCGCGTGCGCGAGGAGCAGGACGCCGACGGCGACGGGCGCGCCGAAATCGTCACGAGCTTCGACGGCGATACCCCGTTGCGCCGCGAGGCCGATACGAACGGCGATGGCAAGCCCGACACCGTCCTGACCTTCTCGGGAGGCCGCAAGCAGGCTCAGGAGGAGGACCGCAACGGCGACGGGAAGCCCGATGCGCGCTACCGCTTCGACGCCGAGGAGCGCATCGCGGGCGCCGAGCTGGACGAGGACTACGACGGCCGCTTCGAGCTGCGCGAGGAGCGCCAGGGCGGAGCGCTCGTCCGGCGCGAGCAGCTCGCCTCGAAAGGCGACGCAGTCGCGCGCCGCGAGCTGTACGAAAACGGCGCGCTCGCGCGGATCGAAGCGGACGAGGACGGCGACGGGCGCATCGATCTCAGCAGTGCGATCGGCGCCGGAGGCGCGGTGCTGCGCCAGGAGCAGGACCGGGACCGCGACGGCCGCATCGACACCTGGGTCCGGCTGGATCCGAAGAGCGGCGCCGAGCTCGAGGTCAGCCGCGACGCCGACGGCGACGGGCGCGCCGAGGAGCAGCGGATCGCCGGCGCCGGCGGCGAGACCGAGCGCCTCGAGACGGATCGCAACGCAGACGGGAAGCCGGAGCGTGTGGTGTTCTTCGCGGGCGGCCGCCCGGCCCGCTTCGAAGAGGACTCGGACGCGGACGGCAGCGTCGACCTGCGCGGCGCGCTCGACGCAGAGGGCCAGCCGACGCTCGAGGAGCGCGACAGCGACCGCGACGGGCGCTTCGACCTGCGCGTGAGCTATGCGGGCGGCCAGAAGCAGAAAGAGGAGCGCGACGCCGACGGCGATGGGCGCCCGGAAATCGTGACCGAATTCGAGGACGGCGCGGCCGTGCGCCAGATCCAGGACACGCGCGGCAGCGGCCGCTTCGACTCCGTGCTCGAGCTGCAGGGCGGCCGGCAGCTCGCGCAGCGCCGCGACACGAACGGCGACGGCTCACTCGACGCGGTGATCCACTTCGATCCCGAGGAGCGGCCGCTGCGCGAAGAGCTCGATACCAACGCGGATGGCAAGCCCGACCGGATCAAGCGCTATGCCGCGGGTGCTCCAACGCGCGAGGAGCAGGATCAGGATCACGACGGCCGCTTCGAGCTCGTGACCGAGTTCGAGGCCGGATCCGCTCGCCGCTCGCAGGCCGATCGCAACGGCGACGGCCGGCCCGATCTCTGGCTCGAGTACCAAGAGGGCCGCATGGCCTCGCAGCGCGAGGACCGCGACTTCGACGGCCGCG
>CAYTJA010000212.1:0-2407 GCA_964437835.1 uncultured Spirochaetales bacterium
CGCCGGCGTTCTTCCTGTGGAACCCGGTCTGGGTCGGCTGGCTGATGATCGCCTATGCCCTCGCGGAGAACGTGCCGCCGATCCTCGCGCAGCGATACAACCGAGGTCGCCTGGCTAGCGCCCTGCGGCGCGGGCTCCGCCGCGGGCTCCGCCGCGGGCCGGTCGCCGCCGTTCCCGTTCGATGATCGAGTTCCAGGCGGTGACCATCGCCTACGGCGACCGCACGGCGGTCGCAGACGTCAGCATCGCCGCGGCACCCGGGGAGTTCCTGGGTCTCCTCGGACCGAACGGCGCCGGGAAGACCTCCCTGATACGCGCGCTCTGCGGCCTCGTCGTGCCTTGCTCGGGGCGCATCACCGTCGCAGGACTCGATCCCAGCCGGCGGGGCGCCGAGGTGGCACGACGGCTCGGGCTCGTACCGCAAGAGCTCGCTTTCTATCCGACGCTCACCGCGCGACAGAACCTCGTCTTCTTCGGACGCATGCATGGTCTTTGGGGCGCTGCGCTCGGACGCGCCGTTGATCGGGTCCTCGACCTCGTACAGCTCGCCGACCGCGCTGACGACCGCGTCGTCGGATTCTCGGGGGGTATGCAGAGGCGCCTCAATGTCGCGCTCGGCCTCCTGCACGATCCGGCCGTGCTCGTGCTCGACGAGCCCACGGTGGGGGTCGACGCGCAGAGTCGCGGCGCTCTCCTCGATGCCTTCGAGGTGCTGAGAAGAGGAGGCACGACCGTGCTCTACACCACCCACTTGATCGACGAGGCGGAGCGCCTCTGCGATCGGGTGGCGATCATGGACGAGGGCCGCATCGTCGTCGACGGCTCGCCGGCCCATCTGATCGAGCGCTTCGGCGCGGGTACGCTCCGCATCCGGTTCGACCTTCCGCCGCCCGCGTCCCTCGCTGCGGAGCTGATCGCCGCCTCGCTCGCGAGCGCGGCCCGCTGCGAAGGCCGCGACCTCGAGCTCGTCGTCGGCCGGCCCGAGCCGGCGCTCACCGCTCTCGCTGCGCGCGGGGCGGCGCTCGGGCTACGCATCGATGCGCTGGAGCTCCCCAGGCCGAGTCTCGAGAACGTCTTTCTGCGCCTGACCGGAAGGCGGCTCCTCGGACAGGCCCGGCCGCCCTCGTGATCGCGCAGGTCCTGGCCCTCACCGTGAAGGAGCTGCAGGTCCTCTGGCAAGATCGGCCGGCGCTCGCGCTGCTCTTTCTGATGCCTACCTTCTTCATCGTCGTGATGAGCTTCGCCCTCGAGAGCGTCTTCGAGGCGGGGACGGAGAAGCGTCCGATCGAGATCCTGGTCGTGGACGAAGACGGCGGACGAGTGGCCGCTCGCGTTCTCGCGGAGCTCGGGGCGGCCGAGGGGCTGCGGTTGCTCACGACCCATGAAGGCGCAGCACTGGACGCCGACCGGGCAGATCGACTGGTGCGTGAACGCGCTTTCCCGATGGCCCTTCTTCTGCCGAGCGGCCTATCGCAGCAGGGGCCTGGCACCGGGGCGGAGCCGCCGCTCGTCTCCCTGGTTGTCGATCCGGCGACGAACCAGCAGCTCGCGGCCCCGATCCGCGGGGCGGTCGAGGGAGCGATCCGTACCGCTCTGCTGCTCGAGCGGATGCCGCACGATCTGCGCGCCGCGCTCGAGCGCTGGGCCGCCGAGCGGGGCGACCCTCCGCCGCCGCCTTCCGTGCTCGACGCGGTCGAGGAAGCCGTTCGGGAGCGCCTGCGCAAGTTGGATCCGGGGGCGCTCGTCCACGTCCGCGCGCGGTACCCGCGCGGGATCGAGACGCGCAGCGACCCCTCGGCGACGCAGCAGAGCGTGCCGGCCTACACGATCTTCGGGGTCTTCTTCATCACGCTGACGCTGGCGACGAGCTTTGTCCGCGAGCGCACGGACGGAACGCTGACGCGGCTGCTGGTCTCCCCGCTGTCGCGCACAACGCTGCTGCTCGGGAAGCTCTCGCCCTACGCGCTCGTCAACCTCGTCCAGATCGCCCTGATGTTCGCGGCTGGCAAGGCTCTGTTCGGTCTAGAGCTCGGGGAGCCGGTCGCCCTCGCCGCGGTGTCGCTCGCGTTGACGGCGAGTGCTACGGGCCTTGGTCTCCTGATCGCAGCCTTCGGACGGACCGAGGCCCAGGTGGGAGCGCTGGCCGTCGCGTCCTCGATCACTCTCGCGGCTCTCGGGGGCCTCATGGTGCCGAGCTTCGTGATGCCGGGCCCCATGCAGCGGCTGGCACTCGCGACCCCCCACGCCTGGGCGCTGGCGGGCTATCACGACGTCATGCTTCGAGGGGCGGGGACGAGCCAGGTGGCTACCGAGGTGGCGGTCCTGCTCGGCTTCGCGTCCGCATTCCTCGGGGTGGCAGTCCTGCGCCTTCGCCTTCGCTGAGTCCCCGGCGTCGCGCGTTGAGAGG
>CAYTJA010000213.1:0-36390 GCA_964437835.1 uncultured Spirochaetales bacterium
CATCGAGCCGCGCGTCGACGAGATCCTCTCGCTGGCGCGCCGGGAGCTCATCAGGGAGGGACACGAGAATCGCATCCCGTCGGGGGTCGTGCTGACGGGCGGCTGCTCGGCGCTCGAGGGGCTGCCGGAGCTCGCCGAGGAGATCTTCGAGGCGCCCGTGCGCATCGGGTTTCCGTCGCGTGTCGGCGGCCTGCTCGACGTCGTGCGCAGCCCGATGTTCGCGACCGGCGTCGGGCTCACGGTCTACGGCAGCCGCCGCGGCACGGCGGCCTCGGGCACGCGCTTCCGGATCCGGGACGACTCGATCTTCGGCCGCGTGAAGCAGCGCATGCGCGAGTGGTTCTACGCGGACTTCGACTAGGAGCCGAGGATTCGAGTCGATGTGGAATGACCACGGCCGGAGAGCCCGTGGGTGAAATTCGCAACTTGGGTCCGCAAACCTGCACATTGTTTTGAGTTTCGGTACCGTTGCACGCGATCTGGACCGACACCGGGGGGTGAAACATGGCCAGGCGATCCGACAGGGATGAACTTCCGCAGTCGAGGATTCCCCGTGGGGCAAGCGGGGACTCCGAGATGGAGCTGCTCGAGGGCGGCGAGCGCGATCTGCTCGAATTCGAGGACGCCTCGAACCAGCGCGCGTCGATCAAGGTCGTGGGAGTCGGCGGTGCCGGCGGCAACGCGATCAACAACATGATCAAGAGCGGGCTCGCCGGCGTCGAGTTCGTCGCCGCGAACACCGACGCCCAGGCGCTCGAGCACAACCTCGCGCTGCACAAGGTTCAGCTCGGCGCAGAGGTCACGCGCGGACTCGGCTGTGGCGCCGATCCGACCAAGGGCATGGCCGCTGCACAGGAGGTGCGCGAGCGACTGCGGCAGGTCTTCGAGGGCACCGACATGGTCTTCGTGACCGCCGGCATGGGCGGCGGCACGGGCACCGGTGCGGCGCCGGTCGTGGCCGAGGTCGCGCGCGAGTGCGGCGCGCTGACGGTAGGCGTGGTCAGCAAGCCCTTCCTGTTCGAGGGAAAGGTGCGCATGCGCCACTCGGATCGCGGCCTCGACGAGCTGCACCGCGTCGCCGACACCGTGATCACGATCCCGAACCAGCGCCTGCTCGCGCTCGCGGGCAAGGGCACCGCGATGCGCGACGCGTTTCGCATGGCCGACGAAGTGCTCTACAACGCGGTGCGCGGCATCTCGGACCTGATCACGGTACACGGCCTGATCAACCTCGACTTCGCCGACGTGCGCACGATCATGAACGAGATGGGCGTCGCGCTGATGGGCACCGGAGTCGCCAAGGGCGAAGACCGTGGCGTCGCAGCGGCCCGGCTCGCGATCTCGACCCCGCTGCTCGAGGATCTCTCGATCGAGGGCGCCCACGGCGTGCTGATCAACATCACGGGTGGGCCGGACCTGACGCTCTTCGAAGTCAACGAGGCCTCGACGCTGATCCAGGAAGCCGCGCACGAAGACGCGAACATCATCTTCGGCGCCGTGATCGACGAGAGCATGCCGAAGGGCGAGATCCGCGTGACCGTGATCGCGACCGGGCTCGACGACGGCCGCGTGCGCCGCGGGCGCGACCGCGACCTGCGCTACGAGGACACCGGCAACGTCACTCCGCTGCGGCGCGAATCGGTCGCGGTCGCGATCCCGATCGCGGTCGAGCGACCTCCGGCCGCGGAACAGCGGCCGCAGCCCGCGCCGGCGCCGCCGGCGGGCCAGCCGGCCTTCGCGGGCATGGATCCTGCGGCCGAGCCGGCGCGTCCGCGGGAGCTGCCGCGCCCGAAGCCTGCCGACCTGCCGGCGAGCGACGAGTGGCTCTCGCCCTACGAGGACGAGCTCGACGTGCCGACCTTCCTGCGCCGCGGCCAGCTCGTGGACGACGCAGAAGACGCGGACGAGCCGGCCTTCCTGCGCCGCTCGGCAGACTGACCCACGCTCGCTGCGAGCCGGGTCCTCGAACTCGAATCCGCCGGGGGCGCGCGTGCCGATCGCGCGCCCCCGACTCGCTTCGGACGCCCGTGGTGTGACGCAGCTCACGCCCCATGTGCAACTCCGATGCTACTGCTCAAGTGCGCCGAAATTCGTTCGAAACATCCCCAGCGAGCGGGCACTCGAACCCGTCTCCCGATCGGTCCGCCGGCGCAGGTGCGCATGGCAGCAGCAAAGGAATGCGTTCGATGGAGCTCGTGAGGCGTGCGCTGCGCAACCAGGGGCTCTGGCTGCTGCTGACCTACCTGGGCCTGATCCTGCTGATGGCCCGGACCTACGCCTAGGCGGGCAGCGCCTCGACGGGCGCGACGATCTCGCTGGCGTTGAAGAAGTAGGAGATTTCGATCCGCGCGGTCTCGGGCGCATCGGATCCGTGCGCGGCGTTCCGCTCGATGTCGCTGCCGAAATCGCCTCGGATGGTGCCGGGCGGGGCCTGCTTCGAATTCGTGGGGCCGAGCAGCTCGCGGTGCTTGGCAATCGCGCCGGGGCCTTCGAGCACGCTGATGACGACGGGCCCGGAGGTCATGAAGCGCACCAGATCGGCGTAGAAGGGCCGCGCCTTGTGCACCGCGTAGAAGCCGCGGGCCACCTGCTCGGTCAGCTGGGTCTTCTTGAGCGCGATGATCTCGAGCCCCGCCGCTTCGAAGCGGGCCAGGATCGCTCCGGTCGCGCCCTTCGCGACGGCGTCGGGCTTCAGGATCGAAAGGGTGCGCTCGCGCTGCGACATCGGCATCTCCTCGTCTCGGGGCAGCGCCGGCGCTGCGATCTCGCAGCTCGGCGGCCGGGGCCGGGGCGCGCAGCGTAGCCCGCATTTCTGACCCCGTGGCACCTGCGGCGGAGCTTCTGGACAGAGTCGAGGCGTGGCGCGGTGACGTATGCTCCACAGCGGAATCTGGCGCCCCGGCGCGAACCGCCCGGAGCGGTGCGAACCGCCCCAGCGCGCTGCCGAAGAAGGGCCGCGACCCGGGGCCTACCTGGAGCGCGCCAAGGGGGTAGGCCACGACGTGACGACGACGCGCACGCCGTCCGACCTGCTCGACTCGTCGCAGCTCACGTTCGGGTTCGCCGCGCCGTACACCAGAGAAGGGGTGCAGGCCCTCGAGGCCATCGGTGTCGAATCGCTGTGGGTCGGTGGCCACATCTGCTCCCGAAACCCCGTCCCGGAGACGATTGTTTCGCTCGCCCGACTCTCGGCCATGTCGACCACGGCGGTGATCGGGACGTCGATCGTGCTAGTGCCGCTCTTCGCGCCGGCGATCCTGGCCAAGCAGGTGGCCGAGATCGATCGCGCCTCGGGCGGGCGTGTCGTGTTGGGGATCGGTGTCGGGGGCGAGTACTCCCAGGAGTTCAGTGCCTGCCAGGTGCCGATGAGCGAGCGGGGCACACGCACGAACGAGGCGCTGCCCCTGCTCCGGCGCCTCTGGTCGGGCGAGACTGTCGATCACGCCGGGCCGCACTACCCGATGCAGGGTGTGGTGATCCGCCCGTCGCCGGCTCAGCCCGGGGGGCCGCCGATCGTCGTCGCAGGCCGCAAGCCCGTTGCCATGCGCCGGGCCGCGGCGCTGGGAGACGGCTGGATGCCTTATCTCTATTCGCCGCGGCGGTACCGCTCGTCGGTGGAGCAGATCGAGGAGCACGCCGCGGCGATCGGTCGCGACCTGTCGTCGTTCGGGTGGATGCTCTACACCTTCGTGAACGTGCGCGGCGACGGCCCCGCCGCGCGGCGGGAGCTGGCCGGATTCATCGGCGGCGTATACGGGCAGGACGTCGAGACGCTGCTGCCGCACGTGGCAGTCGCGGGGACGCCCGAGGAGGTCGTCGAGCACCTCGCCGACTTCGTCGACGCCGGCGTGCGCCACGTGACCTTCACCCCGTGCCCACGCGACGACGGCGACACCCTGGTCCGCACGTTGCACCAGGAGATCGTCCCCGCGCTGCGGGCTCGGGTCGCGCTGCGCTGAAGCTGCGGGCCCGATTCCCATTCTCAGGCTGCGACATAGCCGCCGTCGATCGGCAGCAGGATGCCCGTGATGTTGCTCGCCTCGTCGGAGGCGAGAAACAACGCCGCCGCGGCACAGTCCTCAGCGGTGACGATGCGGCGGTTCGGCTGGAAGCTCGCCGCGAAGTCGAGGTACTCCTGGGGCGGCGCTTCGAAGGGCTTGCTCGGATCGGCCAGGATGAAATTCGTGAGCGGCATCGTGCCCGGGCAGATCGCGTTGCAGCGGATGCCGAGGGGCGCGCACTCGATCGCGACGCCCTTCGTGATTTGATTCACGGCGCCCTTGGTCGCGCCGTAGACGACGCTGCCGAAACCGACCATGCCCGCGATCGAGCCCGTGTTGAGGATCACGCCTCCGCCGCCCTGGGCTTTGAACTGACGCACCGCGTGCTTGCAGCCGTAGAAGACGCCGCGGAAGTTGATGTCGACGAGGCGCGTGAAATCCGCCGCGCTCGCGTCGTCGAAGGTCTTGCCCGGCTGCATGCCGGTGACCCCCGCGTTGTTGAACATCACGTCGAGCCGGCCGAAGTGCGAGACCGCCGCAGCCACCGCGGCCTCGACGTCGGCTTCGACCGCGACGTCGCAGCGCTGCGCGATCGCGACGCCCGCGGCCTTCTCGACCCGGCGCACGCTCTCGGCCGCCCAATCCTCGCGCAGGTCGGCGCACACGACCTTGGCTCCTTCCGCCGCGAAGCGCAGCGCCGCTGCGCGCCCCACGCCGGACCCTGCGCCCGTGATCACCACCGACTTGTTCGCAAGCTTCACGCCCGAGCCCTCCTACCAATCTTCCGCGAGCGCGATCGCGCGCGTGGGGCAGGCATCTGCTGCGACGCGAATGCGGTCGTCCGAATCGCGTCCGAGCAGCAGCACGACCTTGCCGGCGTCGTCGGTGTCGAACGTCTCGGGCGCGTGGAAGCTGCACGAGCCCGTGCCCATGCAGCGCCTGGCGTCGACCGTGATGACAACCCGCGAATCCGTCATCGAAGCACCGGCTCGATTGGCGTGAAGCGGAACAAGCGCTCGGCGTTGCCGCGCAGGATCTTGCGCCGCGTGGCGGCGGGCAGGTCCTTCAGCAGGGTCGACGCGACCTCGATCGAATCGGGCCAGGTCGTATCCGAATGCGGATAGTCCACCTCGACCATCACGTTGTCCTCGCCAATCAGATCGAGACAGCGCAGCCCGGAGGCCTCGTCGATGAAGCAGCCGTAGATGTGCTCGCGGAAGGTCTTTCGGACGTCGAGCGTCTCGAGGTTGGCCTGCGGAACCATCGCGACTTCGGAAGCGCCCGAGGTGCCCGTGTAGAACTGCACGTTCTGCTTCGACGCCCAGTGGCGCTGTTTATCGAGCACCTGCTCGGCGCGTTCGAGGAAGTACGGAATCCAGCCGATGTTCCCCTCCGAGAGCGCGATCCTGAGCTTCGGCATGCGCTCGAAGTAATCGCTGAAGATCCACGAGAGCATCGCGGCCGCAGGCCGTACCGCGCCGAAGCTCAAGTTCGCGACCACCGGAGCATTCGACGAGATCGCCGGCATTGTCCCCGACGAGCCCACGTGCATGCACACGACCATGCCAGCGTCCTGCGCCGCGGCCATCACGGGATCCCAATAGCGGCCGGGGTCGTGGATCGTCGGCAGACCGAGCGGCTCGGGATTTTCGGAGAACGAAATCCCGCGCGCGCCCTTGGCGGCCGTGCGCTCGATCTCCTTCGCCGCGGCCTGCGGATCCCACAGCGGAATCAGCGCGAGCGGGATGTAGCGACCCGGTGCAGCGGCACACCACTCGTCGATCATCCAATCGTTGTAGGCCTGCACACAGAGCCCTGCCAGGTCTCGGTCCTGCGCCTTCAGGAAGGTCTGCCCGCAGGCACCCGCGAAGGTCGGGAAGCCGAGCGACGCGAGGATCCCGGCGCGGTCCATGTCTTCCAGGCGCGCGATCGGGTCGTAGGCGCCGGGGCGCATCTCGTCGAAGCTCACGGGAGCGATCGAGAAGTCTTCCTTCCGCTTGCCGGCCGTCACCGCAATCCCGGCCGTCGGCTGGGTCCGGTCCTCGTAGCGCCACACGGCGCCGCGATCGCCCGCGGCCATGCGCGGCGCGGTGTCGTGGTACTTCGAGGGCAGGCGGTCGAGCCACACGCGCGGCGTCTCGATCACGTGGTCGTCGACGGAAATCAGCCAGTCGCTCGGGGGAAGCTTCGTCATCTGGGCTCCTGGTGTCGCCTGCGTCAGCGCGCGAGCGGAGTGACGCAGCCGCGCTGCGGCTGGGTTGCGTCCGGAGTGAAGCGCGGCACGACGGTTTCGGCGTCGACGCTCTCGAAGACGGCGCGAACGCGCATGCCCACGTGCACGTCACTGGACTTGCAGCCAACGATGTCGCTGTGAAAGAAGGGGAATTCGTCGAGCCGGATCACGCCGAGGCCGGCGATCGCGAATCGGCCCGGCATCGCTGCGCCGATCACCCACGGCCTCCCTGCTCCGGCGACCTCGCCCGCCGCACGCCGGCCACCCCAGAGGTGACTCGTATATCAGCTCTGAAGCTGGCATTCCAGCAAGTCGAGAGCTCGGGGCACCCGAGGAAGAGAGCGGGAGGGACCTCGATGCCCATACCCCGCGCGTGTTCGCCCGTGCGCTGGGAGCTGAAACCGGTCGCTTCGAACTGTAGTCGCGGCGGGAGCAGGGGACTGGCTGTGACGTTCGGGTCGAACTAGTGCGCATCCGGTGCCGCACGCAGCAGCTCGCTGCGGCCGCCGTCGCGCAGCAACAGCGCCGTGGTGTCGTCCACCACCACCGCGTCGATCCCGAATCGCAGCAGGCACTCCGGCGGCTGCTGGTCACAGTCGCGGACCATCGCCCGGTTCACTCGCCGCACCTCCACAGCGAGTCGCGGCAGCGAGCCCAGCGCGATCGGCTTGCCGTGCACGGTCTGATTCAACTTCGCGCGCGAGCTGCGGTCGAAAATGGCGTGCACGTCGTCGCGGGCCGCGAGCTGCAGCGCGATCGGGCTCGCGCGCACCTCCCACAGCGGCTTCGCGAGCGGGAACGGCCACAGCGTGACCACTTCGAGCGCGAGCGTGGCGGTCAGCGCGACGGGGAGCGCGCGCCCGAGGCCGGGACGTCTGGCCTCGAGCTTGCGCTGCAGGTCGCTCAGCCCGAGCGCGAACCCGATTGAGAGGCACAGACTCGCGGCCAGCGCATAGCGCCAGTGGTTGGTGGTGAGGTCGAAGCCCGGCAGCCGCTGCAGCAGCGCGCCCGGGAGCGGCACCGGCGTGGGCGGACCATCGACGAGCTTCAGCGCAGGTCCGAGCGACAGCAATGCCAGCGCCGCGGCGGACACCAGCCAGATCGCCAGGCGTCGCCGGGAGCCGAGGGCCAATGCCGCAGCGAGCGTCGCAAGCAGCGTGTAGCCGGGCAACACCACGAGGTAGCCGAGCCGAGGCGCGCGCGCGGCGACGGCGCTCGCTGCGGGCCAGACCCATTCGAGCAGCGGCGCGGCGAGCGCGGTGTCGAGCGGCCCGTGGTGCGCCACCAGCGGGACGGCCGCGGCGGCAGCCATCCCGATCGCGCGCGGTGCAACGAGGATCGCGGCGACGAGCGCGGCAGCGAGCAGCGCCGGCAGCGCGCCTGGGCGGGTGAGCCACGCGCGACAGTCGCGGATCCGCCACGCCAACAGCAGCGCAGCGAGTACGACTGCGTAGATCGCGTAGTAGGGAGTCATGTGGAAGCTGAGCGCGAACGCCGCGCCGAGGAGCGCGCCGCCCGCAGCGCCCGGTCGATCGCGGACGCGCAATCCCGCGAGCACACAGAGCGGAAGTACCCACACGTGCACCAGATAGCCCCAGCCGTTCAACATGCACGCGATCCATGCGGGTGAGCCGGCAAACACGAGACCCGCGAGCCACGCGGCGCTCGCGGAAGCCCCGAGCTTTCGTGCGACGCGCTGGAGCAGCAGACCGCTCGACAAGAATGCGAGGAGCAGCGCTGCGTTGTAGGCCGCCGCCGGCGCGAACACGGCCGCGAGCGCAGCGCCGATTGCGTTCGCCGCGAGGTTCAGGTCCGCGAGCCGCAGGTCGACGACCTGCGGGAAGTCGATCATGTTCGTTTCGAAGAGCGCGTGCTCGCTCGAAGTGATCGCAGAGGCGAACCACCACTGCGCCCAAAGGCTGTGCTCGATGTCGACATCCCAGTGCGAGATCACTCGGGTGGTCGGGCGAGTCGCGAGCGGGAGCGTCAGCAGGGCGAACGCGGCGAGGTAGCCGAGCGCGGACACGGCGAGGCTGCGCGCTCGCAATCAATTCTACCGGCGCGCGTCCCGTGCGAGCGGACGCGCGCGCAGTGACGCTTCGGGGCGCGGAGCTCGGAACACCAGCCTGTGGCTCGGCACCCGCGACGCCGCCCGCGCCGACACCCGATCGCGGTCCGGCTCGCGCATAGCGTCCCACGGTATCACGTGCGCATGGCGCAGCGACCCGCGACGACCGATCGACGGACTTCCCCGACGCCTCGCTGCGCCTGATGGAGCAGGCCCTCGAGCGGCTTCCCGGCGCGGATTCGAGCCTGCGGCTACCGCCTGCGCCGATCTCAGGGCAGCGGCGGGACTCCGGGGTCGCGCTGAACGCCGAAGCTGTTCAGCGCCATCGCCACGAGGTGGTATTGGCCGATCGTGAACACCAGGTCCATCAGCTGCTTGCGGTCGAAGTGCAGCGAGAGCGTCGCCCAGGTGGCGTCGCTCACGATCTGATCGGCGTGCAGCTCGTCCGCCGCGCGGATCAGCGCGGCTTCGGGCTCGCTCCAGCCCCGCGCGCCCGGTCCCTCGGCGACGCGCGCGATCTCGGCGTCGCTGATGCCGCAGCGCCGTGCGATCAGCACGTGCTGGCCCCACTCGTACTCGCTCTTGCACAGGAAACCGACGCGGAGGATCGCGAGCTCGCGCTCGCGCGCGGGCAGGGTCGACTTGCCGAGGACGTGATTGGCGAACACGAGCCAGCGCCGCATCAGCTCCGGGTGATGGGCCAGCGTGCGGAAGATGTTCAGCACGCGGCCTCCGCCCATGCCACTCAGCTTCGCGAGCTGCGCGAGAGTCTCCGCGTCGGTGTCCTGGTCCTCGATCGGTGCGATGCGCGGGCGCTCGAGTCGCATCGGTCCTCCCTGCGGCGCGTCGGGCCGCGTTCAGGCTGGCGATCATCGCACCGCGCCCGGGGCATGCCACCGGCTGGTCCCGCGAGGCGTGCGCCTGATCATTTGCGAGCACGCGCTGCAGCACGTCGGGCCGGCGCACCCGGTCGCCGGGCGGACGTGGATCGGCCGCGTATGCTCCCTACGAGCCGATCGCTTGCGCGGTGCCGCCGGTCCGACGCCTCGAGGCTTTGTGGCGTTGCGTCCGGGCGCGCGCCGATAGGAGGGATCCATGAACGAAAGCGTCGTGATCGTCGGTATGGCGCGCACGCCCATCGGCGGGCTGATGGGCGAACTCTGCGAGCATTCCGCTGCCCAGCTCGGCGCCGTCGCCGTGAAGGCCGCGGTGCACGAGGCTGGCATTGCCGGCGCCGACCAGATCCTGATGGGCAACGTGCTCTCCGCCGGCCAGGGACAAGCGCCGGCGCGACAAGCCGCGCTCGCGGCGGGGCTCGCCAGGTCTACGCAAGCGGTGACGCTGAACAAGATGTGCGGGTCGGGCTTGCAGGCCGTGGCCATGGCCCGCCAGGCGCTGCTCGCGGGCGAGGCCAATGTCGTGATCGCCGGCGGCATGGAGAGCATGTCGCGCGCGCCGTTCCTGATGCCGAACTACCGCGCCGGGCGAAAATTCGGCCACGACAAGATCCTCGACCATATGGCGCAGGATGGTCTGGAGGACGCCTACGAAGGCCTCGCGATGGGTGTCTACGCCGACCAGACGGCGAAGCAGTATCGATTCTCGCGCGAGTCCCAGGACGCCTACGCGCTGGAGACGCTGAAACGCGCACAGAGCGCCAGCGCCGAAGGCCGCTTCAAGCGCGAGATCGCCGTGATCGAAGCCAGGGCCGGCGTCATCGACAGCGACGAATTGCCGCGCAAGGCGCGCCCCGACAAGATTCCCGGCCTGAAGCCCGCCTTCACGCGCGACGGCAGCGTCACCGCCGCCAACGCGTCCGCCATTTCCGACGGTGCGGCCGCTCTGGTGTTGATGCGCAGCTCCGATGCGGAGCAGCAGGGGCGCAAGATCATCGCCCGCATCGTCGCTCAATCCTCACACGCGCACGAGCCCGCGAAGTTCACCACCGCGCCAGTGCCGGCGATCCAGAAAGCGCTCGCGCGCGCCGGCTGGAACGCAAGCGACGTCGATCTCTGGGAGATCAACGAAGCCTTCGCGATCGTGCCGATGATCGCGATGCAGGAGCTCGGCCTCAGCCATGAGATCATCAACGTCAACGGCGGCGCCTGCGCGCTGGGACATCCCATCGGCGCCTCCGGCGCGCGCGTACTGGTGACGCTGCTGGCCGCGATGGAAGCGCGGGATGCCAGGCGCGGAATCGCTTCGCTCTGCATCGGCGGCGGCGAAGGCATCGCGCTCGCGGTGGAGCGCGCGTGAGCTCGGAGCAGCTGCTCGCAGCACCGCGAGCAGGTGCACGGACTGCACTGCGAGCAACCTCTCGCCGAGCATCCGCGCCCGGGACCCGCAGAACTAGCGGCGGGGGAGGCCCAGGATGCGCTCGGCCGCGATGTTGCGCTGGATCTCGCTGGTGCCTCCCGCGATCGTGTACGAGCGATCGAGCAGATAGCGGTAGGCCCAGTCGATGCCGCCCGGCGGATCGGCTGAGGGATCGAGCAGCGCGCCGTGCGCCCCGAGCATCTCGATGCCGGCCTCCGAGAAGGCCTGGGTGTACTGCGTCGCAATGCACTTCAGCGCCGCGGAGGTGTGCGGATTGAAGCGCCCCTGCAGCTGATCCGAGAGCACGCGCAGGCCCATCGAGCGCATGATGCGGGCGCGGGTCGCGAGCTCGGCGATGCGCTGGCGCCAGACCGGATCCCGGCCGAGCCCGCGCGCGCGCGCGGTCTCGAGCAGCGCCTCGAGCGCGCGGTCGAAGTGGATCGCCGTCGCGATGCCCGAGCGCTCGTCGACGAGCGCGCTGGAGACGATCGCATGGCCCTGCCCTTCCGCCCCGAGCCGGCTCGACTGCGGCACCCGGACCTCTCGCAGGAACACCTCCGAGAACTCCGCTTCGCCGGTGATCATCCGGGTCGGGCGGATCTCGATTCCGGGCGTCGCCATCGGCACCAGCAGCAGGGAGAGCCCGGCCACCTTGGCGCCCTCGGACGAGGTGCGCACGAGCAGGAAATACCAGTTCGCGACGTGAGCCTGACTGGTCCAGATCTTCTGGCCGTCGATCAGATAGTCGTCGCCGTCGCGCAGCGCGCGCGTCCTGGTGTTGAACATGTCGCTGCCGGCACCCGGCTCGGAATAGCCCGTGGCCCAGATGTCGTCGCCGCGCAGCAACGGCTCGAGGAAGCGCCGCTGCTGCGCCTCGCTGCCGAAGCGCAGGATCGCCGGGCCGACCCAGCTGAGCCCCATCGTTCCGAGCGGCAGCGGGGCGTCCGCGCGCGCGAGCTCCTCGTTCAGGATCGCCTGCTGCATCGGCGAGAGTCGCGCGGGAGCGGCGTCTCCCCAGGGCCAGGCCGCGCCGAGGAAGCCCTTCGCGTGCAGGCGCTGCTGCCACTCGCGCAGCGCTTCGCTGCCCGGCCTCCGCTCCGCGGGCCGCTGCGCTGCGATCCAGGCGCGGGCTTCGCCGCGAAAGCGCTGCTCGTCGGGGGTATGACTCAAATCCATCGGAGCCTCCGAAACGCGCCGCGCGCGAGCGCGCCGCAACCTCACTGCTGGTTCAGATCCGCAGCACGACCTTGCCGAAATGTTCGCTGCGCTGCAGCACCCGGTGCGCCTCGGCGGCCTGCGCGAGTGGCAGCACGCGGTCGATCACGGGCGCGAGTTCGCCGCGTTCGAGTGCCGCGCCGAACCTTGCCCTGAAGGCCGCGACCAGCGCGGCCTTTTCCACGGCGGGTCGCGCGCGCAGGGTGGAGCCGATCACCTGCAACCGCCGCGCAAGCAGCGCGCCGAGCGGCAGCTCCGCGCGCGCGCCGCCCATCAGCCCGATCACGACCAGGCGACCGCCGACCGCGAGCGCCTCGAGATTCCGCTCGAGATACGCCGCGCCGATCGAATCGAGCACGACATCGACGCCGGCACCCTCTGTGAGCTCGCGGCAGGCCGCGACGAAATCGCCGCTGCGGTAGTCGACCGCGCGCTCTGCGCCGAGATCGAGGCAGCGGCGACACTTCTCCGCGGAGCCCGCCGTGACGATTGCCCGTGCCCCTGCGCAGCGCGCGAGCTGAATCGCCGCGGTGCCGATCCCGCTGCCGCCGCCGTGGACGAGCAGCGTGCCGCCGGAAGCCAGGCCCCCGAGCTGGAACACCGTCAGGAAGACGGTCAGGAAGACCTCCGGAATTCCGGCGGCCTGTTCGTCGCTGAAGCGGGAGGGAATGGGGAGCAGCGAGCCGACGTCGACGGCCACCTCCTCTGCGTAGCCGCCGCCCGCGAGCAGGGCCATCACGCGATCGCCCCGCTTCCACGCGCTCTGCGCGTGCAGCGCGGAGCCGAGCTCGGCGATCTCGCCCGCACACTCGAGGCCGAGGATCGGGGAGGCGCCGGGCGGCGGCGGGTAGAGCCCCCGCCGTTGCATCAGGTCTGCCCGGTTCACGCCGGCGGCCCGCACGCGGATCCGCACGTCGCTCGGCCCGAGCGCGGGCGACGGCGCGTCGCCGAGCTCGAGCACCTCCTCGTCCCCAGGCGCGCGACACAAGATCGCCTTCACGGCGCGGCAGCGTACCCCGCGCGCAGCGCGCGCGTCAGCCGGCGTTCTGCGTTCGCACCGCTATGCTCGCGAGCGGTGCCGGAGGCGGACGGAGGACCGCCGGCGGAGACTGCAACCGGCTCGGCCGCGACGCGGGCTCCGCGGGAGGAAAGTCCGGGCTCCACAGGGCAGGGAGGTCGTTAACGGCGACCCGGGGCAACTCGAGGGAAAGCGCAACAGAAACCACACCGCCGATGGCCAGCGATCTCCCGGTGCGTCGAGAGGCGAGCGGGAGGGAGGCACAGGCAAGGTTGAAATCGTGGGGTAAGAGCCCACGCGCGACAGCCGGGTGACCGGCGGCGGAGCAAGCCCCTCCCGGAGCAAGCTCGAATAGGGACGCGACCGGGTGGCCCGCCCGAAGTGGAGCGCGAGAGCGCGCCGCGCGCGTCCGGGTAAGAGCGCTCGAGCGCCGCAGCAATGCGGCGCCTAGACGAATGATCCTCGCCGCAGATCGGGCAACCGCTCCGCGGAACAGGACCCGGCTTACAGACCGCTCCGGATGGCATTGCCGTTCGGACCCGGGGGAAGAAGCGCAGCCACGCCCCCGGCGCTCCGCGCACCAGCTTCATGATCTGCGCTCGCCGGTGGCTCGCTGCGCGCGGCCAAGCCGCCCGCTTCATGATCTGCGCTCGCCGGTGGCTCGCTGCGCGCGGCCAAGCCGCTTGCTTCATGATCTGCGCTCACCTGCGGCTCGCTGCGCGCGGCCGGGCGCTTGCTTCCTGACCTGCGCTCGCCTGCGGCTCAGAGGTCTCGGCGCAGGCACAGCACGCGCTCGCGGCGCTCGCGGTCGTAGCCGTGCCACTTCGACGCTGCGACGCGCTCGGGGCCGACGCGTTCGAAGCCCTGCCGTTCGAAGAAATTCGCGACCCGCTCGGAGGTCGTGCACGCGAACACGTAGGACATGCCCCGCTCTTCGGCACGCGCGAGCGCGTGGCGCACGAGGTGCGCGCCTACGCCCTCGCCGACGAAGCGCGTGAGCGTGTACAGCGAAGCGACCTCGCCGGAGTGGTCCTCGAGGTACGGCAGCAGTGCTCCGATCCCGGCGAGATGCCGGCCCTCGACGAAGGCGCCGAAGCCGGCTGCAAGCACCTCGTCGACCTCGGCCTCACTGCGCGGCGCGAGGTAACCCTCCTCGACCCCGCGGCCGATCAGATCGCAGGCGGCGTCGTAGTCGTCGATGCCGAGGCGGCGCAGGTCCACATAACGCTCGCGCGTGAACAGCGTGCCCGAGCCGACGTAGGTGAAGAGCTCCGCGCCGAGACCCGCGGCCGTGCACAGATTGCAGGCCGGCAGGCCGGCCTCGAGCGCTTCGCGGATCTCCGCGAGCAGCGCGCGCCGGCGCGCGCTTTCGAGCGGCGCGCCGCCCGTGAGCAGCACCCGCAGCTCGGCCAGGTCGACGAAGGAATCGCGCGCGCCGGACTCACCGCGCAGGCCGCCCTCGGGATCCAGCACCACGAGCTTGCGCAGCGACAGCCGGATCGCGACGCGGCGAGCCAGGGCCGGGAGCTCCGCGTCCGACGGCGTGAGCAGGCCGACCCGAGGGGAGTCCAGCAGCCCGCGGTAGACCGCGCTCTCGAGGCGCTCGACGTCGGCGGCGACCACCGGCTTCGCCTGCAGCCGCTCGAGCTCGGCCCGACTCCCCGCGAGCAGCAGGACCGAGGTGCCATTTCGCTCCAGCTCCCGCAGCAGCTCAGGCAGGTCGTGCGCCTCGGCGAGCTCGCTCGCGGGTGCCAGGATCCCCAAGGTCCGACCTCGGAACTCCTCGAGGTAGAAGCCTTTTTCCGTAAACGGCGGCGGAGGGCGCGGCACTTCAGGGGCGCTGTCGGACATCGCTCGCAGAGTTTGACCCAGCGCGAGACGCACGTCCGCTCCGCTGCGCCGAATTCCAATACCGGAGATGACCTCTGTCACCGAGGGGAAAACCCATCGAACCGATCCGCATCTACGCTCGACGACGCTCCCGGCGGAATCCAAAAAAAATGCAGTGCGCCCAGAAAATGACTGGCAATTCTTGCGCAGAAGTCTCACACTTCCGGGTCGTTTGGTTGCCCCCCCAACCAATCAACGACACGTCTGCTGACGGCTGTCGGAGCGCAGGCTCCCTTGGATCGAAGACTTGGAAACGGACTTCTCCCGTGCGGGAGTTTGTTTCGACGGTGTTTTCGATCCCGGAGAGGGCCTCGTATCTTTGCTCGGACCTGAGCCCAGGGGCTCTCGCCGAGAAAAGCGCTGCGCTGGCTGGGCGGACACTGACACCAGGCGACCCCGGGCGGTAGCCACGAACCGTGGCATTGCACCGGAGAGCCCAGGAACCAGGGACGTGAAGGAACAGACTCAGACCGCAACTGTGATGACTGCAACCGGTGCCACGCGAGCCGCCTCTGCGGACGAGCTCGATCCGGGCCGCGAACGCCGCCCGCTCGAGTCCTACTTCCAGGAGATCGGCGGCACGCGAACGCTGCGCCGCGAGGAAGAGGTGATTCTCGCCAAGGAGCTCGAGGCCGCGACGGCCGAGCTGCGCGAGGCGCTCTACTCGATCCCGTTCTGCTCACGCCACGTGATTTCGCGCTGGGATGCGCTGCGCGCGCTCTCGCACACGGGTGCGAAGCTGTCGGAGTCGGTCGGCGAGGAGGAGACGGGCGAGATCGCCGCGCGCGTCGAGCGCGCGGTCAAGCGCCTGCGCGGTCTGTTGGTCCAGCGTGACAAGCTCGTCACCGAAGGCGATCCCCGCGCGCTCGCGCGCATCGAAGTCAAGGTGCGCAAGGAGCTGCACGGCGCCCACCTGTCGCTCGCAGTGCTGGCCGAGCTGCGCCACAGCGTGCGGCGGCTGTCCTCCGAGATGCGCCGCGCGCGCCGCAGCACGCGGCGCTGCGCGGAGATCGAGGAGCAGGCCGAGATGACGCGCGTCGCGCTCTTCGAGGCGGTCGAGCGCGTCGAGGTCGCCCACGACCGCATGACGCGCGAGAAGAATCGCTTCATCGAGCACAACCTGAAGCTCGTCGTCGCGATCGCGAAGGACTACCGCAACCTCGGCCTCTCGTTCCCGGACCTGATCCAGGAGGGCAACCTCGGGCTGATCCGCGCGGTCGAGAAGTTCGACCACCGGCGGGGCTTCAAGTTCTCGACCTACGCCGTCTGGTGGATCCGGCAGGCGCTGGTGCGCGCGATCCAGAACCACTCGCGCACGATCCGGCTGCCCTCGCACGTGCACGACCGGCTGCAGCGCAGCCAGCGCGTGCGCGCGGAGCTGACCGGCAAGCTCGGCCGCGAGCCGTCGGCCGCGGAGCTCGCACCGGAGCTCGGCACCGACACCACGTCGCTCGAGGCGCTGGACCTGCTGTCGCGCGAGGCGATCTCGCTCGAGTCGTCGGTCACCGGCACCGAGAAGCGGCTCGAAGATTTCGTCTCCGACCCGGGGGCCCAGCAGCCGGATTCCGGCCTCGACGGCGAGCGCATGCGCGCAGGCGTCGGGAACCTGATCGGCGTGCTGTCCTCGCGCGAGCAGCTGATCCTGCGCCTGCGCTACGGCCTCGGCGGCGAGGAAGAGCACACGCTCGAGCAGATCGGACAGTCGCTCGGCCTCTCGCGCGAGCGAGTGCGCCAGCTCGAGGCGCGGGCGCTCAAGAAGCTCCGCGAGACGATGCCGGCGCAGAGCCTGTATCCGATCCTCGAGCCGTAGCCTTGCGGGTCCCGGGCCGGGTGCGGCCCGGCGCTCCCGCTCGCCTTCGGCTCGCTGCGCGCCGAGGCGGCTTGTTTTCACTCCGCTCGCCTATGGCTCGCTGCGCGCCGAAACGGCTTGCTCGCCCCGCGCTCGCCTGCGATTCGCTGCGCGCCGAAACGGCTTGCCCGCTCTTCGCTCGGCGTTGACTCGCTCGCGGCCCGGGGCGCCGGAGCGCTGCTCAGACCAGAAAATCGCTGCGCAGCGGCGCAGCGACGGCTGGCAGCGAGGCTTCGGCGGCCGCGGGCGCGCGAGAAAGACCTAGCTTCTGGAGCGTGAGCGTCTGCTCGAGGCCCTCGCGGAGCAGCGCGGCCGCGCGCGGCTGCTCGGCCTCGAGCGACTTCGCGATCCGCTGCAGGCTGCGCAGCGCCTGGTTCGCGTCCGGCGAGTGATGCGCTGCAAGCAACCCCTCGAGGATGCCCGGCTGGAGCGCCGGCGGGAGCAGCCCGAGCACACGTCGGCGCTTCTCGGCCGGGCAGCGCTGGATCAGGATCGAGCGCCCGAAGTGGCGTTGCAGCGCTTCGCGCACCGCCGTGGCCTCGCCCGCGAAGAACAGCGCCGGCGGCCGCGCGGCGTCGGCGCGCGCGACGAGCTCCGCGATCAAGAGCTGCGCCGCGTCTCGGCTCTCAGGGCTTCCCGAGCGCAGGCCGACCAGCTGTCGCTCTCCGTTTGCCAGGACTTGCAACGCGATCAGGAACCAGTGATCGCAGAACGCGAGGCTCCCGATCATCAGGCCCGGCGCAAATTCTCCGATCGGGCGCGCGAGGTTGGCCTCGAGCCGCTGCGTCAGGCGCAGTGCGAAGTCACCGGCGAGCCGATCGACCCCGAAGTTTCCCGGGGACGCGCCCGTCGAAATCGCGGCCGCGACCGCTTCGAGCGTGTTGCGATCGAGCAGGTCGCGCGCAGACGCCGCGCGGTAGCTCGGCAGCTCGACCTCGCGCCCCTTGTGCGAGCGCACCCGCGGCCGGCGCAGCATCGCGCGCTCGCCGCCGAGCACGACCTCACATTGGCACCAGCCTGCGCGCGCGACGCGGGAGCGCGGGTTCGGGTGCCAGCGCTGGCCGCAGAGCTCCTCGACGTCCGCTTCCCAGAGCTCCTGGAGCACGCGCCGGCCAGCCTGCGCGCACCACGCGATCAGGCCCGATTCGACCTCCTCCGCGACGCTCCGAAAGCGCAGCGGCGCGTCGAAGCCGAGGCCGCTGCGCCGGCGCTTCGCCTCGAGCTCCAGCCCCGCTCGCCGGCTGGGCATCGGCATCAAATCCACCCCCTCAACGAGCGGGGTTATAGCGAAGCCAGCTCTTCGGCGCGGAAATTTCAGAGGTCGCTTCGGGAAACGCCGTCGATCTCCCCGGCTGCCGTCGATCGCGGCGAGGGAGCTGCCAGCGCGGGCGAGCAGCGCGCCGGGTGCGAGCGTGCGGTTCGCGTCCGAGGACACCGGGATCTCGCTCGCGCGCGCCTCCATCAGCACCACCGGCGCTCGCGCCCGTGGAGCGGTCTAGCCGTCGCGGGCACGGCTTCCGCGCGCACCCGCTGCGTGTTTCCGCACGCGGGTCTGTGTTAGACATCCGCGCGGCGCGCCGGCGCCGGGGGGCGGAATGAAGATCGCGTGTCTCGACCTCGAAGGGGTGCTGATCCCCGAGATCTGGATCGAGTTCTCGGAGCGCAGCGGCATCGCCGAGCTGCGCCGCACCACGCGCGACGAGCCCGACTACGACAAGCTGATGCGGCAGCGGCTCCAGATCCTCGACCACCACGCTCTCGGCCTGCGCGACATCCAGCAGGTGATCGACGCGATGCAGCCGTTGCCGGGCGCTCAGGCCTTCCTCGACTGGCTGCGCGAGCGCTTCCAGGTCGTGATCCTGTCCGACACCTTCTATCAGTTCGCGGCGCCCTTCATGCGCAAGCTCGGGCACCCCACCCTTTTCTGTCACCGCCTGGAGGTCGACGAGCGCGGCCGCGTGGTCGGCTACCGGCTGCGGCTGGCAGACCAGAAGCGGCGGGCGGTGGAGACCTTCCGCGAGCTGGCGTTCCGCACCATCGCGACCGGCGATTCCTACAACGACACGAGCATGCTCGCGGCCGCGGATGCCGGAATCCTGTTCTGCCCGCCAGACAACGTGATTCGCGAGTTCCCGCAATTCCCGGTCGCGCGGAGCTATGCGGAGCTGCAGGCGGCCTTCAGCGAGGCGGATCGGAGCATCGGATGAAGCATCGCAACTGCGTGACGATCCCGGCGCTGGCGCTCGCGGCGCTGGCCGTCGCCTGCGGCGAGTCCACACCGGCGGCACCGGCGCCCCCCGAGGCAGCGCGCCCGGAAGCGGCGGCGAAGCCGGCGACTCCACAGGCGCCCGTTCCGGCGCCGGCTCCCGCGGCCGTGCCCGCAGCCGCGAGCCCGCAGACACGAGCGCCCGCTGCGGCCGGCGACGCAGCGCGCGGCAAGGCACTCTACGCGCAGTACTGCGCGAGCTGTCACGGCGCGGGTGGAAACGCCGACGGCCCGCTCGGCCAGGCGCTGAACCCGCACCCCGCGAAGCACAGCGACGGCGCCACCATGAATCCGCTCAGCGACGAGCATCTGTTCAAGGTGATCCAGCTGGGAGGCCCGGCGGTCGGGAAGTCTCCCCTGATGGCGCCCTGGGGCGGAATGCTCTCCGAAGCGCAGATCCGCGACCTGATCGCCTTCGTCCGCACGCTCGCGGTTCCGCCCTACCCGGGTCGCTAGGCCCCCGACCCAAGAGCCGTCAGACAAACCCGACGCAAGAGCCGTCAGACAGAGGCAAGCCGCAGGTTTGCCGTGCGGGCAGGCCGGCTCCGCCGGTCGCTAACCCGCAAGACTTGCAAGCCGCAGGTTTGCCGTGCGGGCAGGCCGGCTCCGCCGGTCGCTAACCCGCAAGACTTGCAAGCCGCAGGCTTGCCGTGCGGGCAGGCCGGCATTGCCGGCCGCTAACCCGCAAGACCTGCGGGCCGCTCGCGATCGAGCTTGAACATCCGATGCCCGGACGGCTGATAGGTGAAGAGCAGTGCCCGCCGCGGCCGCGCCGAGGTGTTCGGCTCCGACCCGTGCACCGTGTGCGGGTGGAAGAAGAGCAGGCTCCCGGCCGGCATGCAGGCGGGGACCTGCTGCGATGCGTCGAAGCTGCGCGGATCGGTGAACAGCGGCCCCAGCACGCCCTTGCCCTGCTGCCCCGGAAGCAGGCCGCGGTGGTGGCTGCCGCGCACGACGCGCAGGCAGCCGTTTGCGGGATCCGCGTCGTCGAGCGCGAGCATCGCGTTTGGCAATCGCTCGACGTGGGGCGTCGCGTGCGCCCAGTACGGGGAATCCTGGTGCCACAGGAAGCGCGAGCCCTCGCCCGGCCGCTTCAGATTCAGCTTGTCCGTGAAGAGCGAGATCTGCGGCGAGCCAACCAGCTCGCGCGCGGGCGTGACGAAGCGCAGATCGTCGACGAGCTGTGCAAACAGGGAGTCGAGGTGGTGAAAGGGCTCGACCACGCGCGCGGTCTGCGACTCCGGCGTGTGTTCGTATTGCAGCGTCGCCTCCGGGAGCTCGCAGTAGTGATTCTCATCGATCGCGTAGTGCCGGCCGACGGCGCGCGCCTGCTTCGTCACGAGATCTACGACGCGTTCGGCCGCCTCGCGCAGCGGCCCGAGCTCGGACTCGGAGAACTCGCGTTCGCGCAGGAAGAAGCCGTCCTCCTGCCACGCGCACCGTTCGTCTGCCGAAAGGGAAGATCGCGTCACGCCGCCAGCACTCCGGGTCCGAGGCAGCCGCTGAGGGTCCGCGGCCGCGCGCTTACGCGCAAGTCGGGTCTTTCGGGTGATCGGCCGGCACAGCCGGCCTGCCCGCACGGCATGCCTTCGGCTTGCCGCGCTGCCGAGTCTTGCGTCGGGCTCCTAGCCCGGCTTTTACGCAAGTTTCACAGGCGCAGCGCTGCGCCGAACCGATGCGAGGTCTAGCCTGCGCAGCTCCCCCGGATCGCGAGCACGCGCGGAGGATCTGTGGCTCGAGTCTGTGAGGTCCCCGAATTCGACGAGGCTGGAGGGCTGCCGGACGCGGCTTCGCTGCCGCCGGCCGAAGGTCGTCCCGAGCGCGAGTTCTCCGCGGGCGAGGGCTTCTGGGCGCAGCTCGGGGCGCTCCCGCAGACGCTCTACTGGGGGATCCACGCAGCCTGCCTGCTCGGCTTCGTGTACCGCCCGGGCCGCAGCGAACTCGCGCTGCTCGGCATCTGCTATGGGCTGCGGATCTTCGCGATCACCGGCGGCTACCACCGCTACTTTGCCCATCGCTCCTACCACACGAGCCGCGCGTTCCAGTTCGCGCTCGCCGCGCTCGGCGCGAGTGCGGCGCAAAAGGGCCCGCTGTGGTGGGCGAGCCGGCATCGCCAGCACCACAAGTACGCCGATCAGCCGGGCAAGGACATCCACTCCCCGCGCGAGGGCTTCTACCACTCGCACCAGGGCTGGATCTTCAACGGCCGCCACGACGCCTCGCTGCTCGACCAGATCCGCGACTTCGCGAGCTTTCCGGAGCTGGTGTGGCTGAATCGCTGGCACTTCGCGCCCCCGCTCGCGCTGGCCGCGCTGTGCGCCGCGATCGCCGGCGCGGGCGGCGTCGTCTGGGGCTTCGTGATCTCGACCGTGTTGCTCTGGCACAGCACCTACACGATCAATTCGCTGGCTCACCGCTGGGGCAGCCGCCGCTATGCGACGCGCGACGACAGCCGCAACAATCTCTGGCTCGCGCTGCTGACCTTCGGCGAGGGCTGGCACAACAACCATCACCACTTCTGCGCTTCCGCGCGCCAGGGCTTCTTCTGGTGGGAGATCGACGTCACCTACTACCTGCTCCGCGGCCTCGCCGCACTCGGGCTGGTGTGGGATCTGCGCGAACCCCCCACGCACGTCGTACGGCCAGGAACAGTGAGCTAGTCGCTTCCGCGCGCAACGAGGCGAAGCCGAGCGGAGAGCGGGCAAGCCGTTTCGGCGCGCAGCGAGCCGCAGGCGAGCGGAGTGAGACAAACCGCCCAGGCGCGCAACCAACCGCAGGCGAGCGCAGTGCGGGAGCGCCGGGCCGCTCCCGGACCGGGACCCGCAAGGCCTGCCGCCTCGGCGGCACCAAAGACGGCCGTCCGCAGCAGGGGTCAGCAGCTCCGAGTGGATCGCGCCGGACCGCGCCTGCGCCGCCGATTCGAGCTCGAGGCGCACTCGCTGCCAGCTCGTGGCGATCGGAGGCCACGACCCCGCAGAGTAGCCGTGCGCCGCGACCTGATGAACCCTCTGCGCGCGATGCGCACCGGCTTGCTCCGCGGACGTGAACACCTGCGCTACGGATCCGTTTCTGCGCTCGCCGAGGGCCGCTGTGCGGTGGCGCTCTCGATCGGCGGCGCGGCCAAGGTCTACGAACACCGGGACCCGAACGAGGACGCCGCCGGCTTCGCCGAGGGCCCCGGCGGGATCGTGGCCGCGGTCGCCGACGGCCACGGCGGCTTCGAGGCCGCCGAGCTCTCGGTGCAAAAGCTGCTCGAGGACGGCGCCACGCGCTGGACGGGCCCCGCCCCGGTGAACCTCGGCGAGCACTGGCCCGAAGAGGCCGCCGAGATCCTGCTCGAGCTCAACACCGCGATCCTCGACGCCGCGGCTCGAGGCTCCACCGCGAGCGCGCGCACGACCCTGGCCTGGGTCGTCGTGCGCCCCGAGCAGGACCTGGTCGCCTTCGCCTCGCTCGGCGACAGCCACATCTTCCACGTGGGTCCACTCGAGGTCGTCGACCTCGCATACCGCAGCTCGCAGCGCAGCTTCTTCCTCGGCTTTCCGGCCGAGACGACCTGGTCGCTGCGCGACCGCATCGTCGCGGGCTGCGAGCCGCTCGGAAACACGCGCGCGCTGGTGCTGGCTTCCGATGGGCTCAGCGAGCGCGGCATCGGAGTCGATCATCCAGAGGCCTGCGTCGGCGAATGCGCCGCGCGCGCGGAGCAGGGAGTCTCGGGCCTGCGCGCGCTCGCGACCGCGCGCGGCGTCTGCGAACAGGCACTCGACTCGCAGCGCCGGCAGAAATCCGGCGACAACGTCGCCAGCGCGGTCGTCTGGTGTCAGAAAGAGGCGCCGAACTCCCGCTCGTAGCGGCGGCGCAGCTCCGGCATTCCGAGAGCCAGGCCCTGCGGGCCCGGGACCGCGACCTGACAGGCCCCGATCAGACTGCCGAGACGGCCCGAGACCTCCCACGAGAGGCCGCGCGCGCGGCCGTAGAGCAGGCCGGCGCGATAGGCGTCGCCGCAGCCGGTCGGATCGACCACGCGCTCCGCCCGCACCCCCGGGATCTCGATGCGGCGCCCTTCCGCGCGGATCTCGGAGCCCTGTTCCCCCTTCGTGATCACGATCGCGGCACAGCGCCGCTCGATTTCGCTCCCGGAGAGCCCCGACTGCGTGAGCGTCTTCGCCCACTCGTAGTCGTTCGCGACGTAGGCGTCGGCGCTTTCGATCAGCTCGACGAGCTCGTCCCGCTCGAGCAGCGGCAGCGCGTGCGAGGGGTCCACGAAGATCGGCACGCCGCGCGCGCGCAGCGCGCGCGCGTGCTCGAGCATCGCGCGCTTGCTGTTCGCAGAGACGATCGCGAGCGAGAACTCGCCGCGCAGCTCCTCGACGCGTGCCTCGTGCGCGCGCGCGAGCGCACCTTCGTAGAAGGCCCAGATCTGGTTGTCATCCAGATCGGTCGTCACGAAGCCCTGCGCGCAGCGCACGTCGCCGAGCACGCGGATGCCGTCGCGGCGGATCCCGTGCCGTTCCAGCCATTCGGCGTAGGGGGCGAAGTCCGAGCCTGCGACGGCCAGCACCACGGGATCCTCGCCGAGCAGGCGCAGCCCGAACGCGATGTTGCCGGCGACGCCACCGAAGTGCGTCTGCAGGCTCTCGATGTTGAACGAGACGTTCAGGATGTGGAGCTTGTCGGGCAGGATGTGCTTCGCGAAGCGGTCCGGAAACACCATCACGTGATCGAATGCGACCGAGCCCGAGACCAGGATCGACATGCAGAACCTCCGGCGGCCGGCAGTCTCGCGACCGCCCTCTCCGGCGTCAATCCTGCGGCGGCGCAGCCGCAGCAGGATAGACTCGCACGCCATGCGCATCGCGGAGCTCTTCGGGCGCAGTCAGCCGGTCTTCTCCTTCGAATTCTTCCCGCCGAAGACGGAGGGCGGCTTCCGCTCGCTCTACGCGACGATCGAAGAGCTGAAACAGCTCGGCCCGGGCTTCGTCTCGGTGACCTGGGGAGCGGGCGGCTCGACGCGGCGCAAGACCGCCGAGCTCGTGATCCGGATCCAGCAGAACCTCGGGGTCGTCGCGATGGCGCACCTCTCGTGCATCGGATCCTCCCCGGAGCAGCTGGCCACCGCGCTCGACGAGCTCGCCGCGGGTGGCATCCGCAACGTGCTCGCGCTCGGCGGAGATCGGCCGGAGGGTTATGTCGCTCCGCCCGACGCCTTCAGCTTTGCGAGCGAGCTCACGCGCTTCATCCGCGGCCGCTGGGATTTCTGCCTCGGCGGCGCCTGCTACCCGGAAACCCATCCGCGCGCGGAGAGCGCCGAGGCCGACCTCGCGCACCTGGTCGAGAAGGTGCGCTGCGGTGTGGACTTCCTGATCAGCCAGCTCTTCTTCGACAACCGCGATTTCTTCCGCTTCGTGCTGCGCGCGCGCAGCGCCGGCATCCGCGTCCCGATCGTGCCGGGCATCATGCCGATCATCAGCGCAAAGAACGTCCGGCGCATGGCGCAGCTCTCGGGCGCGCAGATCCCGGCGGCGCTCGAGGCGCGCCTGGCAGCGGTCGAGCACGACGACGCGCAGACGACCGAGGTCGGCGTCGAGTGGGCGACGCAGCAGTGCCGGGAGCTGCTCGCGAGCGGCGTGCCGGGCATCCACTTCTACACGCTGAACAAGAGCCCCGCGACGCGCCGCGTGTTCCAGAACCTGCAGCGGGGAGCGGCGCCGCGGTGAGCCGCGCTCCGCTGCGCGTGGCGGTCCTGCTCTCGGGCTCGGGCACCAGCCTCGAGAACCTCTTCGCAGAGATCGAGAGCGGCCGCCTCGACGCGCGGATCGAAGTCGTGATCTCGTCGCAGGAAGGCGTGCAGGGCCTCGAGCGCGCGCGCCGCCGCGGCGTGCCGGCCGTTGCGGTGCCGCGCAAATCCTTCCGCGACGTCGGCGCCTTCAACGACGCGCTACACGCGGTGCTGGAGACGCATCCGGTGGAGCTGGTGGCGCTGCTCGGCTTCCTGTCGCCCTTCGAGACGCGCGGGCGCTTCGACGGCCGCGCGCTGAACGTGCACCCGGCGCTGATCCCGGCCTTCGCGGGTAAGGGCTGCTACGGGCAGCGCGTGCACCAGGCGGTGATCGAATCCGGGGTCAAGCTCACGGGCGCGACCGTGCACTTCGTCGACGCCGAGTACGACCACGGCCCGATCGTGCTGCAGGAGGCGGTGCCGGTCTTCGACGACGACACGCCCGAGAGCCTGGCCGCGCGCGTCCAGGCCGCGGAGCGGCGCCTGGTGCCGGAGGCGATCCGCCTCTTCGCCGAGGGCCGCCTGCAGCTGCGCGGCAGGCGGGTCTGCATCGCGGGTCCTGCCCCCCGTTGACGAAGAGCGAATAAAAAGCGAAAACATGGGGCGTGTCCCGCCCCTTTCCGACGCAAATCGGCGAAATCGGCGCAGCCGGCGCACAGCGAGCCGCAGGCGAACGAAGCTCGATCGAGATCGAAGAGCTGTTGCGCAACCTCGGCCACGGGCTGCGCCGCGCGAGCGATGCCGCGCCCACGCGCGCCGCGCACCTGCCGACCGGAGAGCCCGAGCTCGACGAGCTGCTCGAGGGCGGTCTGCCCTGCGGCCGCCTCTCCGAGATCTCCGCCTCGCCCGGATCCGCACACAGCTGCGGCCGCACCTCCCTCGCGCTGTCGCTGCTGGCCCAGGTGACGCGGCGGCAGGAGTTCGCCGCCGTGGTCGACACCGCGGACAGCTTCGACCCGGGCTCGGCCGCAGCGCGCGGCGTGCAGCTCGAGCGCGTGCTCTGGGCGCGCCCGCCGGAGGCGCGCCGGGCGCTGCGCTGCGCCGAGCGCCTGCTGCTGGCCGGCGGCTTCGCCCTGGTGCTGCTCGACCTCGTCGGCGTCGCCGCGCCCTCTGCGCTCTCGCCGGTCTGGCGACAGCTCGCGCGCAATGCGGCCGGCAGCGGCTGCGCGCTGGTCGTGCTCTCGAGCCACCGCAGCACGGGCAGCAGCGCCGAAGTCGCGCTCGAGCTCTGCGCGCGGCGCGCTCACTTCGCCGGATCCCCGGCGCTCTTCGCGGGCCTCGAGAGCGAAGTCGCGCTCGTGCGCCACCGCGCGCAGAGCCCCCGCGCCCTGCGTGTCCTGCTACACCGGGCGGCGTAGGGAAAAAGGCCTTGCCGTGCGCAGCGAACCGCAGCGAGCGGAGTTCAGGAAGCAAGCGTCCTTGCCGTGCGCAGCGAGCCACAGGCGAGCGGAGTTCAGCGGGCCAGCGGCCTTGCCGCGCGCAGCGAGTCGCAGGCGAGCGGAGTTAAGCGAGCAAGCGGCCCTGCCGCGCGCAGCGAGTCGCAGGCGAGCGGAGTTAAGCGAGCAAGCGGCCCTGCCGCGCGCAGCGAGCCGCAGGCGAGCGGAGTTAATCGGGCCAGCGGTCTTTGCGTGCGCATAGCCTGCCTGCGCGTGCCGCAGCTGCTGCTCGCCGCGGAGCTGCGCGCGAGCCCGGAGCTCATCGGGCAGGCGCTCGCGATCGCCGCCGGGCGCGATGCGCGTGCCGAGCTGCTGGCCGTCTCGCCGCAGGCGCGCGCGCAAGGCCTGCGCCCGGGCGCGACGCGCGCGCAGGCCATGGCCCTGTGCCCGGAGCTCTGCGTGCGGACCGCGTCGCCCGCGCTCGAGGAATCCGCGCGCGCGACCCTGCTCGATGTCGCGCTGGGCTTCGCGCCCCGCGCCGAGCTCGCGCCGCGCGGAGCGGGCTGGCTCGCGGCAGAGGCCTGCGTCTGCCTGGACGCCTCGGGCATCGCCGCGCTATTCCCCTCGGAGCAGGGCTTCGCCGCCGCGCTGGCCCAACGCGCGGCAGCGGCGGGCCTCCCGGGCGACGTCGGCATCGCCTGTTCGCGGCTGACTGCGCGCCTCGCAGCGCTGCAGGCCGGCGCGGCCGACCCCGAAGCGAGCGCGGGCACGACGCGCGCGCTCGTGATTCCCGCGGGCCGCGAGGCCGAGTGTCTCGCGCGCCTGCCGCTCGACTGGCTCGGCGCGAGCGACTCCCTGCTCGAGCGCTGCGCGCGTTTCGGCATCCGCACGCTCGGCGAGCTATTCGCGCTGCCGCGCGCGAGCCTGATCACGCGCATCGGCCGCGAGGCCGAACAGCTCGCCCGGCTCGCGCGCGGAGCAGGCGGCGAGCCTCCGCTGCCGCTGCCGGAGCACGCGCGCCTGCTCGAGGCCGTGGACCTCGAGCTCCCGATCGATCGCCTCGAGCCGCTCTGCTTCGCGCTCCAGGGCCTGATCTCGCGCCTGCGGGAGCGCCTCGCGCTGCGCCAGCTCGCGGTCGGCGAGCTCGAACTCGAGCTCGCGCTCGACGGCGGCGGGCGCGATCTCCGGCGCATCGGACTCGCCGCGCCCAGCGCCGATCCGAAACTTCTGCTGCGGCTCGTCCGCGCTGCGCTCGAAACGCGGCCGGCCGAGGCCGCCGTCGTGGGCCTGCGCCTCTGCGCGCTCGGCGCGCCAGCCTGCGCAGACCAGCTCGACCTGTTCCGACCCGCCGGCCCCGCGCCCGCTGCGCTCTCACAGCTTCTGAACGAGCTGCGCGCGCTGTGCGGAGCCGAGCGAGTCGGCGCACCCGCGCTTCCCGACGACTACCATCCGGATGCGCTGCAGCTGCGCCCCTTCCGTCCCGGCCGCGAACGCGCGACTGGCGCAAGCGGCCCTGCCGCGCGCAGCGAGCCGCAGGCGAGCGAAGTTCGACAGGACGCAAAGCCCTCCGAGCCGGGTGCACAGGGGGTGCCGGCGCTGCGCCAGCTGCGCCCTGCAGTGCCTGCGCAGGTGAGGCTCCGGGCCGGACTCCCGAGCCAGGTCACGAGCGCGATCGGCCGCGGAGACGTGGTCGCCCTGGCCGGGCCTTGGCGCACGACTGGAGGCTGGTGGTCTCGAGAGGGGCGATTTGCCTACGACAGCTTCGATGTCCAGATCGACGATGGAACGCTGTTGCGCCTGCGTCTGGACCACCTGCAAAAGTGCTGGGAGATCGATGCGATCTACGACTGACCTCGGCTTCTCCCCCCCGAGGCGGAGCCGACGCCCGACCCCGAGTACCTTGACCCCGCGGGCCGCCGCGGCTAAATGCCCTGCCGGGAGAGCACACTGCATGCACGAGCTTCGCAATCGCCGACCCCCGCAGGACTACCGGATGGCTTTCTTCCAGGGCTTCCTGCGGCGTCCCGGCCAGGTCGCCTCGATCATCCCGAGCTCGCGCTTCCTCGAGCGGCGCATCGTGCGCTTCGCCGAGGTCCAGCGCGCGCGGCTGATCGTCGAACTCGGCCCCGGCACCGGCGGCACCACGCGCGCACTGCTGCGCGCGATGGCCCCCGACACCCGACTGGTCTCGATCGAGATCAATCCGGATTTCATCCCGCTGCTCGAGCGCATCGGCGACCCGCGCCTGATCGTGGCCGAGGGCAGCGCGACGCAGCTGGTCGACCTCCTGCACAAGCACGGCCTCGGCGCGCCGGATCTCGTGCTCTCCGGGATTCCCTTCTCGATCATGCCACGCGCGGTCGGCCTGCAGATCCTGATCGCGGCTCAGGAAGCGCTCGCGCCCGGCGGCCGCTTCGTCGCCTATCAAGTGCGCGACCGCGTCGAGACGCTCGGCCGTCAGGTCTTCGGTCCGGCCCGCGTCCAGACCGAGATCCTGAACGTCCCGCCGATGCGCATCTATCGCTGGGACATCTAGCGGGGCTCCGCCTCAGACCGACGAGACATGCAAGCCGACGAAGTCGGCGCGCAGCGAGGCGCAGCTTCGCTAAGCGGGGTGGTCCGGGCTGTGCCCGGACCGGGACCACAAGGCTAGCTCTCGCCGCGCTTGCGCTGGAACGAGAGCCCGGCGCGCGGCGCCGCGGCGTCGGGACCGCGCACGAGCGCAGCGGATCCGAAACGCTCGCGAATCTCGTCGAGTGCGCGGTTGATCGCAACGCTGCGGCGGCGCTCTGCGGGCGCTGCGAAGAGCGAGAGCTGGGCTTCCTCCGCGGCGACGATCTGTGTCGCGCCGACGCCCAGCAAGCGCACCGCTTCGGCGAGTCCCACGCGGCGCAGCAGCGCACGCGCCGCCTCCGCGAGCACGGGCCCGTCGTCGGTCGGCTGCGGCAGCGTGAGGCGACGCGTGAGCAGCGGATACCCGCGCGGCCCCGGCGCGCGGCGCCGCGCGAGCTTCAGCTTCAGCACCACCGTGCGCGCCGCACGGCCGTCGCGCCGCAGGCGCCTCGCGACCGCCTCGGCGTGCGCGCGGATCGCGCGCTCCAGCGTCTCGAAGTCGCGCACGTCTCCGGCGAAGGTGTTCTCCTCGCTGTAGGACACCGCCTCGCGATCCGGCACGACCTCGGAGTGATCCTCGCCGCGCGCGAGGCGCGCGAGCGCGAGGCCGCTCGGCCCGAATCGGCGCTCGAGCGCCGCGGGCTCCGCGGCCGCGAGCGCGCCGATCGTGCGGAAGCCCGCGGCGTGGAGCCGCGCCTCGGCCACGGGACCCACGCCCCAGAGCCTTGCCACCGGCAGCTCTGCCAGGAAGCTCCGCAGCTCGTCCGCTGCAACCACGAGCAGGCCGTCGGGCTTCGCGAGATCGCTCGCGATCTTCGCCGCGAGCTTGACCGGCGCGATCCCGACCGAGACCGCGAGCTGGGTCTCGCTGCGCACGGCCTCGCGCAGCGCTGCGCCGACCGCGCCCGGCGGGCCGAGCAGCCGCTCGCTGCCGGAGAGGTCGAGAAAGGCCTCGTCGAGCGAGACCCCCTGCACGCGCGGACTGAAGCGATCGAAGATCGAGAAGATCCGGCGCGATTCGGCCGCATAGCGCCGCAGGTCGCCCGGCAGGAACACGGCCTGCGGGCACAGCCGCCGCGCCTCGGCCGTCGGGATCGCCGAGCGCACGCCGAACGCGCGCGCTTCGTAGCTGGCTGCCGACACCACGCCGCGAGTTCCCGTACCCCCGACGACGACCGGACGGCCGCGCAGCTCCGGCCGGTCGCGCTGCTCGACCGAGGCGTAGAAGGCATCCATGTCGGCGTGGAGGATCACGCGCTGCATCGGGCGGAGTGCCAGTCTACCGCGCTATGGATAGGGGTCCCCGCGGTCCGCCTGGCGCAAGCAATCCCGCCGCGCGCAGCGAGCCGCGAGCGACCGAAGTTCAACCGCAAGGGGCCTTGCCCCGCGCAGCGAGCCGCAGGCGAACGAAGTCGATGCGCAAGCGGCCTTGCCCCGCGCAGCGAGCCGCAGGCGAGCGGAGTTCAACCGGAGGCCATTCATGGCGGTGCGGACGGGGGCCGAGGGCGTGCGTTGGAACCTCGGCGACCTCTACGCGAGCCCCAGCGACCCGCAGCTCGAGGCGGATCTCGACGCAGCGCTGGCGGCGGCAAAGCGCTTCGAGCAGCGCTACCGCGGCCGCGTGGCCGGCCTCCCGGCCGCGGAGCTCGCCGCCGCGGTCGACGAGCTCGAGGCGCTGCAGACGCCCGTCGCACGCGCCGGGAGCTTCGCGGGGCTGCTCTTCGCCGGCGACACCAGCGAGCCCCGCTACGGCGCGCTGCTGCAGCGCGTGCAGGAACGCGGCACCGAGATCCGCAATCAGCTGCTCTTCTTCGAGCTCGAGTGGGTCACTGCGGACGCGGCCGCGGCGGAGGCGCTGCTGCGCGATCCCGCGCTCGCGCGCCGCCGCCACTTCCTGGCCGCCCTGCGGCGCTACCGCGACCACCTGCTCTCCGAGCCCGAGGAGCGCGTGATCGGCGAGCTCGCGAACACCGGCCGCAACGCGTTCTCGCGCCTCTTCGACGAGCTCGTCGCGGCGCTGCGCTTCCAGGTCAGCGAGGCCGGTGAGACGCGCGAGCTCAGCGAGGAGCAGGTGCTCTCGCTGCTCTACTCGCCCGATCGCAGCCTGCGCCGCGAGGCCGCGCGCGCGCTCACGGCCGGCCTGCGCGCGAACGCGCGGCCGCTGGCCTTCATCCTCAACATCCTGGTCCAGGACAAGGCCACGGACGACCGCCTGAGGCGCTATGCGGGCGCGATGGACGCGCGCCACCTCGCAAACGAGATCGAGCCCGAGAGCGTGGACTCGCTGCTCGCGGCCTGCACGGCGCGCTATCCGCTCGTCGCGCGCTACTACCGGCTCAAGGCGCGCTTGCTCGGCCTGGATGCGCTCGAGGATTACGACCGCTACGCGCCGCTCGCCCAGGTGGGCGAGCAGCGCAGCTTCGGCGAGGCGCGGCGCATCGTGCTCGATGCGTATCGGGATTTCTCGCCCGAGCTGGCACACATCGCGCAGCGCTTCTTCGACGAGCACTGGATCGACGCCGAGCTGCGCCCGGGCAAGCGCGGCGGCGCGTTCTGCGCCTCGACGCTGCCCGAGCTGCATCCCTATGTCCTGCTGAACTACACCGCGACGCTGCGCGACGTGATGACCGTCGCACACGAGCTCGGCCACGGCGTGCACCAGGTTCTGGCGCGAGAACAGGGCCTGTTCGAGCAGGACACGCCGCTCACGACCGCCGAGACCGCGAGCGTGTTCGGCGAGATGCTGGTGTTCCGGCGCCTGCTGCGCGAGACGTCGGACCCGGCGGTTCGCCTCGCGCTGCTCTGCAGCAAGCTCGAGGACGCCTTCGCAACCGTGTTCCGCCAGGTCGCGATGACGCGCTTCGAGCAGCAGCTTCACGCCGCGCGGCGCAGCGAGGGAGAGCTCCCGCTGGCGCGCATCGGCGAGCTGTGGCTGCAGGCCAATCGCCCGATGTTCGGCGACTCCGTAAAGCTCTCGGACGACTACGCCCTGTGGTGGCTCTACATCTCGCACTTCGTCCACTCGCCCTTCTACTGCTATGCCTACGCGTTCGGCGAGCTGCTGGTGCTGGCGCTGCTGCGCCGCTTCGATCAGGAAGGTCCGGCCTTCGTGCCGCGCTACCTCGAGCTGCTGCGCGCGGGCGGCTCCCAAGCACCCGAGAAGCTGCTGGCAGCCATCGGACTCGACATCTCGAACCCAAACTTCTGGGACGGCGGGCTCGCGCTGCTCGAGGATCTCGTGGCCGAAGCCGAGCGCCTCGCGGAAGGGGTCGGAATCACTAGATGACCCGACCGGTCCAGCTCTCCCCCGGCGGAATCTCCCGGTTGTACTCGAAGGTCGTGGCGACTGGGCCACCGACGGCCGGAGGTGTGTACTGCTCCTCGCGGTCCCGCTCGTCGTAGGCGAAGCCGTGCAGCCGGCGGTCAGGCGAATGGATCTCCGCGCATGCCGTCAAGACCCGTTGGTACGATCGCGCGAGCGAAAAGCGCGTCCGAATTCTGTGGCAGCGCCTCCACGAGCGAATCGAGAGAAGGAATTGCCTCCGAGACGGACACTCCTCGGGAGCTAAAGCGCTCACTGAACCCGTCTTCCCCCGCCTAGCCTCTGGTGCGACCCTGGCGCCGCCGACCTCGAGGTCGGAGGGGGCCGCGGCATGCGAAAGGCGAAGACCCGCGATCTTACCCCGAGCAAGCGTCGTTCGCGTCGCGCGTTGGCCGCGTCGTCACGCCGTCGGGGCCCAGGACCGGTTCGCGTGCAGGAAGCCCACGGCAAGCTCGTCGAAACTCTTCCGGTTCCTGTGCGTGAACGGCGCACTCACAGTTGGCCATCGCGAAGACTCTGGCATCGCTGTGGCGCTTCACCCTCGTAAGGAGTTCGCGGAATGTCAGCGACATGGAATGTCAGAGTCGAGAACTCGGCGTCGTCGACGAAGATCGTCATCGTGTAGCGGCCGAGCGGATCATCGGGATCCAAACTCGACCCAACCAGCCTCCCACCTAGAATCGTCAGCGGATCGCTTCGCAGTCCTTGAACTGCATCCGCAGGTTTGTATTTCTTCGACAATTCCGGGCCAAGCCGCGGAGGCGCTGAGGGAAGCCGAGTCACTGTAACAACCTCGAATGGAACTTCCGAGCGGCGGGAGATGAAGAACCCAAAATACTCCCATCGGCCGAGTGCGCGTGGGATCGTGTGGCTGCTGCTGACACGTATTGTCTTGACCACGCCGTACTCTTCGATACATAACGAGAATAACCCGCTCTGGATCTCGAAATCTCGATTCGTCTGGCAAGCGCTGGTCATTAGCGAGAGCGTTGCAAGCAACGCAAGCCAATCGCGCCTGGAGCGGCACACGCGTCCACGGCCCATTGGACTACTGCGCGAATCTCGTTAGGAACCTCTGAACTGGTGATGGCAGATTTTCGACGATGGCGGCCGCAATTCCGACGACCGCGCTCTCGATGCTTCCGGGCGCCCCCGTTCCAGCAAGATCAACGTAGTTGAGTGCAGACGTCGTGATGCACCGTTGGATTCTCACCTCTCTCTCACACTCATCTTCTTCGGGATTCGGTGGTGTCGCCTGTTCGCACGCAGCCCGAAGGTCAGGTTCGCCGGGCGCACCTGGGAACAAGCCATTGGAATCGAGGAGATTCACAGGGTCACCGAGCGCATACCCGTAGAGATTGAATCCGGTAGAGTCGAAGCGAATCGGGTCCTTGCTAGTCCAGCGGCCGACCGCCGGGTCGTAGTCCCGCGCGCCGAAGCGGACGAGGCCGGTGTCGGTGTCGAGCAGCCCGCCCGCGAAGCCGAAGGGCTGGAAGGGCGCGGGGGTCGGCGTGATCAGCGTGCCGGTGGCGTCGAACTCCTGTCGGCTCGTGATGTTTCCGAACTCGTCGTAATCGATGCGCTGGCGCACCGTGTTCGGGCTGCTTGCGAGCACGACGAGGCGCACGCTGCCGAGCTCGTCGGAGAGGATCCGGAAGGTCTGACCGCCTCTCGCCATGTAGTCCGGCACGTTTGACTTGCTGCCGTACACGAAGCGCGAGACCAGGGTGTTCGAGCCGTCCAGCTCCGCCACAGGCTCGAGCTGGTCTCCGTACAGGAAGCCCTGCACCGGTGTGCCGTTGATCCGCTTCCCGATCCGCCGGTTCGCGCCGTCGATCACGTAGCTCATATTTCGGCCGTCCGGGAGGTTCACCGTGCGCAGGTTGCCCAAGAGGCCGTAGCCGTAGGTCGTCGTCTGGCCGGATTGCGTCTTGGTCAGGAACTCGCCGTTCGCGGTGTAGCTGTAGCTCGCTCCGTTGTAGCTCGTGAGGCGATCCTGCGCGTCGACGGCTCCGGTTTCGGTCGCGGTGACTGTCACGCCGTCGGGGCCGAAGTGCGTGAGGCTCGTGCGGTTGCTGTTTTGATCGTAGAGGTACTCACGCACGCGGAAGCCGCTCTCGAAGACTTGGAACAAGCGACCCGCGGCATCATAGGTGTAGTCGGTGGTCTTGCTAGCGCCGCCTTGGAGAGATTCGACTTTCTGCGTCACGCGGCCGAGCTTATCGCGCACGGGGTACTGCAGGTTGTAAAGCGTGCCCGTGATCTCCGAGGCGAGCTCACCAAAACTGTTCGGGCTGCGGTTCGTGACCAGCGAGCCGATCGCCGCGGACTCCAGGAAGCCGGTCGTAGCGCTTCTCGTGAAGCCGATCGCTCCGGCGGTCGTGACCAGGCTGTCCTTGTCGTAGACGAAGGTGACTGGGTTCGCTCCGTTCACACTCTGGGTGCCGACGAGGCCGTCGGCGAGGTAGGTCACCGAGACGCTGCCCGCGACCGGGCCCGACCAGGTCGTCGACGAGAGGCGGTCGCCGGCGTAGCCGAAGCTCATCACGCCGTTCGGGGTCGAGAAGTTCTCCGTGACCGAGCTCAGGAGTCCCGTCGTCGGGCTGTAGGCGAGGCTGTAGGAGCCCGTCGGCTGCACGATCGAGGCGAGGCGACCGGCCGTGGGTTGATAGTTCAGCACGAGCTCCTGGCCGTCGGGACGGATCACCTTCGTGAGCTGGTTCTCGCGGTTGTACTCGAAGCTCGTTGCAACGGGGCCGCCGATCGCCGGCGGGGTGTAGAGCTTCTCGCGATCGCGCTCGTCGAAGGCGAAGCTGTGGACAGGCCGGCCCGGCGGCGTAATGGAAGTCAGGCTGCCCTTCACGTCGTAACCGAAATCGATCACGCGCGAGTCGGGCAAGGTCAGCAGGTCGACGCGGCCCATCGGGTCGTAGTCGAAGTCGAGGACGCGGTTCACGGCGTCGGTGATCGTGTCGACATAACCCTCGGCGGTGTAGCTGAAGCTCGTCGTGCGTGGCAACGTGCCCCCGAGGTCGGCTCCGCGGGTTGCGCTGGTCAGGTTGCGCGTCGTCGGGTGGTAGACGAAGTCCGTGCGACGGCCGAAGGCGTCGGTGAACGAGGTCGGGAGGCCGTCGGAGAGCGGGGCGTAGGCGAGCGTCTGGATGCGGCCCTCGGCGCTCGTGATCGAGCTCAGGTTCGAGCCGCTGTAGCCGAGGTCGAGCGTGTCGTTTCCGGACTGGTTGCGCGGCTCGAGGATCGTGCGCAGCGCATTGAAGGTCGGCGTCGGGGCGCCGTCGACGAAGGGCGGGTCGTACGAGAAGGTGGTCGTGCCCGAGAGCTTGTTGTCGGTGATGCCGAGCAGTTTGCGCTCTGCGTCGTAGCTCGCGGTGAGCTCTTGCGTCGTCGGGTTCGCGGGGGTCGCGCCCTCGATGCGGCGCGTGAACAGCGTGGTGTCGCCGTTGGCGTCGCGCGTCATGCGCGTCGTTACGCCGTCGGGACCTTTGACCCGGTTCGCAAGTAGGAAGCTCCCGATGCCGTACTCGGTCACGCGACCCTCGGCGTCGGTGTAGGTGCTCGCGGGGCCGCTGCCGTCGGCGGGCGGCTCGACGGCGGGCGGATTGTCGGGGCGAATGCTCGTGACGGCAGGGTTGGAGGGGTCCAAGAGGCCAACCGTCTGTGCCGCGAGAGCGAATCGCTCGCTCTCGGTGCCGCTCGGGTCGGGCAGCGTCGCCTTCACCAGCCGGCCCGCGAAGTCGTACTCGTGCTCCGTCACGTTGCCGCGTTGATCTGTCTCCGTCAGGAGTAGATGCCGCGCGTCGTACGTGAAGTGCCGCGATGAGCCGTCCGGGTAGGTCACGTCGCTGAGGTTGCCGCTGGCGTCGTGCTGGAACAGCGTCAGGCGGCTGGCCGGGTCCTGGATCGAGGACAGTCGGCCGCCCGTTCCGTTGTAGCTGAGCGTCGTGGCTAGGTCCTTCGGGTCGAGGATCGCCGCCAGGCGGCCTTGCGGATCGTATTGGAACTCGGTTTCGTTGCCGTTCGCGTCTGCAACCTTCGTCTGCTTCCCAGTCGAGTCGAAGCGGTGAATCGTACCGTCCGAAAAAATCCGCCGGAAGCCCTGGCCGACGCCGTCCTGCACGATCGTCGTCGTATCACCGGCGGGGCCCGTCCAGCTCGGGGCGATGTTGTCGAAGAGCTGGTACTCGCCCCGCTGGGCTCCCGACCAGAAGGCGAAGCGGCCAGGCTGGAAGGTCCCGAAGCCCTCGAGCTCCTCGTCCACCCCGGGCCCCTGGACGCGGACTCGCACCCGATGACTCTCGTAGGTCACGTCGAACTGGTAGGTCGTGTCGTATTGGAACGGAACTGCGTTTTCGTCCAGCATCGAGCAGCGGGGATCCACGAGGTCTTGCGGAGTGTTCGGGTCGTTCGGATCGCGCGGCAGCACACT
>CAYTJA010000214.1:0-2046 GCA_964437835.1 uncultured Spirochaetales bacterium
GAGGTCTACGTCATCAACGCAGACGGGAGCGGGCAGCGGAACCTGACGCGCGACTGGGGGCTCGACAGCTTTCCGGTCTGGAGGCCCGACGGGCAGAAGATCGCCTTCCAAACCTGGCGCTACGGCAACTGGGAGGTCTACGTGATGAACGCCGACGGGAGCGGGCAGCGGAACCTGACGCGCAACATGGCGAACGATCACCTTTTTGGCGGTCATGCCTGGTCGCCCGACGGGCGGAAGGTCGTCTTCCAACGCGACCGCGACGGCGACGGCGGCAGCGACCACATCTACGTCATCAACGCCGACGGCAGCGGCGAGCGGAACCTGACACGCGGGCGGCAACCTCTCTGGTCAACAGACGGGAAGAAGATCGCCTTCCAAAGCAAGCGCGACGGCGACTGGGAGCTCTACGTCATGAACGCGGACGGAAGCGGGCAGCAGAGGCTGACACGCAGCCCGGCGAGGACGTTCAAAGTCTCGCTTGTCTGGTCGCCCGCGCAAAAGTAGGCGTGACCCTAGGCTCACGTCGGGCTCACATCAACCGGCTTATTGACCGCCTCCCACGCGGCAGTGGCTTCAGCAGCGATCAGACGCCGAACACCTCTGCCATCGCGGCCGCGAATGTCCAGCCGTCGAGGCGCACCTCGAAGCGGGCCTGCGGGGAAGGCCGGAAATCGACGACCGGCTCGGAACCCTCGCGCGAGCTTCTCGGTGCGGGCTCCGCGCGGCTGGCGATCTAATCGCTGGGAATTGCACTGATGAGTTCGCCCACCAGCTTGCGGTGACCCCGGTCGCGGCACTCTGCTTCGTACTCGTCTGCCATCCGCTGACGTGGGACGGTTCGCGTCCGCTTCGGCGACCACGAGGCGACCACAGCGCTCGTGTCGTTGCCTTCCTTGACAAACAAAAGCCCGCGGTTGCGGGGCTTTCTTCGATCGGGGCGCCGAGATTCGAACTCGGGACCTCTAGTCCCCCAGACTAGCGCGCTAACCAGGCTGCGCCACGCCCCGCGATCGGGCCCATGCTAGCGGGCATCCCGTTTCCGCCGCGCGACCCTCCCCCACGCTCGAACGTCTCGCGGCGAAATGGCAACGAAATGGCAACGGCAGCGCGGAGATCCGCCTCGAGCTCGATCCTGGTCTCGCTGGTCCATCTCGCCGCGATACGAGCGCATCGGACGGTGGCCCCCCCTTTTGGAACCCCTAGGTGCCGCTCGCTGGCACTACGAGGAATTCCGGTCGGCGCGGAGGCCTGACGCTCCCCGAGGCTTCGCAGCTCGCGCGGCACGCGTCGCCAGCCGTGACCGCGACCGTGTATGCGGCCGTGCTCGACGCGAAACGGGACTCGCTCGGCGCGAAGCTCGCGCAGGCGGGGTTCGGGGCGTGACCAGCCGGGGTTCTACTGCGTCCGCCCTCATCGGGCGGCTGGCCGTGGTGTGTAAACCATGCACCCTTCCTCGCTGGGGTGCGCGAGTGTGCGGGAATGTCGCTTGATAGAGACGGCGAGCCCGCCTGCGGTCACAAACCGGGGAAACTCGTCATATAGAAGACATGAAGAACTGGGAGGAATGCTCCGACAGGGATCTTCTCGTCAACGCGCGCACGAACGCTGAGCCATTTGGCGTCTTCTACGAGCGGTACTTCGCTTCGGTGCTCGCGTTCTTTCGCCGCCGGGTTCCCGGCCCCGAGGAGGCCTTCGATCTCACCGCGGAGACCTTCGCCGCCGCACTATCCTCGGTGCCACGCTTTCAGCCCGGGCCAGAGCCGGCCCAAGCCTGGTTGTTCGCGATTGCGCGCCACAAGTTAAGCGAGGCGCTACGCAGTAGTCGCATCCAGGATGAGGCCCGGCACGCGCTCGCCATGCAGCCGATCCAATTGGACGAGGAAGCGATCGAGATCCTCGAGACGGCGGCAAGCGCTCCGGCGGTCGAGCTCCTCGACACCCTGGCTCCCGAGCAGCGCGAAGCGGTCATGGCCCACCACGTCGAAGAGCGCGGCTACACGGAGATCGCGACTGAGCTTCGCTGCTCGGAGAGCGTCGTCCGCA
>CAYTJA010000215.1:0-6748 GCA_964437835.1 uncultured Spirochaetales bacterium
CGAGAGAAACTAGCAGCTCGAACCCGGGGATTCGATTCGGAAGCCTGTCGACGATCGCTTTGACAGGAGCGATGGCGCGACTGCGAGCACCCCGTGTCGAGTCCGGCGCGGTTGGAATGCTGAAGTCGAGATCCTCGCTCAGCCGGAAGAAGCCCGAGTGGACTTTGGCCAGACAGGTGCCACCCTTGAAGACCAGCGGAACATCGGCCTCCGCAAGTGCCTCGAGGATCACGCTGCAGAAGTAGTCCTTCTCGATCAGGCGTGGGGCGAATCCCGTCTCCTCGGCGGTGAACCGGATCGCCTCGCGCAGGTCCTCCGGCGCCTCTTCGTGCCAGCGGATCGGCATGCTCAGGCCTCGCCGTTCCAGACCACGCCCCAGCGGCGCTCGACGGGGCCACGCTTGGCGCGGCGCGGAATCCAGGGAATCGGACTGCGGGTCGCGGGAAGCGCTCGGTCGAGCTTGTGCAGCAACGTCTCGGCGATGCCTTCGCGCTCGAGCAGGGCTCCGATCCGGCGGATCGTTCCGATGTCGCCGTAGCGCAGCGTGAGTGCGACGAGGTCGGCCGGCTCGACTCGCTTCGCCTCGAGCTCGTTCCGGATCCAGCGGTATCCCAGCGGGAGGCTCCCGAAGCGGGACCAATCGTAGACGGCGTCGACCAGCGACCGGGCGCGCGAGGAGTAGATCGCCGGTGGGCCGCCCTCCGTACTGGCGGCCTCCTCGGTCGCTCCAAGGCGGGCGTCCGCGACCTTGATGAGGATCAGTTGGACCGAGCCGATGCTGCGGTCGCCGGAAAGGCGGTTGTTGTAGGCATAAACGCGGTTCGGCAGCTGCGGATCGAAGCCATACCGGTTGAACGCGTTGAGGCCGCAGATCTGGTAGCGCCCGCCACGGGCGGCCATCAACGTCGCCAGGGCGAGACCCACGTCCGGGCTCCACTTGCCGCCTAGAGGCATTCGTGGCGGTACGAGGTAGAGCCCGCGCCAAACGCGCGCGATCATCCCGGCGCGCGCCAGGCGACTGAAGAGCTTGCGCTCCTGAACGGCGCTGAGGCGGAGAGGCTTGCGCAGGTCGCCGGTGCGCACTCGGGTCCAGCCGCGCATCTGCGCATACGCCAGGAGTTGCGCCTCGAGCCGGCCAATGCTCCGTTTCACGTCCGCACTCTATTACGAGGATAATACCCTGGCAAGGGATTTACTCAGGTATACGAGATGGACCCATCTACCTCGCGATCTCCCCACACATCCGGCGCATGAGGAGAAAGTTCGCGAGCAGCAAACCGTGATGAGGATCCGTTCGTTGCCCGAGTCCACTTCACGAGTGCTGGGCCAGGCGCGCTCAGGGCCTCGGCGCAGCCCGGACCTTACGGAGCTCAGCCGGACTGGGCGCGGCGCGTGATTTCTGCGAGCCAGCTCGCGGGCATCTGGGACATCAGCGTCGGCAGGTTCCAGTACTCGCGCCACAATCCGAAGCTGCCGCCGCGCAGCTCGTGCACGCAGAGCACCGGAAGCACGGCGATTTCGCCGCTCGGAAAGTGCCAGGCCTCCTCGCGCTCGGACACCACGCAGTCGCCGCTCGCGACGATGCGCGAGAAGCGCAGCGCGAGGGAAGCGAGTCCGTCGAGGCCGTTCCGGAGCTTGCGCTCGATCGCCTCCGGGCCCCGCGCATCGGCCTCCGGGACCGGCACGTCCTGGTACAGGCCCTCGTGCCCGAAGAAGGCTGCGGAGGCCGCGAAGTCGAGGCGCCCGAGCGCCTCGAAGAACGTGCGCACGAACTCGAGATGCGCGCGACCCGCCGGAGACGAGTCTGCGCGGGCGCGCTCGAAGGCGCCGAAATCGTGGTCCATCCGTGAACCTCGCCTCTGCACCGGCGCAGGTTCACGCCTCCGCTCGGCGCGCGCAGCTTACACTGCGGGAGGGAAAGTGCAGGGGAGGCTCGTGCTGCAGCTGGGAATGCGAAAGCGGAGCACGCTGGGAGCGGCGGTCCTCGCGCTGGGGCTCGTTGCGACGGGACTCGCGGCGCCCGTGAACGCAGCGCTGCGGAAGTACATCCCGATCGGCCAGACGATCACGAATGCCCCGAACGTCTCTCCGAATCCAGACGTCGTCGGCCGCGGCAGCGTGACGATTCGCGGACCGATCCAGATCCCGATCGTGCTGATCGACGAGTCGGCGCCGAACGCGCCGGTGCTGCGCAAGCTGCTTTCGATCACCCCGCACGTCACGACGACCGTCCTGGTGCCCGGGCTCACCTCGAGCATCTTCCTGTCGCTCGTGTCCAGGGACGGTCCGGGAGTCCTCGCCCCGCTCTACGGGAACCCCTCTCCGACCTTCACCGGGACGGGATCGACCGCAGGCGGGGGCCAGATCGCCTGGGGCATCGTGACGGGCTGGACGCACACGGGCTCGGCCTGGTGCAATTCGAGCCCCGGAGTCATCTGCAGCCTCGCGATGTGGATGGACGAGGCGACCAGCGACCCGCGCTTCAATTCCGAGTTCTACGACCTCGGCACCTGGTTCTTCCACGGCACCGGTTTCACCTCGGTGCCCTACATCGACGCCTACTACACGAACTCGTTCGGCAACACCGAGCGCTGGACCCGCGGAATTCCGCTCCAGGACGCCACGCTGCCGGCGCTCCCCCTGCTCGGGGTGAGCCTGCTCGCGGCCTCGCTGATCACCGGCGGCTGGCTGGCCTGGGGCCGCCGGTAGGCCTTGCGGGTCCCGGTCCGGGAGCGGCCCCTGGACCCGCGGGGATCTGAAGTCCCCGACGCAGGCCGGGAGGATTTCCCGTCGATTTGGGCTTCCCATCGCCCGCACTTGCTGATATCCTGCGGGCTCGGGAAGGGGACCGTGCGCCGGTTCCGGCGCGGAGACCCTACCCGTGGCCCCCATCACCCGCCGCTTCTCCTTCGGGCATTTCCAGCTTCGCTTTCGTCCCCGCTTAGCCGCCGCAGCTGCGCTGTGGATCGCGCTCGCGATGGTGCTGCCCGGCGCCGCGGACGCGATTTCGCTGGGCGAGAATTTCGAGACCTTCCCCGGCGCCGTTCAGGTCGAAGCCGAGTTCGGAAGCTTCGAGAATCTGCAGATCAATGGAGATCAGATCTCGGGCACCGGATTCCTATTTCGCGTGCGCAATACCTCGTACGCCGATGCTGGAGCCGCGGCCTTCGCGATCCGGCCCGACAAGCACTTCACGGAGCGCAAGAGCCTGACGCCTGAGGCGATCCAGGCCCTGAGCGACGCGCAGCCCTTCGGACTCTACGCCTTCAAGGTCGAGCTGCCCGCCGACGCAGGGGCGCTGGTCTCGGCTCCGGAGGGCTTCGACCTGCGGCGCAAGCGCTCGGACGACGGCGAGGCCTGGATCGAGCTCTCGTTTCGGATCGATCTCGAGCACGCCGCGGGTCTGCTCTTCGACGACGCCGCACCGACTCCGAGCGAGCTCTTCGGCACCCCGCGCTACGGATTCCTCGAGTTCTTCATCTCGACGTCCAGTGGCGAGATCGCGGACTACCTGCTTGCCGAGGACGAGGAGGGGGACGACGACGACGGAGAGGGCGATTCCGAGCTCGAAGTGAGCACCTCGCTCGCCTGGATCCAGGACGGCGAGATCGCGACGCGCTTCGACGCTCCTCACGAGGACTTCGACGACCGGCGGCTGCGGCCCCAAGGCGAGCTCGTGGTGCAGTTCCAGCCGATTCCCGAACCGCGCACGGTGGCCCAGGTCGCGCTCGGGCTCCTGCTGCTGGCGCGGATCGGACGCCCGAGAGGCGACCGTACTTAGAGCTGGTTCTAGAAGGCTCCCCGGCGCGAGCAGACCACCCCGATGGTCTTGAACAGGATCCACGCGTCCAGCACCAGCGAGCGGTTGCGGATGTAGTAGAAGTCGTACTGGAGATTTTCGTGCATCGGCAGATCCTTGCGACCGAGGATCTGCCACAGCCCCGTGACACCGGGCTTCACCGAGAGGCGGCGTCGCTGCCAGGCATCGTAGTTCGCGACGATGAAAGGCATCTCCGGGCGAGGTCCGACGAGCGCCATCTCGCCGCGCAGCACGTTCCACAGCTGCGGCAGCTCGTCGAGGCTCGACGCGCGCAGCCAGCGCCCGAAGCGCGTGACGCGCCGATCGCCGCCGTGCGCGGGGCCGCGCGCGTAGGCCTCGGCGTCTCCGCGCATGCTCCGGAACTTGAGGATCTGGAAGGGCGCTCCGTCGCGGCCGACACGCTCCTGGACGAAGAGCGCGGGGCCGGGGCTGGTCGCGCGCACGCGCCAGGCGATCCAGGCGCAGAGCGGCGCACACGCGATCAGCGCGAGCGACGCGATCGCGACGTCGAGACAGCGCTTCACGGGCTCGTAGAGCCACGGCGGGCGCTCGCGCCCGAGACGCACCAGCGGCAGATCGTCGACCAGCTCGACCGAGGTGCCCGCCGTCAACACCTCGAAGAGATTCGTGACACAGCGGAAGGTCAGACCCTGGTCTTCGCAGTCGAGCACCAGCGACAGCATGCGCGTGTGCGTGAGCGAGGGCTCGGCCATGAAGACCTCCGCCACGCGCTGCTCGCGAGCGATCGCCGGCAGCTCGGCGACGCTGCCGAGCACGGGCACACCGCCGACGTCCTTCGGCTCCGGCGGCATTTCGAGCGCGAGCAGACCGATCACGCGGTAGCCGATCTCGGGGTGGTCCTGGAGCTTCTGCAGCAGTCGGATCGCGGTGACGCCGGTGCCGACCACGAGCACAGGGAGCTCGCCCAGGCCCTGGCGCCGCAGCCGGCGGATCCAGGCGTGGAAGAACGCGCGGCTCGCGCCCTGGAGCAGCAGGTTCGACGCCGCGCAGATCAGCACGACCGCGCGCCCGAATTCGAGCTCGCGGAAGAAGAAGCTGATCGAGCTCACGACCAGCAGGCCCAGCGCGACGCTGCGCAGCAGGCGCTGCAGCGAGTCGGCGAAGCTCGCGCTGCGCGGCGTGCGGTAAAGGCCGAAGAGCCAGCACGAGGCGACCCAGGGCACCGCGATCAGTGGCAGCGCGCCCGCATACCAGTAGAACGAGTTGATCCGATTTCCGAACGGGTCGTTCAGCGCCGAGCGGATCGCGTACGCGCCGAGCCACCCCAGGGAGACCAGGGCGAGATCGGCGGCCACATGCAGGCGGTGCAGCGTGCTCTGGTCCGGTCGAAGCTTCATGCGCGCTCTAGGCAGGCCAGAGCTGCGCGTGCAGCCGGGCCATGCAACGTATCGGCGCGGCGCCAGAAGACTGAACGAGGCGGGCCCCGAGGCACTTCAAGTCGCGGCGAGACTGCGCCGATCTTGCGTGTTCGGGGGGGCGTTTCGGCGCACTGCTGCCGGCCCCTCCGGCCCAGGAGCCGCATGCGGGTCGCGATCGTTCAGCCCAGACCCCATCTCGAGAGCGAGACCTTCATCCGGGCGCACGCGGACCGGCTCCCGGCCGAGGTCGTCGTCGTCCACGGCTCGCCGCCGGCGATCGATGGCCGAATCCTGCTCGACAGCGCGGCCCGGACGCTGTGGCCGCTGTGCCGCGGCCTCGCGAGCGGCTTCCGGCCGCGGCCGAGCTGGGGCGCGTTCGCGACGTCCTGCGCGTACGCGCAGGCATTCCGGCGCCTGCGTCCGGACGTCGTGCTGGCCGAGTACGGCCCGAGCGGCGTCGCAGTGCGCGAGGCCTGCGTCGCGCTCGAGATCCCGTTCGTGACCTTCTTTCACGGCTACGACGCGTCGCGCCGCGAGCTGCTTCAGCGCCTCGGCGACGCCTACCGCGAGCTGTTCCGCGACGCAGCCGCCTGCATCGCGCCGTCGCGCAGCCTCGCGCGCCAGCTCGTCGCGCTCGGCGCCGACGAGGAGCGCATCCAGGTCAATCCCTGCGGCGTCGATCTCGAGCGCTTCTCGGGCGGCGATCCGGCCACCGCGCCCCCGGTCTTCGTCGCGGTCGGCCGCTTCGTCGAGAAGAAGGCGCCCCACCTGCTGCTGCTGGCCTTTGCACGCCTGCGCGAGACACATCCGGAGGCGCGCCTGCGCCTGCTGGGGGAGGGCCCCCTGCTCGGAATATGCCGAGACCTCGCGCGCGCGCTCGGGCTCGGCGAGAGCGTGCACTTCCTCGGCGCGCAGCCCCCGGAGATCGTCGCCGAAGAACTCCGCAACGCGCGAGCGCTGGTGCAGCACAGTGTCGAGGCGAGTGATGGCGATCTCGAGGGCGCACCGGTCGCGCTGATCGAAGCCGCCGCGACCGGCATCCCGGTGGTCGCGACGCGCCACGCGGGCATTCCGGAGCTGGTGCTCGACGGGAAAACGGGCCTGCTCGTCGGCGAGCGCGAGGTCGAGGGCTTCGCGCTGCGCATGGCCGAGCTGCTGCGCTCGCCCGAGCACGCGGCCGCACTCGGCGCGGCGGCGCGCGAGCGCGCGGAGCGACACTTCGGAATCGCGCGTCACATCGAGCGGCTCGCGGCAGTGCTGCGCAGCGCGCGCGACGGGCGCTTCTCGGCGGGCGCCTTGTTTCCGGTCGATCCGGACGCCGCGCCCCGGAGCTGAGGGGCGCAGTCTCGCGTGCGCATCGCGTTCCTGACTCCCGAATTCGCCAGCGAGCTGCGCGACGCCGGCGGCCTCGCGAGCTATCTCGGCCGCACGGTGCTGGCGCTGCGCGCGATCGGACACGAGCCGGAGGTCTTCACAGCGGCGGCGCAGCAGGGTGCGGTCGAATGGCGCGGCGTGCGCGTCGAGCGCGTGCCGCTGCCGCCGCTGCCGC
>CAYTJA010000216.1:0-23556 GCA_964437835.1 uncultured Spirochaetales bacterium
TCTCGTGGAGTTGGATGCGCCGCACCCCGAGATCGCCTGTCGCCTGGTCGCGCGCCGCTTCGGCCAGCTCCACGACCTTGCGCGCCGACGCCACCGTGGCTTCCTGATCGGCGACCAGGTTCTTGATCATCTGCAGGGCCGGGGGGGAGCCGCGATCCTCCTTCACCGACGCGAGCTCGGCGAACTCCGAGTAGCTGCCCGGTGCGCGCGCGCCGATCGCGCGGATGCGCTCGGCGATCTCGTCCACCGCCAACGCGTACTCCGAGTACTCGATCTCGAAGAGCGTATGCAGCGTGTTGAACATCGGCCCCGTCACGTTCCAGTGGTAGTTGTGGGTCTTGAGGTACAGCGTGTAGGTGTCTGCGAGGAGCTTGGAAAGTGCCTTTACGACTTGCTCGTTTGAACTCATGAGGTCTCCTTGAATGAAGCGCTGTGGGTAGCGGGCGGCTGCGCGACGCGTGAGCCCCTCCGGTTCCGGGTGCGGGGCTCGAGGCAGATCCTAGGCTAGATCCCTCAATTTGTACATATAAAATATTGACAATACAGAGACGTGATCTATCCTCCGCCCATGCCGATCCCGGCAATCGAGCGAGATACCCACGCTGGGCGAACCAGGGCGGCCGCTCCGCTGCGGAAGAGCGGAAGCCCACCGGGCCCTGGCCCGATCGCGCGGGCAGCAGCCCGAGCCTCTACGCGATCCGCGACGGAGGGTCGCCGAGTTCCGTGCCGGCGTCCTCTCGACCCGAGAGGAATCGTTCGACGGGAATCCACCCGGACCCAGGAGATCTGAATGAGCATGATCGGACAGCGTGAGCCGCAGTGGTGCAGCACCGCCTTTCTGAGAGGCGAGGAAGTGAGTCTCCGCAGCGAGGACTATCAGGGGAAGTGGCACGTGCTCTACTGGTACCCGCTCGACTTCACATTCGTGTGTCCGACGGAAATTCGGGGCTTCCAGTCTCTGCTCGACGAATTCCGCGCAGCTGGCGTGGAGGTCATCGGTGTGAGCACCGACTCTTTCTACAGCCATAAACACTGGTTCTCCGACCGGAAGACCTTCCCGCACGAGATCACCCATCCGATCGTGGCCGACACCAACCACGCCCTGAGTCTCGCCTTCGGCGTGCTCAAGCAGGACCAGGGAGTGGCGTATCGGGCGACGGTCGTGGTCGACGATCAGGGCTCGATCCGGTCCATGAGCGTCAACGACCTCACGGCGGGCCGGAGCCCATCGGAGGTGCTGAGGACTGTACAGGCGCTCCAGAGCGGCGGACTGTGCGGAACGGACTGGCGCCCGGGCGAGGCCTTCGTCGGCTGAAGCGTTTGGCTGCGACGAAGAGCTGCTGCCGGAAATTGCGTTCTGCGTAACGAGCGCGTCGCAGGCGGACTCAGCGTGTGAGTTCTTCTGCTGTCGAGCGCTGGGGGGAACCAAGAATGACGGAAGCGATCCAGGCACCGAGCGCGATCGGGCTGCTGGCCGAGGCCCGCGGGCTCCTCGAGCTGCCGAAGCTGCTGATCCAGTTTCCCGCGCTCGCGAGGCAGCCGCGGGGGCGAGGACAGCGCCTGCTGGTGCTGCCGGGGTACGGCGCTGGGGATGCATCGACCGCGGTGCTGCGCACGTACCTGCGCTTCCTCGGCTATCGGCCGCAGGGCTGGGGACTCGGGCGCAACCACGGAGAGGTTCCGGATCTGCTGCCCCGGGTTGCGGAACGACTCGAGACGCTGGCGCGCGATGAGGGCAGGGCCATCGGCCTGATCGGCTGGAGCCTCGGCGGCTACCTGGCACGCGAGGCGGCGCGCGAGCGGCCACAGTCGGCGCTCCAGGTGATCACGCTCGGCAGTCCGGTCGTAGGCGGTCCCAAGTACACCGCGGTCGCGGGGGCCTACCGCCGTCGGGGCATCGACCTCGACGCGATCGAGGCCGAGGTCGCGGCGAGGAACCGCCTGCCGCTCGAGACGCCGGTGACGGCCGTCTATTCCCGGAGCGACGGCGTCGTCGCGTGGCGGGCTTGCATCGATCACCACTCGAGGAACGTGGAGCACGTCGCCGTCGAGACCACGCATCTGGGCCTGGGCTTTTCGCCGGAGGTATTCCAGATCATTGCCAAGCGTCTTGCTCGCCAGGAGACAAGATCATGACGCGAGCGAATTTGCACGGGTTCGTTGGGATGGTCTTGCGAGCCGGTCCGTTTCCGACGTCGCGCTGCACGCGCTGAGCTCGGCGCTGTGGCCGCGGCTCGGGGTCGAAGTGGCCAGGGCTGCTGGTACGAGCCCGGAATACATGCTGGCGATGAAGTGCCTGCGATGCGAATCCGATCATCCCTCAGCGCGTCCGCTGGCTCGCCAGCCAGGCGTCGATCTCCTGCCAACGCTCGCGCAGCCAGTCGGCCTGGGCGTCGCGCGAGGTCGGGATCGACGCGCGGGGGATGCGCTGGAAGCGCACCCGGATCGTCTGGTGCAGCAGCTCGCCCCGCCAGATCTGCGCCAGCGTGGCGGCGCCCTCGAAGCCCGTGTGCGCGCACAACACGATGTCCGCGTGGGGCGCCGCCTCGAGCAGACCGAGCGTGCCGCCCGTTCGGGGCGGCAGCACGCTGTGCAGCGAACGCGCGTACTCGAGCTGCTTCTCGTCGCCCTCGCGAGCCAGCCGCTCCAGCACACGCGCGCGCTTGGCCTCGGAAAAGCGCGTGCCCTCCGGATAGATCAGCACGCCGTCGCGTCGCGAGAGACCACGGGCCAGCGCCTGCACCTCCGCGATCTCGCGCTGAGAGTCGCCCGAGGCGCGATCCACGAAGGCGTGGGGCAGGCGATTGCCGACGACGTCGAGGCAGGGATCCCAGAGCAGCTCGCGCTTGAGCACATAGCGAAGCTGGACGCCGTGGCGACGGCCGAGCAGCGCCGAGGCGAGCAGCGTGTCGCCGGCGCTCGCGTGGCGCAGCAGCAGCAGGTAGGGACCCTCGTCGAGCCGTGCGCGGGACTCGTTCGGCCCCGCGCCGAGCTCCTCGATCTCCAGGCGCAGGTCGAAGAGCCGCACGACCGCGCCCAACAGCGCCGTGCCCCAGGCATCCTGGAGGCGGTAGTGCAGCGCGATCCAGCGCGCGGCGTCCCAACGCGCGATCGGGCGCACCAGCCAGAGCCCGGCGCAGATCGAGAGCGCCGCCAGCTCGCAGACGAGATAGAAGGTCACGAAGCTGCCGCTGCGCAGCGCGACTCCGCCATTGCGTCGCACCCGATCGAACAGCGCCGCCGCAGGCACCCAGAGCGGTGCGGACGCGAGCGAGAGCAGACACGCCAGCGCATAGCCCGGGATCGTGACGAGACGCCTCAGCAGCTTCGCCAGCGACTCGGAGGGGATCACGTGGATCCGGGGTGCTGCGGCGCTCATCGGTGGGCCTCGCACGAGCGCTCGCACCACTCCCAGAGCGCGCGGCGATCGCTTCAGACCGGCAGGCGGGATTCGCAGGGCTGCTCGCTCACGACCGGTCGGACCACGGACTGCTTCATTCTACACCGGAAAGTACGCGGGCCAGATCAGGGCGTCGAGCACCGCCGTCTGGAGCGAGAAGAACGTGGCGCCCACCAGGGCGGTGCGGCGAGCGCCGGGTGCGTTGCGCGGAACCGCGCTGGCGACGGCCGCCATCAGGCCCAGCGAGCCTAGCCCCACCAGCGCGAGGGTGACGCGGATCGCCAGCCAGAGCGTCGGGCTCGGCGCCGCGAGCATCTGGAAGGTGAGTGGCAGCCAGAGCGCCGACGGCACGAGGATCAGTGCGTACAACACGTGGAAGGCGCCGAAGCCGAACCCTCCGACGATCCGCGTGTGCTCTGGATCGAGCCGGCGGAACACGAAGGAGCTGAAGGCGAAGTAGCCCCCCGCCGCGAGGAACATGTTGATCGTGTAGAGCGGCCGCATCCACTCCGGCACACCGCCCCACACCGACCCGCCCGTCAGTGGGTTCGAGGCGAAACCGTAGACGTAGCTGCCGAGCACGGCGATGCCGCCCAGCACGTTGAGCCAGAGCAGGGAGCGCCGCGCGGGGTTGGCGTGATCCGAACGCATGTCGAGACTCCCTTTGCGTGTCCGGGGCGAGGCTGAAGATGACATGTGGATACCTCTTGTATGGATATTATCTATACACTAAATTCCCGCCGTGGCCAAGCCCAGGGAATCGGCGGTCGAGATGACCCACTTCCGCAATGCCGATCCCGAGTACGGCGCGCGCATCGAGGCTGCCATCGAGCAGCGACGCGGCTAGCAGACCCAGCCAAGGGGCCCGTTGGACCTCGGCCGATGCGTGCCCGGCGTTTCCGGGAAAGCAGCCACGGCCCCTGGGCGATGGATCCGCCTCTTCGCCACCCTCTCATCGAGAGCAGGAGACATGCATTAGGCACCGCGCGAGTTCGAAGTCGTCGTGTGGGGCGCCAGCGGCTTCACCGGGAAGCTCACCGCCGAGTATCTGCTCGCGCGCTACGGCGTGGCCGGGAAGCTGCGCTGGGCGATTGCCGGCCGAAGCGCCGCGAAGCTCGAAACGGTACGCGACGACATCGCGCGCGAGACCGGCGTCACTGCGAGTGCGCTGCCGATCCTGATCGGCGACGCTGACGCCTCCGCCTTCCTTGACACGTTGACGCGACGGACTCAGGTGGTCTGTACGACCGTCGGGCCGTACGCGAGATGCACGCGCGCCACGGCCTGGGCTGCGCTCGCATCCAGTACCGGGTGGGCGGCTTCCGCGGCGGCGCGAGCGGTGGAACGGTGGCCAGCATGCTCCTGATGCTGGAGGAGGCCGGTCGCGACCCCGCGGTGATGCCGGTCTGACTCCGGTGCTCACTGCAAGAACTCCTGCAGGTTGGTCTTCCCGAAACGGCTGCCGGCGGTGGACTCGAGCAGCTGCTTGGCAATCAGAGCCATGACCCGCTTGACGCCATGGGTCTTCTCGGGATCGGTCGCCGGAAGCAGGCGCACCGTGATCTGCCGGCCCTTCTGGGACAACTGTACGAAGAAGGACTGCGAGCGACCCTCTTCGACCACGACGCAGTCGACCAGCGCGGTGTGGCTCGACCGGTTCAGGTAGACATCGACGACCTTGAGGATCTCGCTGCCGTTTCTCAGCGTCGCCAACTCGATGCCCTGGCAGGCGGCTCCGAGAGCGGTTGCCTCTTCGATCACGACATGGGGCATCGAGGTTCGCTCCTTTCCTCTTGCATGTGGAGTCCACTCGCTGCCAGAGCGGCACGAGGACGTACGACACCCGGTGCGCCACCGGTAGCACTGACGCCCTGCGCTGCAGCGGACGGGGAGACCTGCAAGGTGCGCACGAGGCGGGAAGTGTCGTAACCGTGGGCCTGCAAGCGCGAGAGAATTCCCTGATAGGTCGCCCCCGGCATCGTCGGCGTACGGGAGAGGACCCAGAGGTAGTCGCGACCCGGGTGGCCGACGACGGCGTACGAGTAGTCGTCGGCGAGATCGACGATCCAATAGTCGGCCCAGAACGGGCGGAAGAAGCTCACCTCGAGCTTGGCATTCGTGGAACGGTCGACCACGCGAGCACGTCCCTGGGCTGACTTCTCCTCGCCATCGACCGCACCCTTGCGGCAGCGGTTCAGAACGTCGATGTCGCCATCTCGACGCAGCGAATAGGTCGCCGTCGTGGCGGTGCAGCCGCGCTGAAAGCTCTGCGGGAAGTTGGCGATCTCGTACCAGGTTCCGAGATAGCGCGAGAGTTCGACGTGTGCGGCGGTCTCGAGCGGGGGCAGACGCAGGCGTTCCGTCGTGGGGGTGGAGCAACCCGCAGCGACGAGCGCCCCTACCAGGGTGGCAAGACGCTTCATGGGTCTCTCCTCTTCGAAGCAGGGACGCCGATCGAGATTCCCTTCTGAGCCGTCATGGTTGGTGTTCCGCCTGGGAGAGGTAATCACGGAACGCGGTGAACGAGGTCATCCGGAGGCCATGGGAGGGCGGATCGGGCCAGCTGCCTGCGCCACCTAGCAGCAAGCCGGCAGCTCGGTCCTTGCAGGCCGCTCCGATCTCATCGGCGATCGCTCGCAGAGCCTGCGCGTCACGGAGGCTCGCCGACGCCGACAAGGCGACCAGCGCCAGCTGGCCGCCCCGCACCAAGCGGACCAGCTCGGCGACCGGCGTGCGGCGACCGAGCCACAGGGGCGTCCAGCCGGCCTCGCGCAGACATAGCTCCGCCAGCGACAGACCCAGCGTGTGCTCGTCCTCGCCGGCGCAGGCGAGCAGGCAGCGCGGGCCGTCGAGCCGCATCGGCAAGCCATCCCCCATGCGCGCCAGCGCGCGGCCCAGGGAGTCCGAGGCGACGTGCTCGTCCGCGATGGTCAGGCGCCCGCATTCCCACTGCTTACCCATCTCGGCGAGGGCAGCGGCCAGCTCGTCGGCGACTCGGAACCAGGTGCCGAGCCGACTCCTGGCCTCTAGCAGCCGGCCGTCGATCTCATGGCGCCGGCTGTCCACCAGGCAGCGAATCCATGCGGCGAGCAGGGGGTCGCCAGCGGAGACCGAACCCACCGGCTCACGCAACAGCCGTTCGACGGCAACGCGCTCGAAGCGGCGGTGACCTCCAAGCGTCCGCGAGAAGGGCACGAGCCCCTGGTCGGCCCAGCGCTTGATGGTGGAAGGCGCCACAGCCGCGATCCCGGCTGCTTCGGTCGTCGTGAGCATGCCCACTGGTGCCATGAAAAAAAGATAATACGATTTAGACGATTTTCAACTTGATATCAACCTAAACGGCCACCACATTCTGATCTGGAAGGAGCTTTCATGAGAGAGTTCACTACCGGAGCAGCAGTCCTGCTCGGCAGAGAGCTACTCGCGAACCTGCCGGTTGCAGCGGTTTCGAGCGGTGACCCGACCGAGGTGATCCGCAGGCCCGGCCTCGGCCGAGCCCTCCGCTGGGACCCCGAGGCGCAGCCGGCGCCGCTCGATGCCCTGCGCTGGACCTGCGTTCGAGCACGCGGAGCTCGCGGCGCACCCGCGACGGTCGTGGCCGCCTTCCATCGAAGGGCTGCCTGAGACCCACCATGGGACGCCTTCACCGACTCTCGCGAACCCAGTGGGTGGAGCAGCCGCTGGAAGCAGTCTTCGCGTTCTTTTCCGACGCGTCGAATCTGGAGGCGTTGACGCCGCCCTTCCTGCACTTTCGCATTCTCACCCCCATGCCGATCGAGATGCGGGCCGGCGCGCAGCTCGACTACCAGCTGTCCTTGTTTGGCGTGCCAGTGCGGTGGCGCACCCGAATCACGGACTGGCAACCCGGGCGGCGCTTCGTCGACGAGCAGGAGTCGGGCCCCTACGCCCTCTGGCGCCACACGCATGAGTTCGAGTCGCGCGGAAGCTCCACGCTGGTTCGCGATGTCGTCGACTATTCCGAGCCGCTCGGCGCACTCGGCACGCTCGCGCACGTCGTCTTCGTCCGGCGAACTCTCGAGCGCATTTTCGACTTCAGGCGGGATTCGGTTCGACGCCTGCTCGACCCCTCTTCTGCGCGGGCATCTTTCGATGCCAGGGAGGCGAAGCATGTCCACGTCGCATGATGCACAAGAGCGGCAGCTGCCGAAGCGTGTCGAGGGCCCCGTGACGTCAGACTTCGACATCGAGGTTTTCTACGACGGCGAGTGCCCGCTGTGCATGAGAGAGATCCGAATGCTCGGGCGCCGAGACCGCCGCCAACGCATCCGCTTCGCCGATATCGCCGCCGAAGGCTTCGACGCGTCCTCGGTGGGCGTGACGCGGGAGGCGCTGATGGAGCGGATCCATGGCCGCCTGCCCGACGGCACCCTCGTCGAAGGAGTCGAGGTGTTTCGGCGCTTGTACGCCGCCGTCGGCTTCGGTCTGCTGGTGGCGCTGACGCGCCTGCCCGGCATCGCACAGCTCCTCGACCTCGCCTACCGCGCGTTCGCCAGGAATCGACTCCGGCTCACCGGGCGATGCGTGGACGGCGCCTGCGAACTCCACTCCAAGCCGCACTCGCCGCAGGCGAATCCCGGGTGACGACGAGGACCATCGTCTGGTTTCGCGGCAAGGACCTGCGCATCTCCGACCATGCGCCGCTCCGGGACGCGCTCGACACCGGCGAGGTCATCCCGCTGTTCGTGCTCGACCCCTATTTCTTCGCACCCGCTCGCGCTCGCGAGCTGCCGCATCGAATGCAGTTCCTGCTCGACTCCCTCCGCGAGCTCGAAGCTGCTCTTGCAGAGCGCGGCTCGCGCCTCGTCGTCGTCTCGGGCAAGAGCGTGGAGGTGGTCCCGCGTCTCGTTCGAGCATGGAAAGCCGACCGAGTGGTCGCCCAGCGATGGGTCGAACCCTTCGCGCGCGAGCGCGACCGGCGCCTACGCGAGGCCCTCGGTGACAAATTCGAGCTGTACGAGGGCGAGACCCTGCTGCCGCCCGGCAGCCTGCGAACGAAGACCGGAACCCCCTATTCGGTGTTCAGTCAGTTTGCCCGGGTGTTTCACCAGACGGCGATGATCGGCAAGCCGCTGGCGCCGCCGCGCGTCCTGCCACCCGTGCCGAAAGACATCCGAACTCGCGTGACCACAATTCCGACCTGCGAAGCGCTCGGCATCGAGCGCAACGAGGCAATTCTGCCCGGAGGAGAGCAGCCTGCGAAGGCGCGGCTGCGGCGGTTCTTGCGGGATGCTGCGGCCGCGTATCCCGAACACCGCGATCGAATGGACCTCGCCGGCACGAGTCGACTGTCGGCGGACCTCAAGTTCGGCACCCTCACCACTCGTCAGGTGTGGTCCGCGGTCGAGAGCGCTCTCGGCGGAAGCAACGCCGCGCGATCCTTCCTGAACGAGCTCGTCTGGCGCGAGTTCACCCACAGCACCCTGTGGGACCGACCGGAGCTGCTCGAAAAGCCGTTTCGCCCCGCGTTCGCAGGCTTCCCCTGGAGGGTCGACGAGGCCCTGTGGCAGGCCTGGGTGGCGGGCAAGACCGGATATCCCGTCGTGGACGCCGCGGCCCGCCAGCTCCTCGGCGAAGGCTTCGTTCACAACCGCGCGCGGATGATCTCGGCGAGCTTTCTGACCAAACACCTGCTCATCGACTACCGGCGCGGCGAGGCCCACTACATCAAGTACCTCACCGACGGAGACTGGGCGCAGAACAACGCCGGCTGGCAGTGGTCGGCCGGCTGTGGCTGCGACGCGCAGCCGTACTTCCGGATCTTCAATCCCGTCACGCAGGGAAAAAAGTTCGATCCGGAGGGCGACTATGTTCGCCGCTGGGTGCCAGAGCTGGGGCGGATGCCGGCGCGTTTCGTTCACCACCCGTGGGAGGCCCCCGACGTCGTATTGGACGCCGCCGGCGTTCGGCTCGGCGAAACCTATCCGCGGCCCGTCATCGAGCACCGCTTCGCACGGGAGCGGTTCCTGGCAGTGGCGGCCCAGCACCTGAAGCGCGGTTCGGGTGCGGGCAAGAACCGCCTGCAACGGAAGATTGCCACGCCGTGACGCGTTATTCGAGCCCACCGCGCAGCATCCAAGCCGTCTGCTCGTGCAGCTGCATCCGCTGCGGCACCGCGCGGAAGAGGGTCTCGGCGTCCGGATGCGAGCGGGTGGCCGCGATTCAGGCTAGGCCACTGCGCCGGCGGCCTTGAGCTCGAGGATCTGGTCCACGTCGAGTCCGAGCTGCTGCAGGATCGCGTCGCAGTGCTCGTTGAAGAGCGGCGAGCGCGCGGTCGGAGTGGGCTGCTCGTCGAACTGCACCGGGCTCGCGCCGAGCTCGAAGGGCGTGCCGTCGGCGGTCTGCGTGGCCGCGATGTAGCCCATCGCGCGGACCTGCGGATCGGCCGCGACCTCGAGCGTGTTCTGCACCGGCGCCCACTGCCCGCGCAAGGTCTGGAAGCGCTGGGTCCAATCCGCGAGGGCTCTGGACGCGATCACCTCGCGCACGATCGCGACTGCCTCCCCGGCGTTCTTCGCGAGATTCTCGGCGGAATCGAAGCGCGGATCGCTCGCGAGCTCCGCGCGCCCGATGTGGGTGCAGAAGTCGGGCCAGTAGTGGAAGGCCTGCAGCATCACGAGGCATACATAGCGACCGTCCTTTGTGCGGAAGGTCCCGACCAGGGGATTCGTGACGGCCGCGTGGCTGCCGAGCGGGGGAGTCCCGAAGGGCTTTCCGCTCTGGAGCGAGATGCCGATCGCCTGGCCGAGGGCCCAGACACCGGTGCCGAGCAGCGAGACATCGACGACCGAAGGCTCCCCGCTGCGCTCGCGCTTGAGCAGCGCGCCGGCGATTCCGCCCGCGATCGTCATCGCTCCGATCGAGTCGCCGTAGCCCGGGCCGGGCTGCGAGATCAGGCCCGGCAGGCCCTCCGGCGTGCAGCTCGCGGCGCTGCCGGAGCGGCACCAGTAGCTCGAGAAGTCGTAGCCGCCGCGCTCGCCGTCGGGGCCGCGGGTGCCGAAGGCGCTGCCGCGCACGTAGATCAGCTTCGGGTTCTGTGCGCGCAGGTCCGCGACGTCGATGCGCAGCTTGCGCAGCACCGGCGGCGTCTTGTTGGTCAGGAACACGTCACAGCCTTTCGCGAGGCGGTAGAGCAGCTCGAGGCCCTGCGGATGCGCGAGATCGAGGCCGATGCTGCGCTTGCCGCGGTTGCTGTGCTCCATCAGCACGTGAACCTGCGTCGCGAAGGCGACCGTTCCGCTCTGCGCGATCCCGCGCATCGCGTCACCGCGCACGCAGTGCTCGACCTTGATGACCTCTGCGCCCCAGTCCGCGAGCACGGCCGCAGCCGCGGGTACGAAGGTGTGCTCGGCGACCTCGAGAATGCGGATGCCCTTCATCACGTCGATCATGCGGTGCCTCCCTTTCGCCTAGCTGCGGCTGCGCGGCAGGCCCAGCGCCTGCTGCGCGATGATGCTGCGCATGATCTCGCTCGAGCCCGCGTAGATCGCAGTCGCGGCGGCGAGACGGTACGCGAACTCGGCCTCGCCGTCGGCCGCGGCGATCGCCTCGAGCAGCGGCGCGGGCGCGATCCAGCGCCCGGCCTTTTCAGCGACGATGGCGGCGTCGTGGGGGCTCGCTGCGCTCCCGGCCTGCGCCTCCGGCACACGCATGCCGACCGCACCCGTCTCGATCAGGTGCTTCCAGAGTCCCGGGTCGAAGCCGAGCGGCTCGGCCGCGCGCACGCGTTCGGGGCTCGACTCCGCCGCGAAGAGATCGGCGAAGGCCTGGCGCAGGAGCTCCTGTTCGTCGCTCTGGCCCAGCTGCATTGCGGCCCTGCCTCGGGAGTCCGGTGGTTTGTGCGCGCGGAGCTTCGTCTCTCGGTCGCAGCGGCGTCAAGTGCTTGCTGCTCGTGGGCCGCACGTGGCAGAATACGCCCCATCTTCCACCGCTCGAGCCGCGCGGCGGGTTTGCGCCGATCTACCGGCCCGGGGATCCGCTTCAGGAGCCAAACCGATGCACTTCGACGATCTGATCCTGGTCTCGGTCGACGATCACATCATCGAGCCCCCGGATCTCTTCGCGAGGCACATCCCGAAGCAGTGGGCGGGGCGCGAGCCGCGCCTGATCTTCGATCCCGCGTCGCGCACGCAGTCCTGGACCTGGGAGGGCGGCAAGTCGACCACGACCTTCATCAACGCGGTCGTGACGCTCCCGAAGGAGGAGTGGGGCTTCGATCCGAGCCTGCTGTCGGAAATCCGCCCGGGCTGCTTCGACGTCGCGGAGCGCGTGCGCGACATGGACGCGAACGGCGTGCTCGCCTCGATGTGCTTCCCGTCCTTCGCGGGCATGGCGGGAAACTTTTTCGCGGCCTGTGCGGATCGGGAACTAGCGCTCGCGTGCCTGCGCGCCTACAACGATTGGCACATCGACGAGTGGTGCGCGAGCCATCCGGGGCGCTTCATCCCGCTGCCGATTTCACCGCTCTGGGATCCTCTGGCCGCGGCCGCAGAAGTGCGACGCGTGGCGCGCAAGGGCGCGACCGCGATCACGTTCTGCGAGGACACCGAAGTCGCGGGCTTCGCGAGCATTCACACCGGCGCCTGGGATCCCTTCTTCGAGGCCTGCGTCGACGAGGGCGTGGTCGTCTCGATCCACATCGCGTCGAATGGCATGGGGGTGCCCGGAACGCAGCACACGCCGATGGATGTGAAGCTCACGCTGCCGTGCTGGAACGCGCTGCCCTGCGCGGCGAACCTGCTCTGGAGCCAGTCGCTGCAGAAGTATCCGGAGCTCAAGATCGCGCTCTCGGAGGGAGGCACTTCCTGGATTCCGGGCTTCCTGGATCGCATGGAGCGCCACTACGAGAATCAGCGCTGGACGCGCTCGAATCTCGGGGGCCTCACGCCGACCGAGACCTTCCGCCGCCACTTCCTGGCCTGCTTCATCTGCGACCCCTCCGGGCTGCTGCTGCGGGACCGGATCGGCATCGACAACATCGCCTTCGAAGTCGACTACCCGCACTCGGACTGCAGCTGGCCGAAGTCGGCCGAGGAGCTCTGGGAGCACTTCGAGCTCGCGCGCTGCAGCGACGCCGAGCGCCGCAAGCTCAGCTGCGAGAACGCGCTGCGCTGGCTGCGCTTCGATCCCTTCGCACACATCCCGAAGGGTCAGGCGACGGTCGCTGCGCTGCGCGCGAAGGCGCGCGCGTCGGGCGTCGATCTCGGTCAGAAGTCGAAGCGCGACTACCGGGTGGCCTACGAGGCGCAGCACGGCGCGATCGCGTAGCCCATCCTTTGATCTTCGTTCGCCTCCGGCTCACTGCGCGGGCAAGGCCCTTGCTCTGGGATCTTCGCTCGCATCCGGCTCACTGCTCGCGGCAGAATTCCTTGCGTCAGGGCTGCGGGAAGATCCGGTGGCCGGGAATCCACTTGGCGTGGAAGCCGGTCGGAACGCGCGCGGGCAGCTCGATGCGCGCGATCGGGCCGCGCTCGATCTCGAGCGCCGAGAAGATCCAGCACTCGGAGCGGCCGCTCGCGGCCTCGGTCGCGAAGGTCAATACAAAGCCGTCGTCCTCGGAGCGGGCCCCGGGCCGGCCCGCGAAGGGCGACTCGCTCGCGAACCAGCCCGGCTCGTAGTCGTAGCGCCGCGCGGCGCCGCTCTCGTGGTCGTACTTCACGAGTGCGCGGAATTCGACCGTGTGCATGTCGGGGGGCAGGTGCTGGTGGTACGAGTAGCGGCTGCGCACCCCGAAGAGCTCGGTGTCCGGCAGCGGAAACTCGACGTTCAGATCGTCGAGGGCCTGTTCACGTGTCTCGCCGGTGCGCAGGTTCATGCGCCAGCGGTGCAGGTGCGCGCGAATTCGCAGATAGCCGAGCATCCCCGCGAGCACGCCCTCGGCCGGATTGCGCCGGGTGCTCGGATCGGGCTGGAAGCAGCCGTCCATCGTGATCCAGTCGCCGTCTTCCCACGCGTTCACCATGTGCAGCACATAACCGGGCTCGAATTCGAACCAGCGGACCTGGTCCGTGCGTCCGCGCCGCGGCACGACGCCGAAACGCGTCGGGAGCTCGCGGTGGAAGCGCGCAACGCGAACCCCGTGGCTCTTGGCGAGCGCGGGATCGTGAAAGAACGGGAAGTCGTGCAGGATGGAAAAATGTTCGGTGATCGTGAGGTCGTGCGACGCGCGCGCGCCGGGCAGCTCGATCGGGATCTCGTGTACCAGCTCGCCCTCGCGCGAGACCACGCCGTAGCGCATGTAGGGCGGCTCGTAATCGGAGAGCGTGAAGTAGACCAGCTCGCCGCTGCGCGGGTCTACCTTCGGGTGGGCCGAGACGCTGTGGCTTCGGCGGCCGCCGAAGTCGGCGGTTCCGAGCGTCGCGAGCGTGAGCGGATCGCAGCGGTAGGGCTCGCCGCAGAGGTACCAGAGCGCCAGCAATGCGCCGCCGTGCCAGACGACGTCGGTGTTCGCGGTGTCCTTCAGCGGCGGTCGCGGCGCGCTCCAGTCGTAGGGGCCCATCACGCCGGGCCAGAGCGAGCGGCCCGCGCGTCGCTCCTCGGCGAGGCCGCGCGTCTCGATCCAGCGGCAGCGGTAGCTCGCGCGCCCGTCGCGCAGAGTGAGCGCGTGCAGCATGCCGTCGCCGTCGAACCAGTGGTAGAGATTGCGCGGCGCGAAGACCGGATTCGGCCCGTTGCGCACGTAGGCGCCGCAGAGATCTCGCGGCAGCTCGCCGCGCACCGGCAGCTCGCTCGCTTCGATCTCGCGGCAGATCGGCGCGTGGATTCCGCGCAGATACGGATTGTCCGAGGCATCCGCCCACGCGGGGCGATCGGCGTCGCGGTTTGCGGATTGCAGCGGTTGCGCCACGGATCCTCCTGGCAGGCCTCAGGGGTCCCACCCGGTGCTCAAAGTGAGCTGATTCTCATGCTTTCGAGTACGTCCTGCTCCGGGATCAGCGCACGTCAAAGCGGTCGAGGGTCATCACCTTGGTCCACGCACCAACGAAGTCCCGCACAAACTTCTCTTGTGCGTCGGCCTCCGCATAGACTTCCGCGACGGCGCGAAGCTCGGAGTTCGATCCGAAAACAAGGTCAACAGGAGTGGCCGTCCACTTGAGCTTGCCGGTCCCGCGGTCGCGACCCTCGTAAATGCCCTCGGATTCGGAGGACTTGGCCCACTTGGTGGACATATCGAGCAGGTTCACGAAGAAATCGTTGCTCAATGTCCCGGGCCGGTCGGTGAACACACCATGTCCTGCTTGTCCGGCATTGGCATTCAGGGCCCGCATGCCGCCGACCAGAACGGTCATTTCAGGAGCCGACAGCGTCAGCAGGCTCGCCCGATCAATAAGCATTTCCGCCGGCGATTTGCGGTGACCGTTACCGAAGTAGTTCCGGAAACCGTCTGCGGTCGGTTCGAGCACAGCAAACGAAGCCACATCCGTCTGCTCTTTGGATGCGTCCGTGCGTCCCGGCGTGAAGGGAACCTGCGCGTCGTAGCCCGCCTTCGTCGCGGCCTGCTCAATGGCTGCGGCGCCACCCAGAACGATCAGATCGGCGAGCGATACCTTCTTCCCGCCCGACTGTGCGCGGTTGAAGTCCTTCTGGATGCGCTCCAGACGCTTCAGCACGTTCGCCAGTTCGCGCGGATTGTTGACTTCCCAATCCTTCTGCGGCGCGAGGCGAATGCGCGCCCCATTTGCTCCACCGCGCATGTCAGTACCGCGGAAGGTGGAGGCCGACGCCCAGGCAGCCCGGACGAGTTCGGGGGAGGTCAACCCCGATGCGAGGATCTTGGACTTCAGGTCCGCGATATCCGCTGCTTCGATCAGCGCATGATCGACTGCGGGGACCGGATCCTGCCAAATCAGTTCCTCTTCAGGAACCTCCGTTCCGACATAGCGCGCACGCGGGCCCATATCGCGGTGAGTCAGCTTGAACCACGCCTTGGCGAACGCGAGCTCGAATTCCTTCGGGTTCTCCTTGAAGCGCTTCGCGATTTTCCCGTAGCTCGGGTCGAACTTGAGCGAAAGGTCGGTCGTGAACATGATCGGAGCATGGCGCTTCGACGGGTCGTGCGCGTCCGGTACCAGGTTTGATGCTTGGGCAGTAGCGGGAATCCACTGGATCGCACCGGCAGGACTTCTTGTTTGCACCCACTCGAAGGCGAACAGGTTATTGAGATATTGCATGGACCAGGCAGTCGGGTTGCCAGACCATGCGCCTTCCAAGCCGCTGGTGATCGTGTCGCCCGCATTGCCTTTGCCGCACTTGTTTTCCCAGCCGAGGCCTTGCTGCTCGACGCCGGCCGCTGTGGGCTCGGGTCCCAAGCACTTGGACGGATCGTGGGCGCCGTGAGCCTTGCCGAAGGTGTGCCCGCCGGCAATGAGCGCAACGGTCTCTTCGTCGTTCATCGCCATGCGACCGAATGTCTCGCGAATATCCTTCGCGGCCGCGAGCGGATCCGGGTTGCCGTTCGGCCCCTCGGGATTCACGTAGATCAGGCCCATCTGAACAGCAGCGAGCGGCTTCTGCAGTTGTCGGTTGCCGCTGTAGCGCTCATCGGCCAGAAACTTTGCCTCTGGCCCCCAATCGACGAGGTCGGGCTCCCAGTCGTCTTCACGCCCGCCGGCAAAACCGAAAGTTTTGAAGCCCATGGATTCCAGCGCGACATTTCCGGTCAGGACCATCAGGTCGGCCCAGGAGATCTTCCGACCATATTTCTGCTTGATCGGCCAGAGCAGTCGCCGCGCCTTGTCGAGGCTGGCATTGTCCGGCCAGCTGTTGAGCGGCTCGAATCGCTGTTGACCGCCGCCGGCACCGCCGCGTCCGTCACTCACACGGTACGTGCCCGCGCTGTGCCAAGCCATCCGGATGAAGAACGCCCCGTAGTGACCGTAGTCTGCCGGCCACCAGTCCTGCGACGTCGTCATCAAGGTCTCGATGTCCCGCTTCACGGCATCGAGGTCGAGGCTCGAAAACTCCTTGGCGTAGTTGAACTCTTTGCCCATCGGATTGGACTCAGCAGCGTGCTGCCGAACTGGCGTGAGGTCCAGCTTTTCAGGCCACCAGTATTGGTTTGACCTCGGCTCACCCTCAGCACTGGCAAGGCTGGCCGGCACCAAAGGTGATACGGCGACCGCGAACGCGGCGAGTAGTTGCATCGATTTCTTGAGCATTGAGGTCGCCTCGATGAAAAGAAAGGCGAGTATACCCTGCTCGCGGAGCCGGTGATAACGGGCGCCCGGAAGGTAACGATCCGACATTGTGGCTGGCGCACGAGCGCCGGCCGCCCGGGGAGCGTGTCAGCGTTCGGCAGCTTCCGGCGCCGGCGAAGCGCGGCCCTGGCGCAGCGTATCCCGCCGCTCTTCGGCCAGCGCGAGGCCGGCTCGGAAGCGCTCCTCGCCCGGCGCGAGCGCGAGCGCGCGCCGGTATTCCCGGACGGCGCGATCGAGGTCTCCGCCGACTAGCGCCGTATCGGCGAGCTGCGCGCGGTAGTAGGGGTTGCGCAATCGGTGCTGCTCGGCGATGCCTGCATAATGAGCGGCTTCGACGGCGCGTCCGAGCTGCTGGTAGAGCGCCGCGAGATTCCCGGCTGCGCTCTCGTTTTCCGGATCGAGATCGAGGGCTTCGAGATAGGCGGCCTCGGCGGCCGCGCTTTCGCCCGCCCGGCGGTAGCTGGCGCCGAGATTCGACCACGCGATTTCGAGGCCCGAGTCGGTCCGGAGCGCGTGCTTGAAGTGCGCGATCGCCGCGGCCAGCTCGCCCCGCGTCAGGTGATCGACCGCCGCGTTGTTGTAGTGCAGGCCGAGCGCGCGCCGGTCGCTCGCGATCCGCGCCGGTGCGACCTCGTTGCCGGTCAGGTCGAGGAAGTCGACCGTGTACTCGACGCCGCCGCCGAGGCGCCCGGCCACGTTGACGTGCCGCTCGAGCACGAGCAGATCGGCCCGCTGCGTCCACGCGGGTCGCAGACGGACCTCCTGGTAACGCGCGTCGACGCCGGCCGCGCGCGCGAGCGCGATGAACAAGTTCGCGAGCGAGAGACAATCGCCGCCGCGCAGCTCGAAGACCTCGCGGGCCGTGCGGCTGCGCCCGCGCAGGTGCACGATCCCGAGCCCGCCGGGATCGAAGAGCGCGTGGTGCAGCGCCTGCAGTCTCAGGGCGGGGTCGCGGATCCCGGCGCGCTGCTGCGCGGCGAAGTGGCGCATCTCGTCGCTCAGTGCGAGCAGCTCGACCTCGGCTACAGCGATCTCCGCGCCGAGCTGCAGGCGCTCGAGCGCCTCGACGCGCTCGAGGCCCCCCGGCGCCGCGAAGGGCATGCCCGTGATACAGCCGCCGAGCGAGCAGCAGAGCGCCACCAGGCAGAGGTGGATGCGCACGCTGGGAGCCTAGCCCCAATGCCGGGTAGTTTGCATCCGGGCGCACGCTTTCAGCGACTCCGCGGGTCGCTGCTCCTCTCGATCTCGACGGCTCTCGGGATCGCCGACCACGCGCGTCGCGCGGCCGCCCTCGACCGTGTACGAGGATCGGGCAGTGCGGCGGGCAGTAGCCGCAGATGCTCGGGACCCGGGGCAAGGGAAGCGACCTCCCCGAGGGCGTCGCGAGGAGCCGGCCCCGCGCAGGGGCGTCCTCGACCGAATCTGCCGGAGCCCGGTGCGACGTCGCTGCTCGGCTGGGGCGCCGCGGCGCTCGCTATGCTGGCGCGCCGGAGGGAGCGGCGGTGTCACTCAGGACTTTCGATCCGATCGACTGGAACTACTGGCAGGCCACCGCGGGCTTCTCGGCGCGGAGCTCCCGGGGCGCGGTGATCCAGACGCGCGGGCTGGTGCTGGCCGACGTCGGCGCGCCGGTCGCGCAGTTCAACTGCGCCTTCGTCGCCGAGCCGGAGCAGGATCTCGACGCCGGCCTCGACGCTGCGGAGGAGTTCTTCGGCGCGAGGCAGCATCCCTACCGCGTCGTGCTGCGCGAGGATCAGCTGCCGGCCTGCGAGGCGAAGCTCCGCGAGCGCGGCTTCGCGAGCGTCGACGAGATCCCCGGCATGACGCTCGCGAAGATCCCGGACGAGATCCCGCGGCGGCGCGACGTCGACCTCCGCCGCGTCGATGACGCGAAGACCCTCGCCGACTTCCAGGCGACCGCCTTCGCCGGCTTCGGACTGCCGGTTCGCGGAGCGCGCCACTTCCTCACCGAGGCGCTGCTCGCCACTCCCGAGTTCGAGGCGATCGTCGGCTACGTCGACGGCCAGCCCGCGTGCACCTCCGCGCTCTTCGAGAGCGCAGGCGTCGCGGGCGTCTACTGGGTCTCGACTCTCGAGGCGTACCGGAGCCAGGGGCTCGGTGCAGCCGCCACCTGGGCCGCCGTCGAGGCGGGCCGCCGCCGCGGCCACCGGCTGGCGAGCCTGCAGGCCTCGGCGATGGGCAAGCCGGTCTACGAGAAGATGGGCTTCGCGATCGACCGGCGCTACGCGCGCTGGGAGAAGCATGTGGCTGCGGCGTCATAGACCCTGCTCGCGGAGTCGGTCGAGGCTGCCTAGCGCAAGCCGCGGACGACGAAGCTGCGCACGAACTCGCGCAGATCGTCGCGCTTTGCGGTGTCGAAGCTGACTCCCGGAATCGACGCGAGACTCTCGAGCATCCGAGACACCCACTCCGCTGCCTGCCGGAGCTCGAGATCGGGTCGCAGCTGCCCGCGCTCGCGTGCGGTTTCGAGCAGCCCGGCGATCCAGTCGATCAAGCCTTCGAACATGTCGCCCGGGTGGGGGGCCAGGTAGAGCGCGTGGATCTCGGTATTGACCCGTATCGCGCGCTCCGGTCCGGCGCCGCCGCGCTCCATGTACTCGATCATGATCACCGCGAATTCGGCGAGCTGCGCCTCGACCGGCTGGATCGGCGCGAGGCGCACTTCGGCCTCGCGGCGGAAGCGCTGGCTCTGCCAAAGGGCGAACGCGCGCACCAGGGCTTGCCGGTCCGCGAAATAGCGATACACCGTGCCGCGTGAGACGCCCGCGGCGCGGGCCACCGCCTGCATGCTCGTGCGCGCGATGCCGAGGCGCACGAAGCAGTCGCGCGCGCCGCGCAGGATCTGGCGGCGCACCTGGTGCTCGTGCGCCTCGGAGGAGGCATCCAGGTCCCCTGCAATGGGCTCGATCGACCCGATCACCGGCACCTGCCCAGCATAAATCAGGACGCGCGCGGCGTGGCAAGTCTATGCTGCGGACCTCTCTGCAGGGGGTCTCGATGTCGGCCGTCCTCTTCGAACGCCGCGGTGGCGTCGCTCTGATCACGCTGAATCGTCCGGAGGCGCGCAACGCGATCTCTCCCGAGGTCGTGGTGCGCCTCGCGAGCGCCTGGAACGAGCTGCGCGGCGATCCCGAGCTGCGCGCGGCGGTCGTGACGGGGGCAGGCGACCGCGCGTTCTGCGCCGGGGCCGATCTCGCGCGGCTGATTCCGCTATTGGGCGGCCAGCGCGCTCCCGAGGACGACTGGGACCGCGCGCTGCTCGCGGAGCCCGCGCTCGCGAACCGCGCGTTGCTCGTGGAAGGAGACGCCGGCAAGCCGGTGATCGCGGCGGTGAATGGTGTCGCGGCCGGTGGCGGCCTCGAGTTCCTGCTCGGCACGGATCTGCGCGTCGCAGTGCCCGAGGCGCGTTTCGGGTTGCCCGAGGTGAAGCGCGCGCTGTTTGCGGGCGGCGGCGGGCCGGTGCGGCTCTCGCGGCAGATTCCGTGGGCCCGCGCGATGGAGCTCTGCCTGACCGGCGAGCTGATCGGTGCGGAGGAGGCGCTGGCACTCGGCCTGCTGAACCGCGTCGTGCCGCGCGAGCGCCTGCTCGACACCGCGCTCGAGCTCGCGCAGCAGATCGCCGCGAACGGGCCGATTGCCGTGCGCGCGACGCGCGCCGCGCTGCGCGAGACGGGCGGGCTGCCCGAGTCCCAGGCGCTGCGCTACGCGACGCAGCTCGGCGCTCCCGTCTACCGCAGCGAGGATGCGGTCGAGGGCGCCCGCGCGTTCCTCGAGAAGCGCGCGCCGGTCTACCGCGGTCGTTGAGCGTGTAGACTGCCCGTGTTCACGGAGAGCCTGTAGATGGATTTCGAACTCAGCCCCCGTGCGCGCGAGCTGCGCGACGCGGACGCGTCGTTCCTACAGGAGCACGTGTGCCTCGGACCGGGCCGCATCCACCACTGCATGCGCCTGATCGGGCTGGCCGAGCGCGCGCTCGAGCGGATGGGCCGGCGCACGCTCTCGCGAGTGGCCTTCGGCCGGCCGATCGCGGAGCAGGGCGTGACGCAGGAGCGCATCGCCGAGGCGCGTATCGCGATCGATCAGGCGCGCTGGCTCACGCTGCACGCCGCGTACCTGATGGACACGGTCGGCAACAAGGTCGCGCGCAAGCAGATCGCGATGATCAAGGTCGCGGCGCCGAACATGGCCTGCCGCGTGATCGACTGGGCGATCCAGGCCTTCGGCGGAGCCGGGGTGAGCGACGACTACGGCCTGGCCCACGCCTACGCGCAGGCGCGCTACCTGCGTCTCGCGGACGGACCGGACGAGGTGCATCGCAACCAGATCGCGCGCCTCGAGCTCGAGCGCCACCGCGACGGCGCGAGCCGCAGCGGCGGCAATGCGCAGGTGCCGCCGCGAGATCCCGGAGCCGGGCTCGCGCGCGGGCCGCGCTTCATCAGCTGAGACGAGTGAATCGACGCGTGGCAGCCCGCATCGCCCACACCCCCGCCCTCGAGCCGACCCTGCACACGCCGCCGGCGCTGCGCGAGCGCTACCTGCGCGAGGGGCTGTGGACGCAGCAGACGCTCGGGAGCTGGGTGGCGGAGCAGATCGCCAGGCACCCCGGAGACGAGCTGCGCATCTGGTCCGCGACGCGCCCCGCGCGCTCGACGCTGGGCCAGGCCTACGAGCGTGGCCGGCGCCTCGCGGCGGGCCTGCGCGCGCGCGGCATCGGCCCGGGCGATGTGGTCGCGTATCAGCTCCCGAACTGGATCGAGGCCGCGGAGACCTTCTGGGGCCTCTCGGCGCTCGGCGCGATCATCGTGCCGATCGTGCACTACTACGGCGCGCGCGAGCTCGCCTACATCCTCGAGCGCACGCACGTGCGCGCGCTCGTGATGACGGACCGTTTCGGCGCCTCGGACTACCTCGCGAACCTCGAGGCAGTGCGGCCGGGCCTGCGTGAGCTCGAGCTCGTCGTCGCCACACCCGCGCAGGCAGGCGCGTCGTTGCCGGCCGGTCTGCTGCCCTACACCACGCTGCTCGAGAGCGATCCGTTGCCTGCGCCGCTCCCGATCGACCCCGACCAGCCCGCGCTGATCGGTTACACCTCGGGCACCACCGCCGATCCGAAGGGCGTGATCCACACCAGCCGCAGCGTGCTGGCCGAGCTGCGCCAGCAGATCTCGCAGATGCCCGCCGACGAGCCGCGCGCGTCGCTCGTCGGCGCGCCGGCCGCGCACGCGATCGGCCTCTTCGGCGGCGTCCTGAACCCGATCGGCCGCGGGCACGCAGTGCACCTGACCGACCAATGGAACGCCGAGCGCGTGCTCGCGGCGATGCTCGAGGCCGACTTGAGCTCTGGCAGCGGCGCGACGATCTTCCTGACCAGCCTGCTCGACGCGCCGAGCTTCGGCGACGCCCACCGCGCGAAGCTGCGCTTCTGCGGCATGGGCGGCTCGCCGGTGCCGGCGGCCGTCTGCGAGCGCGCGGAGGCACTCGGCATCAGCGTGATGCGCGCCTACGGCGCGACGGAGCACCCGTCGATCACGAGCTCGGCCCACGACGCGCCGCGCTCGAAGCGAAACACCACCGACGGCTGCCCGCTGCCGGGCGTGGAGATCCGGCTCCTCGACGAAGCCGGCCTCGAGGTGCCGCGCGGCGAGCCGGGGGAGATCCTGAGCCGCGGGCCCGACCTCTTCTCCGGCTACACCGACGCCGCGCTGACCGCACGTGCGGTCGACTCCGAGGGCTGGTATACGACCGGCGACGTCGGCGTGCTAGACGCCGACGGCTACCTCACGATCACCGATCGCAAGAGCGATCTGATCATCCGCGGCGGAGCGAACATCAGCGCGGCAGAGATCGAGGAACTCGCGATGCGCATGCCGGGCGTCGCGGAGGTCGCGGTCGTCGCGGCGCCCGACCGCCGTCTCGGAGAGCGCGCCTGTGCGTGGCTGCGTCTGGCTTCCGGGGTGCCCGAACCGGATCTGAACGCGCTGCAGCGGCACCTCGAGCGCGCGGGGCTGTCGAAGCAGAAATGGCCCGAGGAGCTGCGCATTCTGCGAGAGTTTCCGCGCACGCCCTCCGGCAAGATCAAGAAATTCGAGCTGCGGCAACGGCTGCGGGAGGAGGCGGGGCGCTAGGCGCTCCCGCGTCGAATCCACGACATGCGCTTCCTCGCAAATCTGTTCGAGAACAACCGCGCCTGGGCTGCGGCGATCGCGCGCGACCAGCCGGGCTTCTTCGATCGCCTCGCGAGCCAGCAGGCGCCGCCCTATCTCTGGATCGGCTGCTCGGACAGCCGCGTGCCGGCGAACCAGATCGTCGGCCTGCTGCCCGGCGAGATGTTCGTGCACCGCAACGTCGCGAACGTCGTCGTGCACGCGGATTTGAACTGCCTGTCGGCACTCCAGTTCGCGGTCGACGTGCTGCGCGTCTCTCATGTGATCGTCTGCGGGCACTACGGCTGCGGCGGCGTGCTCGCGGCGCTGCGCGACGAGCGCCACGGGCTGGTCGACAACTGGCTGCGTCACGTGCAGGACGTTCGCGATAAGCACCGCGTTGCGCTCGGGGCGCTCGCGACGGATTCGGAGCGGCACGCACGGCTGTGTGAACTCAACGTGATCGAGCAGGTGCTGAACGTGAGCCAGACGACCGTGATCCGCGAGACCTGGCAGCGCGGCCAGGCCGTGGCCGTGCACGGCTGGATCTACGACGTCAGCGATGGACTGCTGCGCGACCTCGACGTCTGCCTCGGCAGCGAGGCCGAAGTTGCCCCGGGTTACGAGCGCGCAATCGCCGACTGCGTCGCGCGCTAGAGCCTTGTGGTCCCGGTCCGGGCGCAGCCCGGACCACCCCGCTTCGCTCGGCTGCGCCTCGCTGCGCGCCGACTTCGTCGGCTTGCATGTCTCGACGGTCTGAGGCGGAGCCTCGCTAGAG
>CAYTJA010000217.1:0-5131 GCA_964437835.1 uncultured Spirochaetales bacterium
GCGCGCGAGCTTGCAGCGCTCGATTCAGCCGAGCTGCTGTATCTGCTGCGGCGCGTGAATCCACTGCCGCTCGCGTACTGGGACAGCGCGGCCTTCGCGGCGCTGGGCCGCCCGGGCGAGAGCCCCGAGCGCGCGGTCTCGCGCCTGCTCGGTCAGAGTGGAGCCGGCGCGCTGATCTTTCCGCGCGGCCTCGAGCCGCTGGCGGAACTCGCAGCCGAGCTGCACGCGAGCGACCTCGTCTCCGCCGGGGGACGCTACCGAATACGGCTGTATCTGCGTTAGCCGCCCCGGCGCGCGACCAACCGCGGGCGAGCGCAGTGCGGGAGCGCCGGGCCGCTCCCGGACCGGTCCCCGCAAGGCCCGGCGCAGCGAGGATCCGCGCTGCGCTCTGTTCAGGCGCTGCGCGGGCGGAGCCCGGCGAGCTCGGCGGCGAGCGAGAGCTCTGCGTCGCTTGCGGCTTCGACGATCAAGCCGGTGGCGCCGCTGTCCTGCCACGCCTTCCAGCGTTCGCGAATGCGCGCGGGCGGCCCGATCAGGCCGCCGTCGTCGACGTATTCGTCGGGCACCGCAGCGATCGCCTCGTCGCGCCGGCCTGCCAGGAAGAGCTCCTGGATGCGACTCGCGGCCTCGGCCCAGCCCTCGCGCTCCATTCGCAGCTTGTGGAAGTTGAGCTTCGGGTGGCCCATGCCGCCGACGTAGAGCGCGATGAAGGGCTTCTGGGCGGCGAGCGCGCCCGCGACGTCCTCGGTGATGCGGAGCGTGGTGCCGGCCCAGATCTCGAAGTTCGCGAAGGACTTGCCGCCGCCGGCGCGCCGGAAGCCCTCCTCGAGCCAAGGCCGATAGGTCTGCATCGCGCCGGGCCGGAAGCCGAAGGGCAGCCAGCCGTCCGCGACCTCGGCTGTGAGCTTGACCGTCGCCTCGGAGCCGGTGCCGAGCAGTACCGGGATCCGCGGGTTGCAGTGCAGGATCGACTTGAGAGGCTTGCCCATGCCGAGTGCGCCGGGTCCCGTGTAGGGCAGGGCGATTTCCTTCCCCGCATGGCTGACGGGGCCCTCGCGCGCGAGGATCTTCTTCACGATCGCGACGGTGTCGCGCATGCGCGTGCCGGGCTTGCCCCAGGGCTGGCCGTACCAGCCCTCGACGATCTGCGGTCCCGAGACGCCGAGGCCCAGGATCGCGCGCCCGTGTCCCGCGAGCGCATCGAGGGTTCCGATCGCCATCGCGGTGGCCGCCGGCGTGCGCGCGGCGAGCTGCGCGACGCAGGTGCCGAGCCTCAGGTGCTGAGTGTGCGCCGCGATGTAGGCCAGCGGCGTGAATGCGTCGGAGCCGTAGGCCTCAGCACTCCAGACGGAATCGAAGCCGAGCCGCTCGACTTCGCGCACGCGCGCGAGATCGATGCGCAGCTGTTTGTCGTCCCAGCGCAGCCGGTAGCCGAGCTTCATTTCTGGTGGATCCCCTTGCCATCGAGCGTGCGTACCGGGCGCCCGAGCTGTGCGAGCAGCGGCTGGCTGTACCAGTTGCGCCCCGAGAGCTCGAGGCCGCAGGAGACCAGCGCGAGCGCGGCCTCGGCCATCACTTCGACCGCCTCGATCATGTCTTCGCCGGCGTCGATGCCGAGCGCCGCGGTGCCGGGCGTCACGACCTGCGCGACCGGAGCGAGCGAGCTGACAACGATGTCGTGCTTCCAGAGCTCCGCGGCGATGCCGACCGTGACGCGGTTCAGCGCCGCCTTCGAGCCGCCATAGAGGAGATCGCCGAAGTCCGCTTGGAATGCGTTCCAGGGCGGGCCCTGCGGCAGCTCGGCAGTCGCCGAGCTGATGTTCAGGATCCAGCCGCGGCGCCGCTCGATCATCCCGGGCGCGACGAGCTGACCGAGCTCGAAGGGCGCCCGCACGTTGACCTCGAAGGCGACCCGGAAGCGGCTCGCGGAGGACTTCAGGTAGGGCATGAAGAAGCAGGCGGCGGCATTGTTGACGAGGATGTCGATCTCGCCGAGAGCCTTGCGTGTTTGTTCTACGATTCCGAGCCGCGCGTCGGGGTTCGCGAGATCGCCGGCGATCGCGACCGCGCGGCCGCCGCCGCGCCGGATCGCGTCGACGGTCTCGTTCAGCGTGCCCGGCAGACTCGGGTGCGCGTCGAGCGAGCGTGCCGTGACCGCGACGGCTGCGCCCTCGGCGGCGAGGCGTCTCGCAATCCCGACGCCGATGCCGCGGCTGGCCCCCGTGACGAGTGCCACTTTCCCATCGAGCGCGCCCATGTTCGCTGGCTCCAGATCGGGTGGGGGCGCAGCGTATCACGCCGGCGCGGGCGCTCCGGGCACCCCGCGCCGCGCCGCGACGCTCGCCTGCAGGCTCTGCCCGAGCGCACCGCGGCGATCGAAGACGCGCGCACAGCTCTGGCCGCGCGCGCCCGCGTCGAGCGCAAACGCGAGCTCGAAGCCGATCCACTCGCCCTCGGGAGCGCGCGTCAAGTGGAGGCTGGTGTCGGCGTTGATCAGCGCCGCGGGCGGGCGGCCCTCGCGCAGGGCCGTCAGCACGGCGACGGCGGTCGTGAAATCCGCGGCCGCGGCCGCGCGCTGCAGCGCCGTTTGCGTGTGGCCGCTGACGAGTGGCCGCGCGCAGCGCAGCCAGAGCGCGTGCCGGCGCGCGATCCCGCGCGTCCAGCGCAGGCGGACGGCCGCCGCATAGCCGGGCAGCGCGCGCTCGCGAAACTGCGGCGGCAGCATCGATCCCTCCTCGAGCTCCTCTGGGCCGGCAAGTCGCTCCGCGTCCGGAGCTACCTCGGGTGCGGGCAGGAAGAGCCCACTCGCGCAGGCGCAGGGACCGTCGGGTGCCGCGAGCGTCGCCTCGACGAGCGCAAGGCGGCGGCTGCGGTACAGCTCTCGCGTCTCGAGCGCGAGCGGTGCCATCGGAGCCGGGCGGAACAGGTCGAAGGTCAGCCGCGCGGGGGCGAGTGCGCTCTCGCCCAACGCGCGCTCGAGTCCGAGCGCGAGCAGTCCGTTCAGCGCCGCTCCGTGCTGCGCGTTCGGCGTCCAGGGTCCGGCCGCGTGCGCGTTCGGGTGGAAGCGGTCGCCTCGCTCGAGGTACACGGCTTCGAGCGCGGCCTCGGTCGCGTCGGCTGCACCGGCATCGGGATCGCGACCCGTCACGCTCGGCGTCGCCTAACCTTCGAGCCCGTACTGTGGCAGCCGGCCCATCGCGATGAAGGTCAGGCTGCCGGTGCCTAGATCGCCGCTGGGCGCGCTACACGCGACGCGCACGGGCGCGATCCGGTGCACCGGGCGCGCTTCGCTCCCATCCTCGCGGATCACGAGCTCCGGATCCGCGACGTCCCAGACCTCGCCCTCCTCGTGCGTATCGCCGCGCCAGGCGCCGAGGCCCTTGGCGTCGTTCCAGCCGCCGTAGCCGAGGCCCGGCATCGCGATGCTGCAGCCGAGCGGCTCAGCCGCAAGCTCGAGCTGCTCGCCCGAGTCGAGGCGCAGCGCGAAGCGCGCATCGCGAAAGCGGCGCGTGCCCGGGAACAGCTCGAAGCGGAGCTGGGCGTCGACGACGTGTCGATCGCGGGCGTCAACTCCGGCGCGCGGTCGCAGCAGCCCCGTCAGATACAGGCGCTGGCTGCCGCGCTCCATGATCTGCACGTGGCCGGCCCAGTGCTCGGTCGAGAAGAACAAGAAGCAGAACAGCGAGCCGACCTGGCTCGCGGGCGGCTGCGGGCCCGTCACCGGCTCGGCGATCCCGATTCCCGGCCGAATCCCCCACGAGTGGTCGCGGCAGCTCCACCAGCGCCGGGTCAGCAGCCGTTCGCCGCCGACCTCGATCCAGCCGCTGACCTCGCCGATCTGATTGAAGCGCTGATAGTCCTCGACCGCGCGCCCGCGCTCGCGCCGGAAATGCGGGCGCTCCTCCTCGGGCGGCAGCAGCGCGCTCCACTCGAGATCGCAGGCGAGGCGCGGCTCGGCGAGGCCCTGGGCTGCGGCGTCGATCCGGATCCGATGCCTTGCGAGCGGCTCGAGCACGTCGATCCGCAGCGCTCCGACGCTCGCCTCGAAGCGCGGGCGCAGCGAGCGCGACGCGCGCAGGTTGTGCTGCTTCGTACCGCGCACGACCACCGCGCCGCAGTCGACGACGTTCATGTTGTTGTAGACGCCGAGCGTCACTTGCGCCGCGGCGGCTCCTCCCGGCTCGCAAATCGCAAACCAGTAGCGGTCGAAGAAACGCGGGTCACTGCTGCCGACGTGGTCGAAGGTGGTCGGGAGCTGGTGCCAGAGCGTGTCGTCGAGGGGGCCGAGCAAGGGGATCTCCGATCCTGCGCCTAGCGGTTTGGGGCGAGCTTGCGGTCGAGCGCCGCTGCCAGCTGAGTGCGGATCCGCGCGCGCAGCGCTTCGCGGCGTGCGGGATCGGGGTGAGCGCGCAGCGCGCGGATCGAGTCCGCCAGCAGGCTGCGCAGCTGCTGGTGCGCGCTGCGCAGCGCGGGCTCCTCGCACGGCGCCGACAACGCTGCGTCTGGCGCGCACGCCGCGGCCTCCGCGCGGCGCGCGAGCTCCGCTCCCCCGCTCTCTGCCGGGCAGCGCGCGAGCTCCGGTGCGAGCTCAACGAGGAGCGCGCGCAGCTCCGCGCTCTCGCGCAACCAGCGGCCGAGCTCCAGCGGCCAGCGCTCGGCGAGCATCCCGAGCGCGTCGCAGACGCTCGCGAGCTGCGCCGCCGCAAAGCGATCGCGGATCGCGGGTGCCACGACTCGCTGCAGCACGCGGCGGATGCCGGCGAGCTGAGTCGCGAGATCGGGCTGCACCTAGCGCACCCAGCCGAGCAGCTGGAACTGCAGCCGCGCGAGCATGCCGTCGTCGCTCCAGGGCCGCTCCGAGCGCCCCTCGCAGAAACTGCGCACGCCCGTGAGCAGGATCGCGTTGAGCTTCAGGTTCGCGAAGACGTTCCAGTAGTGGACGGCTGCCGGATCCGCGCTGAAGCCGCTCGCCTTCTCGTAGTGCCGGATCAGATCCTCGCGCTCCCACGCGCCCGGGATCAGGTGCTCGCGCCGGCGCAGCGGATTCGTGACCCAGCCGAGATCTTCGAGCGGATCGCCGAGGTGCACCGTCTCCCAGTCGAGCATCACCTGCAGCTCGCCGCCGGAGAGC
>CAYTJA010000218.1:0-6205 GCA_964437835.1 uncultured Spirochaetales bacterium
GAGTTCTCTGGAGAGCGGCACCGGCGGTCCCGAGGGCCAGCTCTTCGGTTTCGACCTCTTCACGCTCGGATCGGGCGCCACGAACCTCACCCTGTCCTTCGCGCGCGTAATCTTTACGACCACGCGCGCCATCCAGACCGACGGCTTCGACCTGTTCTCGACGCTCGAGCGCGATCCGCTCGCAACGGTGTTCTTCGACAACAGCAACAATCAGATCAGCATCAGGCCGCTCCGGGCCGCGGTGAACCTGATCCCCGAGCCCGCGACGGCCGGGCTGCTGGGCCTGGGCCTCGCGGCGCTCGCGGCCGCTTCGCGAGCGCGCGGGCGGGGCAGGGCGGGCGCCGCCTAGCGCGGCGCGAGCAGCGAGGCGTCGATGCCGATCTCGTCGGCGTCGGTCAGCGTGTGGCGGGTCGCTTTGGCGAGGTGCTGCTGCGCGAGGTGGCGCGCGCGGTCGGCGTCGCCGTCGGCGATGGCGTCGATCAGGAGCGCGTGCGCGCGCACGTAGCTCGCGCGCACGGCGGGGGTGACGGGCGTGGGCCAGCGGCCCGCGCGCGCGCGGCGGCTCGCGTGGGCGGCCCAGAGCGCCTCGAGCGAGCCCGCGAGCAGCGCGAGAGTCTCGTTGCCCGAGGCGCGCACGAAGGCCTCGTGCATGCGCCGCGCGACGTCGCGGTAGCGTTCCGGCTGCTCGAGCGTGCCGAGTTCCTCTTCGTGCAGGGCCCGCAGCTCGGGCAATACCAGGTCGTGGCGGTCGCGGCGCGCGGCGGCGGCGGCGACGCAGGCGGGCTCGACGGCCTGCAGCGCGTGGCCGACGTCTTCGAGGCGGACGCGGCGCGACTGCAGTACCGAGGCGATCGTGAAGGCCGCATTGGCCGAGGAGGGCGCGTGCACGACCGCGCCGCCGACGTTTCCGCGCAGCACCGTCACAAGGCCTTCCGATTCGAGGATCCGCAGCGCCTCGCGGATCGAGGGCGGGCTCACCTGGAATTCGGCGAGCAGGTGCTCCTGCTTCGGGAGCAAAGCGCCCTCGCGCAGGCCACCCGAGAGGATTCGCTGGCGCAGCTCCGCGGCGACGACGTCGGCCAGGCGCGGAGCCTGGCGCCGGCGCGCGGGCGCGGCCGACTTCTGCAACGCCAGCGGCTTGCGGCGCTTGCGCGCGCGTGCGGACTTCGCGGCCACGCCTCTCCCTCCATCTTCTAAATCATTTACAGTATGCCCCTCGAGCGCGCGGGCCGCCCGGTTGCCGCGTGAGCGCGGAGGATGCGATGCAGCGCCAGGACGTCGAATGGAAGAGCCAGGGCACCCGGATCCGGGCCCACCTGTACCTGCCGCAGGGCCGCGGCCCGCACCCGATCGTCGTGATGGCCGGCGGCTGGTGTTATGTAAAGGAGCTGGTGCAGCCCGAGTACGCGAAGGTCTTCGCGGACGCGGGCGTCGCGGCGCTCGTCTTCGACTACCGCGGCTTCGGCAGCAGCGACGGCGAGCCGCGCCAGCACGTCGATCCCTGGGCGCAGATCGAGGACTACAAGAACGCGATCTCCTACGCAGAGACGCGCTCCGAGCTGGATCCGAAGAGGATCGGGATCTGGGGCATCTCCTACAGCGGCGGCCACGTGCTGATCGTCGCGGCGACGGACCGTCGCGTGCGCTGCGCCGTCGCGAACATCCCGGTGGTCGACGGCTGGCGCACGATGCAGAGCGTGCACAGCGCGCTCGCGTTTCGGCAGCTCGAAGAGCTGATTCTCGAGGATCGGCGCAAGCGCCTCGCCGGGGGCGAGTACGGCTATCTGCCGATGTCGACCCCGAACCCGGCCGCCGAGCTCTCGACCTGGCCCTTTCCCGAGGTCACGAGCGCGTTCCTGCAGTTCAAGAACACGGTCGCGCCGACGCACGAGCACCGCAACACGATTGCGTCGGCGGAGCTGCTGATGAGCTACGACGTGCGCCCCTTCCTGCGCCGCATCCTCGGCACGCCGATCCTGATGAGCGTCGCGGAGCGGGACGACATCACGCTCTGGGAGGAGGAGATCTCCGTCTTCAATCAGATCGCGACGCCCGACAAACGCCTCTTTCTGTGCCGCGACACCTCGCACATGACGCTCTACAGCAACCTCTCGCGCCTCGAGCTGCTCGCCGAAGAAGGCCGCAAGTTCCTCGTCGCGCAGCTCCTCTGAGGTGGGGACGTCCCCACTAGCTCGCGAAGTACAGCCTGCGCGCGTTCTCGCTCAGGATCTGCTCGCGCTCCTGTTTCGGAACGCCCGCGAAGTCGACTGCGATCGCGCCCGCGTAGTCCGGAAAGTCGCAGGTCGCGTGCGGGAAATCGCTCGACCAGAGGATCTGCGAGACGCCGAGCGCGTGGCGATTCCTCAGGCCGAAGCGATCCTTGACGATGGTGTAGAACACGTTCGACGAGAAGTACTCGCTCGGCATCCGCTCGAGCGGGATCTTCAGCGCGGGATTCTGGCGCGTATAGCGGTCGTCGAGCTGCTCCATCAGATACGGAACCCAGCCGGCGTCGACCTCCGCGAAGACGACCGCGAGCTCTGGAAAGCGGTCGAAGATCTGGGTGTAGATCATCTCGGAGATGCGCACCGGAGCATCGTAGAAGCGGAACGCGCCGGTGAACGCGTTCGCGAAACCGAGCGCCTTCGCGGGCGTGCCGGAGGGCGAGCCCGCAAGGCCCACGTGCAGGTGCACCGGGATGCCCGCTTCGGCGCAGCGCGCGAAGAGCGGGTCGTCGGCGGGGCCGAGGTCGTAGCCGCCGGCCGGGTAGCGCGACAGCAATACGCCCTTCAGCCCCGGGAGCCGCTGCGCGCGCTCGAGCTCTGCGACTGCCGCGTCGATCCCGGTGGCCGGCAGCATCGCGACGCCGAGCAGGCGCGCGGGATCTCGCGCGCACCACTCCGAGAGCCAGTCGTTGTAGGCGCGCGCGCAGTCGTTCTGGAATGCGGCGTCGGTATTCGTCGCGATCGCGTTCTGCAGCCGTGGCGACGGGAACAGCACCTCGGCTTGCACGCCGGACTCGTCCATCGAAGCGAGGCGCGCGCGCGCGTCGACTGCCGCGGGACGCACCTCCTCCCAGCGGATCCAGAGCTTGTACTGCTCGGGCGGCAGCCCGCCGCACTGGGTCAGCCCGAAGGGAAACGCTTGCGGCAGTCCCTCGAGCTGCCAGGCATCGCCCTCCGGCAGCTGCACCTGGCGCGGTGCGCGATCGCGGTACTTCGCCTGCATCCGGCGGGTCCAGACGTCCGGCGCCTCGACCACGTGCGAGTCCGCCGAGATCAGGAAGGGATTGGGCATGCAACGATCCTCCGCTGCGGGCGGCGCGGGGCCGCGCGGCTCCGAACTCTATCCTATAAAAGATTGATAGTATAGAGACGGTCCGCGGCAGCCCCCCCCCCCGCGCGCGATTCTGCGAGGATGCGCGGGGCGCGCTGAGCGGAGCGCGTGAGGGGGATCGGCGTGGGGCGAGCGAAGGCGAAAGCGTCGAAGCGCGGCACGCGCAGCGCCGCGCGGCCGCGCGGCAGCGCCGCGGCCCGGCTGCGGGCGCGGCTAGGGCATCCGGTCGTCGACGCGGACGGCCACCTGATCGAGACCTCGCCGGTCTTCCTGCCCTTCTTCGAAGACTACGTAAAGGAGATCGCGGGCCCCGACCTGGTGAAGCGCTTCCGCGCGGCCGGCGGCATGGACTTCGACGACATGGTGCTGCGCCCGTGGAGCCGCCTCAGCTGGGAGCAGCGGCGCGCGAATTGGGCGACGCGGCCTTCGTGGTGGTCGCTGCCGGCCGCCAACACGCTCGACCGCGTGACCTCGCAGCTGCCGAAGCTGCTGCACGCGCGTCTCGACGATCTCGGCATCGACTTCGCGGTGCTCTACGGCAGCCGCACACTCACGACCACGGCGATCCGCGACGCCGAGGTGCGTCAGGTCGCGTGCCGCGCGCTGAACGCATTCAACGCCGAGGTCTACGCGCCCTACGCGGATCGCATCACGCCGGCCGCGCAGATCCCGACGCACACGCCGCAAGAGGCCCTCGCGGAGCTCGAGCACGCGGTCGGCGAACTCGGCATGAAGGCGATCGTGATCAACGGGCTGGTACACCGCCCGATCGATGCGGGCGAGAGCGAGGGCGCAGCGCCGAGCGCTGGTTCACGCCTCCCGGATGCGCGCCTGCCGAACTGGGGCTCGGGCTCCGGCGAGCGCCTCGACTGCCTCGGCCTCGACAGCGCCTACGACTACGACCCCTTCTGGAAGCGCTGCATCGAGCTGCGGGTGGTGCCTACCTCGCACACGCCCGGGATGGGCTGGGGCAGCCGCCGCTCCGTCTCGAGCTACATGGCGAACCACATCGGCTCCTTCGGCGCGAGCATGGAGGCCACCTGCCGCTCGCTGTTCTTCGGCGGCGTCCCGCACCGCTTCCCGGAGCTCGCGTTCGGCCTGCTCGAGGGCGGCGTCTCCTGGGCCTGCCAGCTCTACGCCGACCTGCTAGGCCATTGGGAGAAACGCAACGCGAAGGCGATCCACCACCTGGATCCCGCGCGCCTCGACCAGGCCCTCGTGATGCGCCTCTTCGAGCAGTACGGCGACGCGCACTTCCACAAGCACGTGCCGGGCCTCTTCGAATCCTTCGCGAAGCTCGAACCGGAGCCGCCTTTTCTCGACGAGTGGCAGGCTTGCGGCATCGAGAAAGCCGAGGACATCCGAGATCAGTTCGTCTCGGGCTTCTTCTTCGGCTGCGAGGCCGACGATCCCGGCGTGGCCGCAGCCTTCGACCGGCGCCGCAACCCGCTCGGCGCAGTGCTGAATGCGATGTTCAGCTCGGACCTCGGCCACTGGGACGTGCCCGACATGACGGAGATCCTGCCCGAGGCCTTCGAGCTGGTGGAGGACGGCCTGATCGACGAGGCGCAGTTCCGCGACTTCGTGTTCGCGAATCCGGTGCGCTTCTACGGCCGCCTGAATCCGGACTTCTTCGCGGGCACCCGCATCGAAGCGGAGGCCGCGAAACTCCTCGCCAGGGGAAGCGGAAGCTCCCTGCGCCGCAGCGCGCGCTCGAAAACTAGCGGATCCCCTCGATCGGCTGCCCGGCCGTCTCGCCACCGTCGACCGCGAGATCCGCGCCGGTGACGTAGGAGCTGTCGTCGCAGGCGAGGAAGAGCGCGACGCGCGCGATTTCCTCGGCCTGCGCGGCGCGCGGAATCGGGAGCTTCGCCCAGTGCCCCTGCTGATCGACGCCCGGGAACACGTCGGGCGCGATCATCGGTGTCAGCACCGAGCCCGGGCAGATCGCGTTCACGCGAATCTTCGCGGCGCTGAACTCGAGCGCGGCCGTCCTGGTGAGGCCGAGGATCCCCCATTTGCTCGAGCCGTACGCGGCGGCGCCCGGCACGCCCTTCAGCCCCGCGACCGACGCGATGTTCACGATCGAGCCGCCGCCGCTCTCGCGCAGCAGCGGGAAGCAGTGCTTCAGGCCGAGAAAGCAGCCGATCTGGTTGACCTGGATCACCGCGGCGAAATCCTCCAGCGGCATCTCGTGGATCAGGCCGCCGCGGAAGATGCCGGCGTTGTTGATCAGCACATCGAGGCGACCCTCGCGGCTGCGGATTCCGCTGACGACGCGCTCCCAGTCGGAGGGCTGCGTCACGTCGAGGCGCTCGAAGCGCACGGCCGCGCCGAGCTCCTTCGCGAGCAGCCGCCCCTGCTCCTCGAGCAGGTCTGCGACCACGACGCGCGCACCCTCGCTCGCGAACAATCGCGCCTCGGCCGCGCCCTGTCCGCGCGCGCCGCCCGTGATCAACGCCACCCGTCCGCTGAGCTTTCCCATGGCAGCGGATTCTACGGGCGGGAGGTGTCCGCGGCGAGTGTCTCGGCGGGGCCCGGTGCGGCCGGTGCGAAATCCGTGCGCGCGGAGAGGAAGATGCGGTCCACTGCGAAGCCGCGCTCGCTGACCTTCAGCGTCAGCTCATGCGCTCCGCGCGAGAGCTCGAGCGGCTCGGGCGCGCGCAGCCAGGTCCAGCGCTCGAACGCGTCACCGGCTACGAGCTCGATCTCCTCGCTGCCGTCGACGCCGACGAAGACCGCATTCGAGCGCGCGCCGCCGAGCAGATAGCTCCAGGTCGCCGGTATCCAGGCGCGCAGCCACAGCGCATAGCTCCCGCCCGCGAGCTCGACCGCATAGCGCGCGCCGAGCGTGTCCTCGGGCGCGAGC
>CAYTJA010000219.1:0-25117 GCA_964437835.1 uncultured Spirochaetales bacterium
GAATCCGGCCAACGCGCCGAGCAGCTGGTCCGAGAGTCCGAACTCGTCTTTGATCCCGCGGATCGTCAGGCCGAAGACGTGGCGGTCGACGATGTTGAGCGCCTGGACCCAGAACAGGAGGAACACGACCCAGCCGAGATAGGCCGGACTCTCGCTGCGCGGAGCTTCTCCCGAACCGTTGGGCGAGAGCTCGGGGTGCGCGCTCATCGAGCGCAGCATACCTGGCGAGCGCTGGGCCGGGATCAGGCGAAGGGCGACGACCGCAGCGCTTCGGTGCCCGGTTGCAGATCAGCAGCGCCGCAGGCTCGCTGGCCGCGCCGTCTTCAGACCGGCCCGCCCGCGATCGAGCCGAGCGAGCCCGCGAGGCCCTCGTGTCCCCAGATGTCGCCCAGGAAGGGCGCGGGCTTCCAGCTCGCGTCGAGGCTGCGGCCCTGGCAGCCGATCTCGAGGTGGAAGCCGAAGGGCGTCTGCACATAGAACGAGAACATGCCGTCGTTCTGGTGGCGACCTAGCGCGGCGCTGATCGGCGCCTTCGCGGCGTGCGCGCGGTCCCAGGCCCGGCCGACGTCGTCGACGCTCGGCACCTCGAGCATCAGGTGGTGCAGGCCCGCGAGCGGGCCGATGCAGGTGACCGCTAGGCTGTGGTGGCGCGGATTGCAGTGCAGGAAGTGGCCGCCCATGCCCGGGCCGAACTCCATCCAGTCGCTGTCCGCGAAGCCGAGCGCGCTGCGATAGAAGTGCAGCGCCGCTTCGAGTTGCGGCACGATCAGATTCACGTGGCCGAGTCCGAGCTCGCCGGTCAGGAAACCCGGCACGCCGGCCGGGGAAGCGAAGGCCGCGCCTTGCGCCGCGCCGTGGAAGAGCTCGACCCGGTGTTTCGCGGGGTCGGAGAGCACGGCGAGGCCCGCGACCGCGCGCGCCCTGCGCTCCTCTCCAGTGCCCTCGCGCACAGCAATGCCTGCGCCGCGCAGCTCGTCGACGGCCGCCGCGAGCCCCGCGGCATCGGCGATCTCGAAGCCGAGATAGGCCAGCGCATTCTTCTCTCCGGGATAAGCCGCGATGCGAAAACGCCGCGCGTCTGCCGCAAACGCGAGCGCGCCATCCGCGAGCTTCGCCACCGGCATCAGGCCGGGCACCGTTTCGAGGAAGTGCGCGAAACCCGCGAGCTCCGGGCCCGCGACTCCGAGATAGCCGAGGCCGAGCAGCTGCATGCGGAAACCTCCGCGCGCGCAGTCTCTCGCTGCGCCGCGCGCGAGAATCTTGCACCAGCGGCAGGCCGAGGTCTAGCGGAGGCTGCATGCGCCAGGCGCCGCGTCGCGCAGAGCGGGCGCGAGCGGCGTGCAGCGACTAGCCGCTCCGGCACGCAGCGAGGCGAAGCCGAGCGGAGAGCGGTTGCGCCGGGCGCCTCCCGGCCCGGGACCCGCAGTGCTAGCCGAGGATCCTGTGGGTCTCGAGCCAGCCGACGAGCGGCGGTGGCGCACCGGACTTGCGGCGCAGCAGGCTGCGTTTGGGGTGCAGGCGGACGAAGGCGCGCCGCAGCAGGCTGCGCTCCGGGACCTCGGGGGCGTGGCTGTGGTCGAGCTGCGCGGCCGAGATCTCTTCGATCTCGCCGGCGAGTTCGCTGCCGTCGGCGGCGCGCGCGCGCAGGCTGCCCGTCCAGGCCTCCCGGTCTTCGTCGCGCGGCTGCAGGTCGAGATCGAAAGTGCTCACCGGGTGCAGCTCTGCACTCTGCAGCGTGCCGGTCTCGAAGCGGCCCGCGCCCGAGACCGACGTCGCCGAGAGCCGCCAGTGCTGATCGACGCCGTGCAGCGTGAGCAGGTCCCATTCGTGGCGGTAGCCGCGCGGGCCCCAAGCGTGTTCGCGGTGGCCGAAGCCGTCGAAGCGCCTGTCGTCGTTGCCGATCCGGAGCCGGCCGGAGTACCCGGCGGCCTGTTCGAAGTGCGTGGCGGCGTAGGATCTGCCGTCCGAGCCCTGCACTCGGCTGCCCGGCGGCGAAAAGACCGGACCGAGCGCGTGTGCCGTGAGCTCGACACAGACGCGCGCGAGCCGGCTCGCGCGCTGGCCGGCGCCCCAGCGGCCGGTGCCCTCGACGCGCAGCACGCCCGCCTGGAGCGGCTCCTGCGGATCCCAGGAGAAGCAGAGCCCGAAGCTGCGCGCGGCCAGCGCCGTGACCGGAAGCCGGGGCTCCTCGATCATCACCCACTCGTCGCCGCGGTGGAGCACGAGGCAGAGCCAGGCGCGCTCCTCGACCGGATGCAGGCTCAAGCGGCAGTGCCCGCCCATGGTTCCCTCGGCGTCACAGAAGTCCCAGGAATAGGACTCGCTCCAGCTCGCCAGGCCCGGCGCATGCGGGTGCAGGCCCTCGTCGCTGGGGCCGATACTGCCGTGCTCCGGGGCCGAGATTTTCGCGGCCGGGCTCGCCATCTGCGCTGTGCCTCCAGGTCCGGCACCCGCTCCCGCGAAGCCGGCCCAGCCGACACCGCAGCGGACACGGGGCCGCTCGACTCTTCGGCCTCCCGCACCCGGGGATTGACCGCTTCGGTAAGGTCTGGCCGCATGCAGCGCAGGATTCCGCTCGAGGGTTGCCACAACTTCCGCGATCTCGGGGGCTATCCGACCGCGAGCGGAGCTGAGCTCCGCTGGCGGCGGCTGTTCCGTGCCGATGGCCTCCAGGACCTGACCCAGGCAGACGTGACGCAGCTGCTCGAGGGGATCGGGCTCTCGGATGTCGTCGACCTGCGCTCGACGGCCGAGCTCGAGGTCGACGGCCGCGGGCGGCTCCAGCACGCGCGCGGCCTGCGCTTCCACCACCTGCCGCTCTTCGACGGCGCGCGCGGGCCCGTGCCCGCCGGACGCGAGGCTGCGGCGGCGTCGCGCCGCGATTGGACGCTGGCGCAGATGTACCTCGGGATGCTCGAGACCGCGAAGGCGCCGATTGCGCGCGTGATCGCGGCGCTCGCAGAGTCCGATCGCGCGGCGGTCTTCCACTGTGCGGCCGGCAAGGACCGCACCGGGATCGTCTCGGCTCTGCTGCTCGCGTTGCTAGGCGTTCCCGAGGAGATCATCGTGGCCGACTATGCGGCGACCAAGGAGACGCTCGACGCGATCGTCGCGCGCCTGAACCGCAGCCGCGGCTACGACCAGGTCTGGGAAGACCTGCCGCCCGACACCCTGCACGCGGAGCCGCAGACGATGCTCGACTTCCTCGCGGGCCTGCACAGCCGCTACGGCGGCGCACGCGGTTATGCGCGCGAGGTCGGCCTCTCCGACGCGATCCTGGTGCGGTTGGACGAGAGCTGCATCGAGCGCTCATGACGAGAGCAGCTCGCAGGCCGCCTCGACCACGCGCTCGGGCGCGAGGCGCACGAGACAGCGGTGGTCGATCGGGCAGACCTTCTTCTGGCAGGGGCTGCAGGCCACCTCTTCGCGCAGCACGCGCTGGCGCTCGAGGTTGCAGGCGGAGTGGCGCGGGTCGGTCGGGCCCATCAGCACGATCACCGGGCGGCCGAGGGCGACCGCGATCTGACGCGGCCCGGTGTCGTTCGAGAGCACCAGCGCCGAGCGCTGGATCAGCGCCTTCAGCGCCTCGAGGCCCGCAAGCGAGTCGCAGTGGAATACGCAGCCGCCCGCGCGGCGCGTGCCCTCCGCGATGCGCCGCGCGAGTCCGAGCTCGTTCGGCGCCGGGGCGAGCAGCGGGCGCAGACCGAAGCGCTCGTGCAGCAGCAGGCAGGCCTTCGCGAAGTGTGCGGGCGGCCAGAGCTTGCTGGGGCCGAAGCCGGCGCCAGGGGTCACGACCAGGAGCTTCTCGTCCGCGCGCACGCCGCAGCGCTCTAGCTGCTCCTCCACGCGCGCGGTCGCTTCCGGATCGATCGCGAGCTCGACGCGGCCGCCTCGATCCTCGCAGCCGAGATGGCGCGTGATGCGCAAGTAGCGCTCGACCATCGGGATCGGCTGCCGCCGTCCCTGTTCACGCGGCGGCGGCAGCGCGTCGTTCAAGAGCGCGCGGCGCAGCGGATCGCGCGCATAACCCGCGCGCCGCGGCACGCCGGCCAGGAATGGGCAGAGCGCCGCTCGCGGGGAATCCGGCAGCAGCACGGCCCAATCGAAACGCTCGCGCGAGAGCGCGGCGGTGCGGGCGGCGATCCCGCGTGGGCCGCGGCCCGCGAGCGGCAGGAACGCGTCGATGCCGGGAAGCCCGCGCAGCAGAGCTACGATCTCCGGCCGGCCTTCGACTGCGAGGTGAGCGTCGGGGTAGGCGGCGCGCAGCGCGCGAAGTGCGGGCGTGGCCATCACCGCGTCGCCGACCCAGGTCGGCGCGCGCACCGCGATGCGCAGCGCTGCCGCTCCCGCGCTCAGCGGAGCCGCTCCGCGAGCACGTCGCGGTAGATCCGCTCGTAGGCATCCACCATGCGGTCCAGCGCGAAGCCGCTCGCGACGACGGCCGGTCCGTGGCGTGCCAGGGCTTCGGCCAGGCGGCGGTCGCGCAGCAGGCGCTCGAGTGCGGCGGCCAGCGCGAGCGGATCCTCCGGCGGAACCAGCAGGCCCGTCTCCTCGTGGCGCAGCGCGTCGCAGAGACCTCCGGCGCGCGTCGCGACGACCGGGCGCCCGAGCGCGAGCGCCTCGAGCACGGCCACGCCGAGGCCTTCCTGGCGCGAGGCCAGCGCGAAGACGTCGCAGGCCGCGAGCAGGTCGGGCACGTCGGAGCGGGCGCCGAGGAAGCGCGCGCGCTCGCCGAGCCCGAGGCGCTGCGCCAGGCGCAGCAGCTTCCGGCGCTCGGGGCCCTCGCCCGCGATCCAGAGCTCCGGATCCAGGCCGCGGCGCACCAGCTCCGCGGTCGCCTGCAGCAGCAGATCCACGCCTTTGCGCGGGACGAGCGTGGCCGCGGTCAACACACACGCGCGTGTGTCGCTCGTGCCTAGCGCGCGCCGCGTCGCGCTGCGGCTGCGCTGCGGAACCAGCGCGACCGGGTCGACCGCGCTCGGAACGATCTGGATCATCTGCGCCGGTACGCCGCCGTCGGCGAGCTGGCGGGCGACGGCCGGCGAGATCGCGACCGCGCGCTGCACACAGAGTCCGTACAGGATCCGCGTGCGCAGGTTGCGTTTGACCGGCCTGTCCATGCGCCGCGTGGTCAGGGCCGGGAGGCCGAGGCCGCGCGCGGCGAGGCCTCCGAGCCAGGTCGCGTGCCCCGTGTGGAGGTGCACGATGTCGGGCGCGAGGCGCGCGAGCTCGTGCCGCACGCTCGCGAAGCAGCGCGGCGACCACTCGTTGCGCACATGCACCGGATGCGTCTCGATGCCGCGGCGGCGCGCCTCGGCTTCGCTGCGGCTGCCCTGCGGGCACAACACGAGGCTGTGGTGGTTGCGCTGGCGCAGCCCCTCGACGAGGTGGAAGAGCTGAACCTCGCCGCCCGAGAAGCCCGCCTCGCCGGTCAGGTGGGCGATCCGCAGCGGGGCGGCGCGGTCGTCGGCACGCGGCAGCCGGGCGCTGGCCGGCGCGGCCGCCATCTCAGAGCAGGCTCCGCACGATCTCCGCGCCACCGACCCAGTTTCCGAACATGCTGCCGAGGGTCGTCAGCACGAAGACGAGAAAGACGCGCAGCAGCCGGTTGCCCCACCAGCGCCCCGGCGAGAGCACATCGCTCGTGACGTGCTCGAACTCGGAGACGAGGGGCGGCGCCACCCAGGTCTGCAGGAACGCGAGCACGTGCCCGGCGCCGACCATCGGGAGCAGGCCCGTGACCGGCGCGACGAAGAAGGCGGCGCAGATCGTGAGCGGATGGCCGAGTGCTGCCGCTGCGCCGAGCGTCGTCGGCACGCCCGCGGCCACGATCCAGTACAGCAGGCTCTCGCTCGCGACCGCGCTGCCGCGCGTGACCGCGAGCGCTCCGAGACCGCCGACGATCAGCGCGGGAATGCCCCAGCCGATCCAGTGGATCCAGGGGCTGACCGGCGGCACGAAGTCGATCGCGCGGAGATCGGCCGCGCGCGGGTTGCGCAACGCCTCGAGGATGCCCTCGACGTGTCCGGCGCCGACCACGGCGACGATGCGCCGGCCGGGCGCCTGGCGCATGCGCTCGGCGAGGAAGGCGTCTCGCTCGTCGATCAGCACGCGCTTGACTTCGGGCATCGCGTCTCCGAGCTCCTTCATCAGCTCGGAGAGCACGTCCTGGCTGCGCAGCCGTCGCAGCTCGGCTTCGTCGAGCTCGCTGCGGTCGAAGAGGCTCTCGAGCAGCACGGCGAGCAGCGCATTCTTCTTGAAGAAGCCCATCGAGGCCCAGGCGCGCCGCAGCGTGACCCGCACGTCGCGGTCGCAGAGCCTCACCGGGATCCCGAGCTCCTCTGCCGCGCGCGCGGCCTCGAGCAGCTCGCTGCCGGGTGTCACGCCGAGCTTGCCGCCGAGCTTCTTCTGATAGGCGGCCAGCACCAGATTTGCGAGCAGCGGGGCCAGCTGGCGGCTGCGAATCACCTGCTTCAGATCCAGGGAATCGAAGCGCTGTTTGTGGGAGAGCGCCGCGAAGCGCTGCGCGTCGAGCTCGATGCAGACGCAGTCCGGGCGCTCGCGCTCGATCACCTCGCGCACGAGGTCGGCAGACTCGCGCGAGATGTGCGCTGTGCCCACGATCACGAACTCGCGCCCGTCGACCTCGAGGGTATGGACGTCGCGCGGGGCGCTGGAATCGCTCGGGGCCGGCGTCGACACAGTTCGCAAGGCTAGCAAGCCCGGCCGGGCCACGGCCCGGCAGTCGCCCGCCTCGGCTTCCAGCCGGGGGGCGTGATAGCTTCCCGCGTCGCGCCGGCGCATGGCGCGGAGGAGGTTTTGCGTGAGCAGCCCGGAGCACATGGCGGTGTCGGAAATCTCGGTCGACGCCAAGAATCTCTACCGCGAGGAGATCTACACCGATCTCAAGATCGCGACCCTGCGGGTGCTGGTGCCCGTGAAGCTCGACGGCAGCGCGGATCCGAGCCGCCCGTCTCTGTACATGGGGCAGACCCAGCTGATGTCCCAGGCCGGGCCCCTGCCGGTTTCCGCGCCGATCGACGCCCCGAATCTGCAGGACGCGATCGCGAAGTTTCCCGCGGCAATTCAGCAGGCGGTCGAGCAGCTGCTCGACGAGGTGCGCGAGCTCCAGCGCCGTGAGTCGTCTCGCATCGTGGTGCCGAGCATGATGCCCTCGGGGGCTGCCGGCCGCGGCGGCAATTTCGGCGGTGGCGGTGGCTTCGGCGGTGGCGGGGGGATCATCAGCGGCTGACGCGATCCTGCCTCAGCCACCAGCCGTGCCGCGCCCGACAGCGTGCGCAAGGCGCTGGCTCGACGCCCAGATCCGAGCGGTGAGCAGCAGCGCGAGCACCGCTGCATAGGCGGCCGGCTCTCTCAGATCTGCCTTCACGAGCCACATGAAGTGCAATATCGCGAAGGCAGCGGCGACATACACCAACCGGTGGAGCGTCTGCCAGCGGCGGCCGAGCCGGCGCTGCATGCCGCGGGTAGAGGTCGCAGCCAGTGGCAGCAGCAGCCACCAGGCGGCGGCGCCCGCGCTGATGTAGCGGCGCTCGAGCAGGTCTTCCCACATCTCGCGCAGCGCGAGGCCGTGGTCGAGCAGGGCGAAGATCGAGAGGTGGGCGCAGGCCCACGCGAAGGCCGCGAGCCCGAAGCTGCGGCGCAGTGGCGCGAGCCACGCGAGGCCGAGCCAGCGCCGCGCGGGCGTCACCGCGAGCGAGAGCAGCAGCCAGCGCAGCGCCCAGAGCCCGCTCGCGTGCGTGAGCTCCTCGATCGGATTCGCGCCGAGGGCATCGCGCGCAAAGTCGCGTGCGAGCAGGCAGGCGGGCGCCACGGCGGCCGCAATCGCGAGGCCCTGGCTCGCGCGTGCGAGTCGACGCGAATCGAGCATCTCCGCTCAGAAGAGCTTGCGCAGGTCCATTCCCGCGTAGAGCGGTGCGACCTGCTCGGCATAGCCGTTCATCGGAAGCGTCTTGCGGCGCGAGAGCTCGCCGATCCGCCGCTCGCGCTGCTGGCTCCAGCGCGGGTGCGAGACTTCGGGATTCACGTTGCTGAAGAAGCCGTACTCGTCGGGAGCCATGCGGTTCCAGGTGGTCGCGGGCTGCGCTTCGAGCAGCCGGATACGCACGATCGACTTGATGCTCTTGAAGCCGTATTTCCACGGCACCACGAGGCGCAGCGGCGCTCCGTTCTGGTTCGGCAGCACGCGGCCGTACATGCCGACCGCGAGGATCGCGAGCGGGTGCATCGCCTCGTCGATGCGCAGGCCCTCGCTGTAGGGCCAGTCGAGGATCGCGCGGCGCTGGCCGGGCATCTGCTCGGGGTCGAAGAGCGTCTCGAAGCCGACGTACTTCGCGCGCGAAGTCGGCTCGAAGCGCTTCAGCACCTCGCCGAGCGGAATCCCGATCCACGGGATCACCATCGACCAGGCCTCGACGCAGCGCAAGCGGTAGACGCGCTCTTCGAGCGCGTGGGGCAGCAGAAGTTGCTCGAGTGGGACTCGCCCCGGGCGCGCGACCTCGCCCTCGATCGCCACCGACCACGGCTCGGGCCGCAAGCTGCCCGCATGCTCGGCCGGGTCCTGCTTATCGGTGCCGAACTCGTAGAAGTTGTTGTAGCGGGTCGCGTCCGCATAGCGCGTCAGCGGCTCGTCGGTCGCGAAGGGCCCGCGCGCGACTCCGGGGAGTTCGCGCAGACCTGCCGCTTCGGGAGCGCTGGCTGCGGCGCTCTCCGAGCGCGAGCAGGCCGGGAGCAGCAGCGCTCCCGCCGCCGCAGCGCCGCCCGCCAGGAACTCGCGCCGGCGCAAATAGACCTGCTCCGGTGTGATCTCGCGGGCCGAAAGCTCCGGGAGGCGCTGGCTGCGCATTCGGGTCACCTCGTCCACTCGGATGCCGCTCCGGCATCCCCGGTTTCTCAGGAGGAGCGCGCCGCGCGTTCGAAGAGCGCCTCGAGGCGCTTCGTCGACGCGGGCTCCACGCGCACGAGCTGCAGATTGTCCGCGATGTGCGCTTCCTCGCGCATCCCCACGATCGCCGCCGTGACCCCGGGCGCGCTGCGCGCGAATTGCAGGCAGATCTGCGCGTCGCCGCGCAGCTCCGGAAAGGCCTCGCGTGCGAAGTCGGGCAGCCGCCCGAGCGCGCGCCCGCTCGCGAGCGGCGCGCTCGCGAAGACCGCGGTGCCGGTGCCGCGCAGCATCTCGAGCAGCGGCTCGAGCGCTCCGCGGGTGCCCAGCTGTGAGCGCAGGCGCCAGGCTTCGGCGGAGGCGAGGCTCACGGGAAGCTGCAGCGCGCGCAGATGATGGTCGCCGCCGCCGACTTCGAGCACCCACTGGAACAGGTCGAGGATCGAGAGGTGCGCGCGGGAGCTCGGCGGTTGCAAGAAGCCATCCCAGGTCGAGAGCCCGTAGGCGCCGATCCAGCCCGCCGCGACGGCCGATTCGAGGGCAGCGAAGGCGTCGCAGATCCGCCTGCGGAACGCTTCGGCCCCGCCGCTCGCGGCGAGCGTGTTCTCGGGATCCTCGATCAAATACAGGTCGAGCGTCTCGAGGCGCAAATTGCGGCGGCTGCGCTGGATCTGGTCCAGCAGGAACTTCGGATCCAGGCAGTGCACGCCGTTCGCGAGGTGGTCCGGGTTCACGAGCCCGCTGTCGAGGTAGGTCCGCACGAGGTAGCGCCGCGCCTCGCTCGGGCTGCGCGCGAGCTCCGGGTCGACGCTCAGGTAGCCGCCCCGGCTCACGATTACGACTTCGTCGCGGGCGGCGAGGCCCTCTCGAAATGCGCGCGCGAGTGCGACGCCGAGGTTCCGCTCCGAGACCTGCATGCGCTCGGAGATCGACGTCGCAAACAGGTTCACGCCGCCCCGGAGCAGCTGCGGCACGGCCTCGCGGTAGAGCAGGTCGTCGATGCCGCCGATCTCGCCGTTGCGCAGGCCCAGACCGAGCGATGAAATCAGCAGCCGATCTGGTGCGCGGAAATGCCCGTGCAGCGCCGGAAAGCGCTCTGCGAAACGGCGAGTTCCCGCGGGAGTCGCGCGGCCGGGGAGCAGCTCAGCGTGGGGGCCGGAGGTCGAAATCGGCAGCAGGATACTCGCGGGAAACGGCAGTGCACCGAGCAGCCGGTGCGTAGCTGAATTCCCTCGGATCGAGTCCAGCCGGCGGTCTCGCCGCTGCGATCTTCCATCGGACCCGCTCAGTGTCCGCGGCTCGCATGCCGATTCACAGCGCCATGCCGCAACCCGAGATTCAGCTGTCCGCAGCCGAGAAGCGGCTGCTCCGAAAGACTTTTCGCCGACATGCCGCGCCCTATCTCGTGCTCGCTGCTGCGAGCGCCGTCTGGGCGCTTTCCTGGGGCCGGATCGAGACGCAGGCAGACCCAGCGGCACTCGATCCGGACACACTGACCGTCGTCGTCGCGGATCCGGCCTTCCAGCGCCTTGCGTCGCGAGTCGAGCGCTCGCAGGCTGAGCTGCGGGAGCTCGCGAAGCGCTCCGCTCCGGCAGCGGATCCCGCTAGCAGCGAGCTGGCACAGAAGCTCGCCGCGGTGGAACAGCGCGCGAGCCAGGCCGAGCGCCGGCTGCGAGAGCTCGAGCAGCGTCAGGCCGGCGGTCAGGGGCTGAGCGGGGCGGGCGCATCTGAGGTCGCCGGAATCCTCGATCGCCTGCAGCGCATCGAGCGCCGGCAGGATCATCAGGAGCGCGGCTCGACCGCGGCCGACGCCGGCAGCGCCGCGACTCAGCGCGCAGTGCTCGATCGGCTGCAGAACCTCGAGAGCCGGCTCAGCAGCGTCGAAGGCGCGGGCAGCCCGTCGATGTAGGCGGCTCGCGTGCGGCGACCGCCCGCACGAGTACCCCAGGGGAATCACCGTCGCGGGCCGCCGGCGGCCCCAAGCCGCTCCCCTCCGTTGACTCACCCTCCTCGCCGCATAGGCTTCTTCGTCGCGCGCGCCGCACGAACGCACGAGGGGGCTCGAATGTCGCGGATCCTGCTCTTCGCTCTCACCAACATCGCGGTGCTGGTCGTCGCCAGCATTGCAATGCGGGTTTTCGGACTGGAGCAGCTGCTCTCCGAGCAGGGCCTCGGCTCGAGCGGGATGCTCTTCATGTTTGCGCTGATCGGCATGGGCGGCAGCTTCGTGTCGCTGCTGCTGTCGAAGTGGATGGCGAAGCGGAGCACCGGCGCAAAGGTGATCGGCGAGCCGAGCAATTCGACCGAAACCTGGCTGCTGCAGACCGTCTCTCATCAGGCCCAGGCCGCCGGGATCGGAATGCCCGAGGTTGCGATCTTCCCGTCGCCCTCGCCGAACGCGTTCGCGACCGGCGCGAACAAGGACAGCGCGCTGGTCGCCGTTTCGACGGGCCTGCTCCAGAACATGTCGCGCGAGGAGGTCGAGGCGGTGCTCGGCCACGAGGTGTCGCACATCGCCAACGGCGACATGATCACGCTGACGCTGATCCAGGGCGTGCTCAACACCTTCGTGATGTTTCTGTCGCGCGTCGCGGGTTTCCTGGTCGACAGCTTCCTGCGCCGCGGTGACAACAACGAGCGCGGCGGCTTCGGGATCGGCTACTTCCTGACGTCGATGCTGTTCCAGGTCCTGTTCGGGATCCTCGCGAGCGTGATCGTGATGTGGTTCTCACGCCGGCGCGAATTCCGGGCCGATGCCGGCGGTGGGCGCCTCGCCGGGCGCGAGAACATGATCCGGGCGCTGCAGCGCCTGAAGAGCGCTTCCGAAGCTCCGAGCCTGCCGCGCGAGATGGCGGCCTTCGGCATCGCGGGCGGTCCCGGCTTTGCGCGCCTGTTCATGAGCCACCCACCGCTCGACGAGCGCATCGAAGCGCTGCGCCGCGGAGAGAGCTGAAGCCGCTAGGTTTTCGCGAGCGCCGCGCGCAGCTCCGACACCGCCGTGGCCAGTTCGTCGCGCAGCGCGCCGGGCAGCTGCGGCGCCAGCGCGGCGAGCGCGCTCTCGAAGTACCACAGCTGCTCTGCAGGGCCTGCGTGGAAGCGCTCGAAGGTTCGGAGACCCTCGGCGCGTAGGTCGCGCAACAGCTCGCGCAGGTTGTGGAGCTTGTCGCAGCCCGCGACGAGCGCGCTGCGCGCCGGCGCGGTTGCCAGGTGCTGCAGGTGGCGGCGCTTGCGCTCGCGCCAAGGGCTCTTGCGCTCGGGGCGATCGCCCGGGAGTGTGTCGCTGCAGTCGGCGACGATGCGCGCGACTCCGGCTCCGAACTCGGCCGCGAGCCCTTCGGGCGTCGCCTCGGCGCTGTCCTCGCAGCTGTCGTGCAGCAGCGCGGCCGCGACCTGTTCCGGATCGCCGCCGTGCTCGAGCACCAGCCCCGCGACCTGCAGCAGGTGCGACGCGTGAGGCGCACTGCGCCCCTTGCGCGTCTGGCCCGCGTGCACCCGCAGCGCGAACGCGAGCGCGGCGGGGAGCAGAGCGGAGCTCGGCGCTTCCACGCCGGCGGAGACTACCTCGCGGCGACGGCCGCGCTCGCGACTGCGAGGCGGTGCGGGGGTGCAGCGTCTCGCAGCGTGGCCACACCGGTCAGCACCAGCTGCAGCAGCTCGCCCTGGCGGTTGGTCTCGGTCTTCGAGAACACCTGCTTCAGCTGACTGCGCACGGTGTTCATCGTGACGCCGCGCTCCCCCGCAATTTCCTCCAGCGAGCGTCCCTCGGCGAGCAGCGCGACCAGCTCCGCCTCGGCGCCGGTCAGGCTGTAGAGCAGCGCGAGCACCTCGGGCCCGCAGATCTCGCGCGCATTCGGATCCGAGACGAAGACGCAGGCCGCGATGTCGCGGTGGGCTGCGCTGCACTCCGGGTCGAGCAGCGAGGTGGCCATCAGCACGAAGGGGCGCCCGCCCGACGCGCGCGGGATCGACAGGAAGCTGCGCTCGCCGATGCCGCTTTTCAGGCCGGCTTCGATCGCGTGTGCGACCAGCTTGCGCAGCAGCGCCTGGCTCTTCGCGTCGCGGGCGCGTATGCCCGAGGCGTCGATGCGCAGGCCGTCATCGAGATTCGCGATGCGCTCGGCGCTGCGATTCACCATCACCGCGCGCTGGCGCGAATCGAGCAGCACGACTCCGATCGGCAGGCGGTCGACGATCGACGCGAGCGCCGTGCGCTTGCGCAGCGCGCCGCCGAGCTCGCAGTGGATCGCATAGCCGCGCGCGAGATGCGGCACCAGCTGGTCGCAGAGCGCGAGATCCTCTGCGCAGAACGCGCGGCCGCCCTCGCGCCGGTACAGTGCGATGCCCGATAAGTGCCCCGGCTCGCGGCCGTGGATCACATGGGCGATCGGCCCTTCGGCTGCGAGCCCCTGCGGCTGCATGTACTCGCTGTAGAAGTCGGTCGCGCAGAGATTCGCGTCCGGGAAGCGGTCGGAGGTGAACACGAAGCCGCGTGCGGTTTCGAGATCGACGAAGGAGCCCCACGGCAGGCCGCGCGCGTAGTGGCGATCGAAGATCTCCGTGAACTCGGTCGCCAACCCGTGTCGATACACAGAAGTTTGTGGAGCGAAATCGACGTGGCTGCCGTCGGGCAGCTCCAATGCCAGGACAGCGGCGGGGCCGCCGAGCTGCTGCGAGAGCTCGGCCAGGAACGCGTTCCAGCAGTTGGCGTCGAGTGCTGCGTCGTAGATCCACTCGAGCAGGGGGAGCACGCGGGCGTCTTGGGACATGGCGAGAGGGTCCTTCCGATGCGTAAGGGGTGACGACGAGGAAACGAAGCGGGGGCCCGCTCCGGCTCGGAGCGGGCCCCCTTCCATCTGGGAATCCATCGGAATCGTGCGGGGATGTGTGAGGGTCGGGCGGCACAGGCGAGCAGCAGCTCTCCCGGGCTGGGTCGATGACCGCTGTGCGCCATTTGCCGTTCCGCCCTCACACTTCGAGATTCTCGTCGGGAGGAAGGCGTCGGCTCGCCCCGCATATCGGGGAGCGCCCGGCCCGTGGCGACCCCCCCGAATGAGGGGGGTGCCGGTGCCGTTCCGAGCGCGTTTTCCGTCGACGCCATGCCCGGCGCAGGCCGCTGCGATACGGTGCGCGCGTGCTCCGACGGCTCACACGGGAATTTGCGCTCTGCTTCGCTGCGGGACTGCTCGCGACGGCGGCGGCGGCCGAAGAGCGCGCGGCCGGCGCGCAGCCGGCGCAGGCGGCTGCGCGGAGCGTGCTCTGCCTCGGAGATTCGCTGACCGAGGGGCTCGGGGTCGCGCCCGAAGAGGCCTATCCGGCGATCCTCGAGCGACGCCTACACGAGCTCGGCTACCGCGATCTGCGCGTCGTGAACGCGGGCATCAGCGGTTCGACGTCGTCGAGCGCGGTGGCGCGCATGCGCTGGCAGCTGCGCGCGCAGCCCGCGGTGGTCGTCCTCGCGCTCGGTGGGAACGACGGCCTGCGCGGCCAGGATCTGGCGCACACGCGCCGCGAGCTCGGCCTCGCGATCGACCTCGCGCTGCAACACGGAGTGCGCGTGCTGCTCGCCGGCATGCAGCTGCCGGCAAACTTCGGCCCCGACTACCGCGAGGGCTTCGCGCGCCTGTTTCGGGAGCTCGCCGCCGAGCGGGGCGTGCCGCTGATCCCGTTCCTGCTCGAGGGCGTCGCAGCGCGCGCGGAGCTCAATCAACCCGATGGGATCCACCCGAACGCCAGGGGATACCTGCGCGTTGCCGAGAATGTGCTGACGCATCTCCTGCCGCTGTTGACGCCGCCGTGATCCTGCGCGCGTTCGGGGTCGAGAAGGAGTTCGAGACGCCCGGCGGAGTGATTCCGGTGCTGCGCGGCGTCGATCTCTGCCTCGAGGCCGGGCAGAGCCTCGCGATCCTCGGCGCCTCCGGCAGCGGCAAGTCGACGCTGCTCTCGCTGCTCGCGGGCCTCGACGCGCCGACGCGCGGCCGCATCGAGGTCGAGGGACAAGACCTGGCGGCGCTCGGCGAGCGAGCCCTCGCGGGCTTTCGCGCGCGCCGGCTGTCGATCGTGTTCCAGCAGTTCCACCTGCTCGGGAGTCTCTCCGCGCTCGAAAACGTGCGGCTTCCGCTGGACCTCCAGCGCGAGCCCGATGCGGAGCAGCGCGCGCTAGAAGCGCTGGCTCAGGTGGGGCTGCTCGAGCGCGCCGCGCATCTGCCCTCGCGGCTCTCGGGCGGTGAGTGCCAGCGCGTTGCGATCGCGCGCGCGCTCGTCGTCGAGCCCGCGCTGCTGCTCGCGGACGAGCCCAGCGGGAGCCTCGACGCCCAGACCGGCGCCGGCGTGGTGAAGCTCTTGTTCGCGCAGGTCGAGCGCCGCCAGACCGCGCTCGTGCTGGTGACGCACAGCGAAGCGCTCGCGGAGCGCTGTCAACGCCGCGGGCGCCTGGTTTCGGGCCGGCTCGAGCCGGCCGCTTGACGGCCGCGGGCAGGCGCCGGGCTGCAGTGGTTCCGCCCTGGCTCGCGCTCTCGCTGCGCGAGCTGCGCAGCCGTTGGCGCGCCGCGCTGTTTCTCGCGCTGAACCTCGCCTTCGGTCTCGCGGGCTTCGTCGCGCTCGACGCCTTCGAGCGCTCCGTCGAGGTGGCGCTCTCGCTGCGCTCGCGCGAGTCGCTCGGCGCCGACGTCGCGGTGCGCTCTGCGCGCGAGCTCACGCCCGAGGAGGAGGCCCGCCTCGACGCGTCCGCGGGGCCGCAGGCTGCGGTCTCGCGCGTCGTGCAGCTCTACTCGATGGCCGGCATCGCGGGCCGCGCGCGCCTCGTCGAGCTGCGCGCGATCGAAGCGAACTACCCGCTCTACGGCGCGGTCCAGCTCGAATCCCGGGGTGACGTCGACGCGCAGCTGCATCGCGAGCTCGCCGGCGCGCGAGGTCTGTGGTCGGATCCGGAGCTGCTCGCGCAGCTGCGCGCGCGGCCCGGCGACGAGCTCTCGCTCGGCTCCCAGCGCTTCCGACTGCTCGCGGTGGTCGGTCGCGACGCGGGTCGGCAGGGGGGGAATTTCTCGATGGCGCCGCGCCTCTACCTCGCGCTGCCGCAGCTCGCGAGCACCGGCCTGGCGGCCTACGGCAGCCGCGTCGAGCATCAGCGGCTGTATCGCCTGACGAGCGGCAGCGATGCCGACGCAGTCGCGGCCGCGATGCGCGCGGCCAGTGGCGATCCAGCTGTTCGAGTGCAATCCCACCGCGAGGCCACACGCGATCTGACGCGCGCCTACACGCAGGTCACGCGCTATCTGTCGCTCGCGGCAGTCGGCGCGGTCTTCCTCGCGGGCCTCGGCGCTTCGCATCTGCTGCGCGCGCAGCTCGCGCGGCGGCTCTCGGAAATCGCGATCCTGCTCTCGCTCGGGGCGACGCGCGCGACCGCTCTGCTCGCGGTGCTGGCCGAGCTCTGGTGGGTCGCGCTCGCCGGGGCGCTCTTCGCGGTAGGCGGCGGTGCGCTGCTGCTCTCGGCGATCGAGCTTCGGGCCTCGCCGCTGCTGCCGCCCGGAGCCGAGCTCGAGCTCGGCGCCCACTCCTTCGCGCTCGCGTTTGCCCTGGCAGTGCTAACGAGCACCGCGTCCTGCCTGCCACTGCTACTCCAGATCCGGAAGCTCGGGCCGGCCGAGCTGTTCCGCGAGCAGGAGCAGCCCCGGCTCGAGCGCGGGGGCCGGGATTTCCTGCTGCTGCTGCCGGCACTCGGACTGCTCTGCCTGCTCGCGGTCTGGCGCTGCGGGGACCTGCGCGTCGGAGGGTCCTTCGGAGCGCTGTTTGCGGCCTGCGTCGGCCTCTTCGCGTGGATCGCGCACCGACTGCTGAGGCTGCCCGCGCGCGCGGCAGCGCACGTGGGTCTCACGCTGCGCCTCGCGCTGCGAGGTCTCGCGCGGCGCGGGGAATCGGGCAGTGCAGAGTTCGTCGCGATCGCGCTCTGCGCGCTGCTGCTCTCGCTCGCGCCCCAGCTGCGCTCGGTGATCGCCGGCGACCTCGAGCGGCCGGCCGAGCAGGGCCTGCTGCCGACCTTTTTCCTGTTCGACATCCAGCCGGAGCAGCTCGCAGGCCTGAGACAGCTGGTCGCCGCGAGCGGCGCGATGCTCGAGCGCGTTTCGCCGCTGGTGCGCGCGCGCCTCGACCGTGTGCGCGGCGAGGCCGTCGTCGATGAGCAGGATGGCTCCGGCGCGGGTGCCGGCGACGGCGCGCGCGCCGCCGAGCTGCGCAACCGCCGCTACAACCTGAGCTACGCGGAGGTGCCCACCGCGTCGGAACGACTCGTCGCGGGGCAGCCCTTCTCGGCGCGCGGCGATCCCGCGGCGCCCGCGGAGCTGTGTCTCGAGGTGGATTTCGCGGAGCATCTCGGCGTCGGACTCGGCGACGCGCTGCGCTTCGATGTGCAAGGCGTCGCAGTCGAGGGTCGCGTGCACTGCCTGAAACAGGTGCGCTGGAACAGCTTCCAGCCGAACTTCTTCGTGACGGTGCAGCCGGGCGTGCTCGAGGAGGCGCCGCAGACCTTGCTCGCGTCGATTCCGGCACTGGCTCCGGAGCAGCGCGAGCCGCTGCGCGCGGCGATCGCCGAGGGCTTCCCGAACGTCGTCGCGATCGACGTCACGGCCGCGGTGAAGCGCCTCTCGGAGCTGCTCGATCAGCTCGCGCTCGCGGTGTCGGCGACGTCACTGCTCTCGGTTGCGGTCGGCGTGCTGCTGATCTTCGCGATCGCGCGCGACCAGGCGCGGGCGCGCCGCTGGGAGATCAACCTCCAGAAGGTGCTCGGCGCCGATCCGGCCGACATCCGGCGCAGCCTCGATCTCGAGCTCGGGATCCTCGCAGCCACCGCGACCGCGATCGGGGTCGGCGCCAGTCTGGGTGTCGCGGGGCTGCTCGCGCGCTTCACGCTCGAGGGCAGCTACCGGCCAGACCTGCTCTCCGCAGGGATGCTGATCGCACTCCTGCCCGCGATCTGCATTGCGACCGCGCGGGTGGCCTCGCGCTTCGTGCTGGCCGAGCGCCCGCTCGCGTTGCTGCGCGAGGCGGCTAGCGGATGACTTCGTTCGCCTACGGCTCGCTGCGCGGGGCGAGGCCCCTTGTGGTTCGGAGTTGCGCGCACAGGATTCTCGAAGCGCAACTCGGATGAGCGGAAGCGGCTGTGCAGCGGCCGGTCGGGAGCGCGCGGGCGAGGCCGCGAAATGACTGCAGGACCGCTCTCGCCCCAGCATTCCGTTCTCCCCCGGATGGGGGTGTCGCGAGGTCGACTCGCCGGCTTCCAATGAAGGGAGTGGGCTGCGAGCATTCGAAGACGTAGCAGGGTCGCCAAAGCGCATGGGAAATCCCTACGCAATGATGCGTAGTTGCGGGATGCGTTGCCGGCGCGCGAGGGTCCGAGCAGCCGCCCCGCGGATTTACGCTCTCTTTACGCAATCAGAGGACTTCGGGGTCTACATTCGATGCGGGATTCAGGTGCTACGGAGATCTTCATGGATCACGACCTACGGCATGTCTCTGCGAATTCCTCTGTGGATGGCGATGTCCCCGCGGACCGATCGTCCGAATCTGCCGAGTGGAGCGGGGAGCCCGCGCGCGGCACGAGCGGCAGCGACGACGGCGATGCCGCGCTCGACGGCTTGAACGCCTACATCCGCTCCGTCGGAGACGTCCGGCTGCTGTCGAAAGAGCAGACCTACGAGCTCGCGCGGATCATCGAGCGCGAGGAGGCCGCTTTCCGCAGCGAGCTCTGCGCGTTGTCCGCCACTGCGCAGCTGCTGCTGGATCGCTGGCGCGAGCGCTCGGAAGCGGGGCGCGTCACCGCCGCGCTCGCGGCAGGCTACCGCGACGGCAGCGGGCGCGACTGGAGCCACCACATCGACGCGCGCATGCTGAAGCTCGAGAAGCTCGTCGAGGAGCGCAGCGCGCTGCGCGCATCCCGCAAGACGCGGGACGTCGCGCGCGAGCAGGCGCTCGGCGCCGCGATTGCGCGCCAGATCGCAGGCAGCGGCATCGGATTCGATGTGTTGCGCGAAATCCACCGCGCGCTGCGCGCGCATCTCGATGCGAGCCCAGCCGCGGATCCGCGGCTCTGCCGCCGCTTCGAGCTCACGGCGCCCGGGCTGCGCCCCGCACTGCGGCGCGCCGACGAAGCGCTCGCCCGGCAGGACGAGGCCAAGCAGACCTTCGTCACGCACAACCTGCGCCTGGTCGTGAAGCTCGCGATGCAGTACCGACGGATGGGCGTGCCCTTCATGGATCTGATCCAGGAGGGCAACCTCGGGCTGATCCGCGCGGTCGAGAAGTTCGATCATCGCCGCGGCTTCATGTTCTCGACCTACGCCGTCTGGTGGATCCGCCAGGCGATGATGCGCGTGATTCAGAACCACTCGCGAACGGTGCGCTCGCCCTCCCACGTGTGGGAGCGCCAGGTCAAGCTGCGGCGTACCGAGCAGGAACTCTCGCGCCGGCTCGGGCGCGAGCCCGCGCGGGACGAGCTCGCTAGCGCGATGGGAATCGGAATCGAAGAAGTCGACCGACTGATCGCGACCATGGCGCCGATCCGCTCGACCCACGCGCCGATTCCCGGCACGGACGACCTCCGCCTCGAGGACGCGCTCGCGGACGACCGCGCGCGCGATCCCGCGGACGACCTCGACGACCGCGAGCTCTGCGACGGCCTCTCCCGTCTGCTCGGCTGCCTGACGCCTCGGGAGCGCCGCATCGTCGAGCTGCGCTTCGGCCTCAAGGGAACTCCGGTCGCGACGCTGGCCGAGATCGGCGAGCGCATCGGCATCTCGCGGGAGCGAGTGCGCCAGCTCGAGGGGCGAGCGCTCATGCGCCTGCGCGAGCAACCGTCCGCTCGCGGACTCTTCGAAGCGTTGGATCTCGCCGCAGCGGGCTAGCCTCGAGGGCCCCTTGGGCCCGCGCAGTGAGCCGCAGGCGAGCGGAGCTGAGAACGCCAACTGCAAGCGGCCCCTGGCCCGCGCTATGATTCCCGGGTTTTGCGCAGCGCCCTCGGGGCGTTTCAGCGCAACCGGGAGGATGCCTTGGGGAAGCACCCGCTGATCGAACTCGCGAGCAGCCGCGAGGTACGGCAGTCTGCCGGGTTCCGCGATGTCGCGGCTGAACTCACCGGCGAGCGGCTGGCCGCCTTGTTCCAACAGGAGCTGGCCGCTGCGCCGCGGCGACACGAAGCCGAGAAGAAGTACTTCGTCGCATACAACCGCAAGCTCGCCTCCGAGCGCAAGCCCTCGCGCGACAGCGAGCACGCCGCGCTCGCGCTCGCGAATCACGGCCGTGCGGGCCACGGCATTCCGCTGCCGATTCCCGGGGAGGACGTCGCGCTGCGCAGCACGACCTTCCTGCAGCCGCTGCTGCCGCTGAAATCGGCCCAGCCGGATCCCGCGCTCGGCGCGGACGACCCGAATTTCGGAGTCGAGCGCATCGACCTGCTCGGCATCGGGCCCGCACAATCCCTTGCGATTGCCGAGGTCCGCTACCTCACCCCCGCAGCGACCCGCGTGCCCGTCGGTGACACGCCGCTGCGCGCGCTGCTCCAGGGCCTCGCGAATTGCGCGATCGCGTTGGCCAACCGCGACGCGCTGCGCACCGAGTTGCCAGAGGGAACCGAGCTCTCGGAGGCCGCAGCACGGCTCTTCTTGATCGGGAGCCCGCGCTACTGGGAGCTGTCGCGCCGCCGGCACTCGCAGAAGGGCGCGGCCTGGATCAAGGAGCTCGAGCGCCTGGCGGACGAGATCCGCGAAGCGCTGGGCATCGAGGTCCACTATCTCTCGCTGCGCCTCGAGGGAGATCCGGGCTGGAGCTACGACGAGGGCTCTCCGAAGATCACCTGCACTCCGCTGCTGGTGCGCGCGTGGGAGGGTACGGCTGCCCGCGTGAAGCCGCGCACCCGGCCGCGGCCGAAGGCCCTGGCGCCTGCGGAAGTGCGGGTCGAAGCCGACCTGGCGCGCCCGTCCCAGAGCTATTCGGCGAAGGACAGCTATCGCCCCGGAGACCGCATCGAACACCCGACGCTCGGCCAGGGTGTCGTACAGGGTGCAGCCGGTACCGGGAAGATCCTCGTGATCTTCGACGGCGAGCGCCGGGCGACGCTCGTGCATGGCCGGGACGCCGCGGCCCAGCCGCCGCCGGCGCGATCTCCGCTGCAGTTCCGCTAGGACTCTCCGCGGTGCTGCGACCGCGCTGCGCGCGGCCCGGGATGCGGCTTCGGAGGGCTGCGCTGCTCGCGGCGTTCGCGTTCGCGGCCTGCTCCGAGAGCGGGGCGCCGGACTTTCCGGGCGCCGGTCGCGTGCTGACGCTCGAGTTGACGACCCGCCTCGACGACGGCCGCGAGATCGACACGACGCGTGGACAGGAGCCGCTGGTCGTGACGCTCGGCGACGGAAAGCTGCTGCCCGCACTCGAGCAGCAGCTCGCTGAGCTCGGCGCCGGCGACGAGCGCGAAATCGTGCTCGAGCCCGCCGACGCCTACGGCGAGCGCGTTCCGGAGCTGCTGCAGCCGGTCCCGCTCGAGCGCATCCCCGAAGACCACCGCGAGATCGGAAAGGTCGTGATCGGCGAGGCGCCCGACGGCAGCCAGCGCTCGCTGCGCATCCACGAAATCCGGGAAGCCGAGGCGATCCTCGACCTGAACTTCGACCAGAACCACCCGCTCGCAGGCGAGCGCGTCCACTTCCTCGTCAAGGTACTGAAGGCGGACTAGCGACTTTCGGCGGCTGCGCCCTGAGCTCCGGAATCGGGCGGCTCTCGGGCTCCGCGAGCAGGCCGCGGTTGACTCCGATTCGCAGCGGCGCCTCTGGGCGCCGCGGGTCGTAGATCACGAAATCGGTGAGTCCTCCGGCGCGCAGCTGGCCGAAGCGGATGCGACCTCCGGTGTCGAGCGGCTGCCGGGCCGTGCGCACGCGATAGGCGCGATCGCCCCGGCCCGAATGGATCTCTAGCGCCTCCCCGTCCCCCGCGCCGAGCAGATCCAGGGTTCCGTCGCCGTTCAGGTCCGCGTTGAAGGTCGGGATGAATCCGCGCGGGCGCAGCGTCTCGAAGCTGATCGCGACCGAAATCTCGCGCTGAAAAAAGGGCTCGACCTCGAAGAGCTCCGCGCCCGACCCCGGCGGCCGCGCGCGCCGGAGCGCGACCTCGGCATCGATGTGCCGCGTGACCAGCAGCTCGACGAGATCCAGCACTCCGAGCGGGATGCGCGCCTCGAGCAGCTCCAGCCGGCCGTCGCGGTCGAGATCGAGGAGCTGGTGCGTGACCGTTCCCTTGCCGCCCGACTCGAAGCGCTGGTCCGGATGCTCGAGCCGGAAGCGCCCATCGGCATTCCGGAACAGGAAGGTCGTCGTGGTGGCCCCGGTGAGTCCGCCCCGCGTGTGCGCGAGCAGAAGGTCGGCGCGGCCGTCGGCGTCGAGGTCGGCGACCTCGGCGCGCACCGAGCCCGACTGCCGCACGAAGTCCTCGGGCTCGATCAGCTCGATCGGCTGGGCCTGGTCGGCTGCGTTCGCGAAGCTCCCATCGGCGCGCTGCAGGAAGACGAGCAGCGCATAGCGCGATGTCGCGACGACGTCGCCGCGGCCGTCGCCGTCGACGTCGCCGGTCGTGAGCCGCGGCACGTCGAGGAAGACCTCGACTTCGCTTTCGGAGGCCAGCGCACCGTCGCGCGTGGGCAGGAAGTAATTCGCGCGGGCGCCGGTTGCGAGGCGCGCAATCGGCGCTCCGTCTTCCGCCAGCACCAGGGCCTCGGCCAGACCCGGGATCAGCAGGCGCGGCCCCGGCCCGAGGCCGCGGCGCACCAGGATCATGCGGTCGATCCCGCGCTCGTCCTGGGCGACGGCGACCGACGGCGCGGGGAGCGCCAGGTCGCGAGTCGCCGGGCTCCGAGCTCCGAAGGAGAGCACCGAGACGCGGTCGCGCGCGAGAAAGAGCAGCTCGTGGCCGGGCTGCGCATCGAACTCGGCGAGGTCGTACGCCGCGGCGCCGGGTGGCAGCGCGGCACGGATGTCGGCCGTGGCGGGCAGGCTGCCGTCGTCGCGCTGGAAGTACAGCTCGAGCGCGCGCTGCTCCTGGCCGGGTCTGCCGGAGAAGACGCAGCGGAACAGGTCGCCGCGCCCGTCGCCGTCGAAGTCCGCGAGCTCTGCGGCGGTCGTGCGGCCGCTCTGGGGCAGGCTCTGGATCGCGAAGGGCTCCTCGCCCGGGGCCGCGCCCGCTGCGAGCGCCAGCGCGAGCGCAGCGGCGGCGACGATGCACGCACGCCACAGCGGCGACGGCCGCGACACAGCGATGCTGCGCAAGCGGGCTAGTGGGACGCCGGACGCCGCAGCGAGAGCTCGAGGGCGTTCTCGCGCATCACCTTGCGGATCTCGGCCGGCGAGAAGCCCTCGAGCTCCTCGACGTAGGCGAGCGGTTCCGCGAGGCCTTCGGCGTGCGGCCAGTCCGACCCCATCAGCAGGCGATCGGCGCCGAGCAGGTTGCGCAGCAGCGGGACGTCGTCCTCGTGGAAGGGCGACACCCAGGTGTGTCGTTTGAAGGTCTCGATCGGGTCTTCGCAGAACATCGCGGGATCCTGCCCGTAGGCGCGGCGGAAGTTCTGCAGCAGGTAGGGGATCCAGTTCGAGCCCATCTCGATGCTCGCGAAGCGCAGGTTCGGGAAGCGCCGCGGCAGCTGGTGGCAGATCAGCGCCGCGAACCAGTCGTAGGGTGCGCGGTTGCCGACCATGATGTTCTTGAGCGGAGACGCCTTGAAGGACTCGACGCTCGCGCCCGCCTCGCCCCACATCTCGCTGTAGACGCCGTAGCCCGAGTCGCCGCCGTGACACGCGATCGTGATGCCCGACTCGTTCGCGAGCGCCCAGAAGCCGTCGAAGAGCGGGTCCGCGGGGGACTTCGGCCCGCTGCGCGTCCAGGCCGGCGCCGCGCGCAGGCAAACCGCGCGCGCGTCCCGCGCCAGCACCCATTCGAGCTCCGCGAGCGCCTTTTCGGGGTCGAGCAGGGGGATGTAAGGCGTGGCGTAGATGCGCTCCTGGAACGCATAGCCCCAGTCGTCGATCAGCCACTGATTGAAAGCGTGGAACGCCGCGTGGCAGGCCTCCGAATCCTGCTTCAGGGCTTCCTCCATGCCGACGCCGAGCGTCGGGAACAGGAAGGTCTTCTCGATGCCCTGCAGGTCCATCTTCCGGGTCCGCTCGTCGCGGTTGCGATAGCAGGGATCGATCGGCAGCAGCTCGCCGAACGCGCTGCGGATGTCGTGAGCGTCGGGATTGTGGCCGCGGTAGTACTGATCGAGGCAGCCGGGCCGAGCCACCGGATCGAAGGTCGGATTCGGAATGAAGCGGCAGATCTTGCCGGCCACCAGCAGCATCTGCCGCCCGTTGACCTCCGCCCACTGCAGCGCGCGCCGCTGCATCTGGCGGTCGAGGTGGCGCGTGAACGCGTCCGTCGCCTCGTAGTAGTGGTTGTCGGCGTCGAAGATTTTGAAATCGAGCTTGGGCATGGGGTCTCCGCAGGGACTCGATGGAGTGCAGCGCATGATACTGCAGGCCGCTGAGCGGTCAGGGATGCACGTGCTGACCAGAGCGAGAGCAGGGCGCGCGGGAGAACGCGCGCGCCGCGAGGGCCGGAGCGAGTCCGGGGCCTCGCGCTCGCTGCGCCGCACCCACGCGTCGCTCCCGGGTGGACCGGAGTCAGGACCGGTCGCGGTCACCCCGAGATGGACCGACAGCGGCCATTGCGTGCTCGCTCACTGCTTCGGCCCCGGACTCGCCCCGGCCCCGCGGCGTGGAGGCTCGGGTAGAACGAGGCACGGAGTGCGGGCCGCAGCGCACATGAACGACGTTCGCAGTCCTGCCAGTCTCGACTAAAACTAACGTCTCGCATCGGGGCGCATCCCCGGCGCGCAGTCCCTCCCTGCACCGGAGCGGGCCGACGGCCGAATCGACTGCTGCTGCGAGTCAGGAGAACATCGCCAGAATCAAGTTCGAGAGGAAAAGTTCGTGACCGCATCTGTCAGTGCGTTAGTGAATTCTTCGGCTCGTGAAGGCGAAATGTAGCCAGCTCGCTCTCGAGCTCAGTTCACGCGCTTGCTGGGGTGGGCGGCGGATCGGCTCAGGCCGAAAACCCGGGCCGAAGCCGCGCATCCCCCACGCGACTCGCGAAGTGCTTCCGGGGCGGTTTCCGTGTCATGTGACGCTGAAGGCGCGGGCGGGGGTGCCATCG